>HF990606.1 GCA_000432135.1 Firmicutes bacterium CAG:124
ACGATAAACTGATTTGCAGTTAACTGAATATGCTCGACAGGTATAGGGACCGGCGGGACCGGGAGCGTCAGCATGGCTTCCTGTGCCTGCTCTTTGATGCTGGCAATTCCCTCGGCCATGTTGGACGCTTCTGCGTCTATGTCTGGGAAATCGATCAGGTCAAACAGGAGCAAGCCGTTGTCCTCCGTTGTAACGACCAACGGATACACTGCGCTCTGCGGCTGCGCGGTAAAAAGATCGCCGAGAAGGGCTACAGCTTCCTGTTTGTGCCCATCCAGTACATGTGCATAGGTGTCCAGCGTGAAGGATACGGAGTAGTGACCCATGATTTCAGACAATGTTTTTGGATCCATACCCTGTTCCATCGCTCTGGAGGCGAATCTGTGACGAAGCGCATGGAAGGTGAAGTGGCAAAGTCCGCTCGCCTGCAGGATCTGATGGTAATAATCCTTGAATGTACGCGGTTCGATCATTCCGCCAAGCGGATTTGTCACAATGTAGCCGCTTGCATTGTACTGATCTCCGGCAAGCTCTGCATCCTTCTGCTGGACATACTGCCAGCCCTGCAGCTCCTGAAGAACGGCAGGCAGAAGCGGGATCGCACGAATGGAATTTTGACTTTTCGGTGTCTGGATCACAATTTCCGTCGTGGGCTCTCCGGGCTGCAATGGCCGCTTCATTTTGTTCAGCCGGTTCAGCGTCCGGCGGACATGCA
>HF990607.1:0-12352 GCA_000432135.1 Firmicutes bacterium CAG:124
GGCCCAGCGGTCGAGCGCTTCCATATCGGCGGGCGCGGTCAGCTGGTTGGGGTCGAAATCGGTCAGATTGTCAAGGCAGAACTTCGCCGTATTGCGGAACTTGAGATAGTTCTGGCTCAGCTGCTTGAAGATCTCATCGGAGCAGCGCACATCGACGTGATAATCCGCCGAGCCTGCCCACAGGCGGCAGATGTCCGCGCCGTATTTCTTGAACACGTCCGCAGGATCGACGCCGTTGCCGAGGGACTTGTGCATGGCCTTGCCCTCGCCATCGACCGTCCAGCCGTGGGTGACGCACTCTTTAAAGGGAGCGCCCTTCCCAAGCGCGCCGACAGCGGTCAGCAGACTCGACTGGAACCAGCCGCGGTACTGATCAAGGCCCTCAAGGTAGACCGTCGCGGGCCAGAAGCCCTGATCCTTCTGCATGGAAGCAAAGTGCGTCGAGCCGGAGTCGAACCAGCCGTCAAGCGTATCTGTTTCCTTCTCAAAGTGCTTGCCGCCGCAGTGCGGGCAAGCGAAGCCTTCGGGGACGAGTTCGTCCGCGTCCTTCTCGAACCAGACGTTTGAGCCGAATTCGCCGAACAGCTTCGAGATCTTGGCGATGGTTTCATCCGTGCAGACGGGCTTGCCGCAGTCCTTGCAGTAGAACACCGGGATCGGCAGGCCCCAGCGGCGCTGACGGGAGATGCACCAGTCGGCGCGTTCGCGGATCATGGCCTTCATGCGGTCAATGCCCCACGCGGGCAGCCACCGCACGTCGTCGCACGCGGCGCAGGCCGCGTCCTTGAACGATTCGACGGAGCAGAACCACTGCGGGGTGGCGCGGAAGATGATGGGCTTCTTGCAGCGCCAGCAGTGCGGATAGGAGTGGACGATCTGCTCGGAGGCGAACAGCGCGCCGCTCTCCTGCATATCCTTCAGGATCACGGGGTTCGATTCCTCGACCAGCATCCCGGCGTATTTGCCCGCGTAGTCGGTGTGGCGGCCCTGATCGTTCACGGGAACGACCATGTCCATGCCGTAGCGGCGGCAGGTCTGATAGTCGTCCGCGCCGAAGCCCGGGGCGGTATGGACGCAGCCCGTGCCGGAGTCCATGGTGACGTAGTCGGCCAGGACAAGGCGGGAGGTCTTCGGCAGGAACGGATGGTCTGCCAGCATGTTCTCAAAGAACGCGCCCTCGTGCCGGGAAACGACGGTATAGTCCTCCACGCCGCCGACCTTCATGACCTTCTCCATGAGCGCCTCGGCGACGAGATACTGCTCGCCGTTCTGGTGATTGTGGACGATGACATAGCTTTCGACCGGGTTCAGCGCGATGGCGAGGTTGCCGGGCAGCGTCCAGATCGTGGTCGTCCAGATGACGAACGAGAGGTTCTTCTTCTCCTCGTCCGTGAGCTTGCCCTGATCGTCGTGCAGGGGGAACTTGACATAGACCGTGGTGCAGGGATCGTCCTGATATTCGATCTCGGCCTCAGCCAGCGCCGTCTCATCGTGGTAGCACCAGTAGACGGGCTTCAGGCCCTTATAGATGTAGCCCTTTTTGTACATCGCGCCGAAGACCTTGACCTCCTCGGCCTCAAAGCTGGGGGCCATGGTCTTATACGGGTGCTCCCAGTCGGCCACGACGCCGAGGCGCTTGAAGCCCTCCATCTGCACGTCAATATAATGCTGCGCGAAGTCATGGCAGGCGGAGCGGAACTCCGGGATGGGCATGGCCTTGTGGTTGAGCTTGTTCTGCTTGATGATGGCGGACTCGATGGGCATACCGTGGTTGTCCCAGCCGGGGATGTACGGGGTGTAGTACCCGCGCATGGCCGCCGAGCGGATCATAAAGTCCTTGATGCACTTGTTGAGCGCGTGGCCCATGTGCAGCGCGCCGTTGGAGAACGGAGGGCCGTCGTGCAGGGCAAAGCGGGGCTTACCCTCGTTCTTTTTGAGCAGTTCGTTGTAAAGGTCGAGTTCCTGCCAGTGCTTCAGCATATCCGGCTCGCGCATCGGAAGCCCGCCGCGCATCGGAAAGCCCGACTTGTTCATGTTGAGCGTCTGTTTGTATTCCATAATTCCTCCTGCAAAAACAAAACGCCCCGAGCCTTGGCTCAGGGCGATAAATGACCGCGGTACCACCTGAATTCCCGCGCATCAAAACGCGGGCACTCGCCTTCTGTAACGGGAAGTCCCGTCCGGGCTTACTTGCGGTTCGGCCCGGCTGCTCCAAGGGGATCTTCGGAGGCTTCTGCCGCTGCCTTACACCGACCGGCAGCTCTCTTTGCGCGTCAAAACCCCGTACTTGTCCTTTTCATTGCATATATCAGCTACAGTGTACCCATTTATTGTCCCCTTGTCAAGAAAAACCCCGGCAGAAATTCAAAAAATGTTTAAAACTGAACGCCTCTGCTGCGATTGCAAACCGCGTGCGCATGTGGTATGCTTAGGGGACACCAACAATATGGGAGGCAATGACACACATGGACGATAAGACCAATCAGGCGCCGGAGCAATCCGGAATGCCGGACAATGAGGAGTATTCCTCTTATACGCTTCCGACCGAGGATGCTGCCGCGCAGGAGGCGCAGACCATTCCGCTCGAAGACGCTGCCGCGCAGGAGTCACGTACCATTCCGCTCGAAGACGAGCGCACGCAGGGCGCGCAGGACAGCGCCGCGCAGCCCGCAAAGAAAAAATCTCCGCTGCCGTGGATCATCGGCGGCGCAGCCGTTGTGATCGCCGCGGCGATCACGCTGATCCTCACGCTGAAGCCGAAAACGGTCAGCCCGGATGCAGAGCAGCCCGGCGATGCGACGATCTCCGAGCCTGCCGATACCCCCGACACTACCCAGCCAGACGATCAGACCCCCGCAGAGGACGGCCAGACCGGCGAACAGACGGACGGCGAGGAAACCGAGCCTGCGGGCAACGGCGTGAGCTACACTGTGAGCGCCGAGGAGCTGACCGAGGACGTTCTGAACCGCGAGATCGCCGTCTGCGGCGACGACCATCTGACGAACCGGGAGCTTCCGTATTACTACTGGCAGCAGTATTATACGCTCATGAGCAACTACGGCAGCTACGCTTCATATTTTATCGACACCAGCACGCCGTTTGACCAGCAGATGTGTATGTTTGACGACACGCGCACCTGGCAGCAGTATTTCCTGCAGGCGGCTATCACGAACTATGAAAACGTCACCGCCATCTGGCAGGAGGCCCGGCTTGCAGGCTTCCAGCTGAGCCAGGAGGATCAGGACTACCTCGACGAGCTTGACGGCCAGATCACCGTAGCCGCCGCAAGCTACAGCTACGGCAGCGCGGACGAATATCTCCAGATGGCCTATGGCCCGGCAGCCACGCTGACGTCGTACCACGCCTTTGTCGAGCGGCAGATCACGGCCTCGGCCTATCTGCAGGTGCTCGTCGACGAGAAGCCCTACACCGAGGACGATATCAGCAAATACTATGACGACAACGCCGATTCCTACGCCGGAAACGGCATTGAAAAATCCGATGTGAAGATGGTGAACGTGCGCCACATCCTCATCCAGCCCGAAGGCAAGAATGACGACGGCACCTACACCGACGAAGCATGGGCAGAGGCCGAGAAGAAGGCCAACGACCTGCTGACCGAGTGGCAGAACGGCGAGCACACCGAGGATTCCTTCGCGTTCATGGCCGCGGAAAACTCGCAGGATCCCGGCAGCGTGGAAAACGGCGGTTTGTACGAGGATATCTATCCCGGCAAGATGGTCGACGAGTTTGACGCCTGGTGCTTCGATCCCGCCCGTCAGCCCGGCGACACCGGCATCGTCAAGACCAGCTACGGCTATCACATCATGTACTTCTCCTCCACGGGCGAACACGCGTACTGGTACGTCCGCGCAGAGGAGGACTATCTGAACGAGCTGTCCGTGAGCGTTCTGCAGGAGGTCGCGGCAAAGTTCGAGGCCACGGAATCCGAGCAGAACGCGGCCATCGTCGACATCATGCAGCAGAACTGACAAGCTGCCGGGAGGGAGTCCGCACATGAAACGCTTACTGTTTTTCATCAACCCGAACGCGGGCCACGCCGAGATCCGCAGCTCGCTTATGGAGGTGCTGGCGATCTTCTGCAAGGGCGGCTATGAGCCGACCGTACACATGACGACCGGGCCGCGCGATATCACGCGGCAGATCGCCGAACGCGGGACGCAGTATGACCTGATCGTCTGCACCGGCGGCGACGGGACGCTCAACGAGGCCGTCTCCGGCCTCATGGCGCTGCCGTATGAAAAGCGGCCCCCGCTGGGCTACATCCCCGGCGGCACAGTCAACGACGTGGCCTCCACGCTGGGCCTTTCCAAGGACCCCATCCGCGCCGCGCAGGAGATCGTGGGGGGCAGATTATACCCGCTGGACATCGGCTCGTTCGGCCCCGACCGGTACTTTACCTATGTTGCCGCCTTCGGCATCTTTACGGACGTGCCGTATGAGACGCCGCAGGAGGACAAGCGCATCTGGGGCCGGCTTGCGTATATCATGAACGGCGCGGGCGCGCTCGGACGGCTGAAGCCCACGCACGTGCGCGTCTATTATGAAGACCGGAAGGAGGAGGCCGACGTGCTTGTCGGCCTCGTGACCAGCACGACCTCCGTCGGCGGCTTCAAGGCCACGAAGGATCTCGGCATCTCGCTCAACGACGGGCTGTATGAGATGATCCTCGTGCGCGCGACAAAAACGCTCGCAGAGTTCAATCTGGCCGCGACGCGTGCGCTGCGGCTGGATTTTGACAACGATTCGTTTATTTCCACGCAGACCGGCGCGCTGCGCTTTGAGTTCGACGAGCCGGTTTCCTGGACGGTCGACGGCGAATTCGGCGGCAGCGTCACCGAGGTCGAGATCCACAACGAGCACCGCGCGATCGACATCGTAGTTCCGTAAGGGAGGCGGCAGTATGAACCTTCGCTTTGCAGACGAGCACGACGCAGCCGCCTGTCTCGCCATTTACGCACAGTATATCGACACTTCTATCACGTTTGAGACGGCGCTGCCGTCCGAAGACGAGTTTGCCGGACGCATCCGCAGCTACGGCGCGGTCTACCCGTGGCTGATCGCGGAGGAGGAGGGAAAAATCCTCGCCTACGCCTACGCCCACCGCGCGCAGGAGCGTGCCGCCTATGACTGGAACGCGGAGCTTTCCGTCTACGTTTCAAAAAACGCGGCGGGAAGGGGCCTCGGCACAAGGCTCTACCGGGCGCTGCTGGCCCTGCTCAAGGAGCAGGGCGTCCGCACGGCCTACGGCGTTGTGACCATGCCGAACGACGCAAGCGCTGCCCTGCACCGGAAGCTGGGCTTCGGGCTGCTGGGGACGTATCACAATACCGGCTACAAAAACGGCCGCCGGCGCGATGCGGGCTGGTTCGAAAAAAACAACCGCGTGATGTGGTCTTGTTCGAAAAGCACATCGGCTCGTTTGACGGCGTGCCGGAGCCGATCCGCCCCATCGGCCAGCTCGCAGACCGCGAAGCGGTCCTGCGGGCGATTTGAAAAACAGCCTCCTGTTCAGCACAGGGGGCTGTTTTTTGCGGGACTGCTTTCAGCTGTTACGGCTTCTCCAGATCGTCTGCCAGCTTTTGCAGCGGCAGATGGCGCAGGAGCAGGCTGACGGGGTTGAGCTCGGAGGCCGCCGTTTTCGCGCCTGCCGCCATGAACAGGCGCAGCGTGCTGCCCAGCGCACTGCGCGTGGGCTTGTCCAGCGTCCGGTATTTTTTGAGCATGGCCGCCGCCGTTTTGAGTCCGCCCTCCTTGAGGTCGGTCAGCGTCCCGGCGTCGGTGCAGGTGAGGATGTCGAACAGCGCGTCGGTAAAGGCCACGCGCTGCTCCGGGCTCAGGGAGAGGATGAACGTGCGGATCGTCTCGTCGACGAGCTTGCCGCCCTCGGTGAGATCCGGAAGATGCTCGAATTTCTCCCCGCGCACCTGCCACGAGAAGCCGTCGTGCTGCCACAGACCGCTCTGCGTGCTGCGCACGACCTCATAGCGCTCCTCATGCTCGAGAAGCATTCCGACGACGGACGATTCCGGCAGGATCGTCGTGATCTTATCCGCGACGCGCCTGTGCTCCGGCAGGCCGAGCAGCGACGTGCGAAAGCCGGGGCCGTCGTTATTGTACACGCGCATGAGCTGGTTCTGCACGGCTTCGCCGCAGAACACCGCGCTGTAGACCGCGAGATTGCCGCCCTTGGAGTGTCCGCCTACGCGAAGCGGGTGCGACGGAAGCGCCGCGGCTGCCGCGGCCAAATACTCCGCCGCCATCCTCTGCGCCGGGACGACCGGCAGAAAGGCCAGATTGAAATCCTCCTTCCAGCCGACGATGGTGTCGTCCGTGCCCCGGAAGGCGATATAAGCCGTCTTGTCCGGCAGAAGCGCCGTCAGCGCGGAAAACTGCGTCTGCGTTTCTTCATCGGTACGGCTGACATAGGCGCAGAGCGTCAGATCGGAAAAGCGGCGGCTCGCGGCCATTTTGTGCCCCAGCTCCGGGATCTGCTCCGGCACGAGCACGCCCATTGTCTCCTGCGGCTTTGCCGCGTCGTACTTCTGCATGGCCTCCGGCAGAGAAACGGGCGCGGAAAAGTCCGCCGGGACGATGCCGGAAAAGTCCAGAAAGCAAAGCTCCGCCATCAGCAGATTGTCGACCTCGTTGAACCCGCGCTCGGCAAGCGTCAGATCGCCGCGCCAGTCCAGATAATCCAGAATGTTTGCCATGGAAATACCTCCGGAGTTTAGTGTACCCATCATACACAAATTTTACCGGAAAAACAACCAAATCGGGCAGAAAAAAGCCTTAATTTTTTCTGAATTCGTACAGCCTATAAACCTATTGACTTTATGGGGAATATATGTTATGCTCAAGCCATAAGAAAGAATTCCCTGCAAAGGAGCTGATATTGATGCAAGTCTATGCGGACAACGCAGCAACCACCAGAATGCACCAGACGGCCATCGACACGATGACCTATCACCTGAACAACACCTTCGGCAACCCGTCGAGCCTCTACACCATCGGCCAGCAGGCCAAGGAGGTGCTCGAGACGGCGCGGGCCGATATGGCCGCCTGCTTCGGCGCCCAGCCGCGCGAGATCTATTTCACCTCCGGCGGCAGCGAGGCCGACAATCAGGCCATTACCTCCGCCGCCTATCTCGGCGCGCGCAAGGGCAAAAAGCACATCATTTCCACCACGTTTGAGCATCACGCCGTCCTGCATACCCTGAAGCGGCTGGAAAAGCAGGGCTTTGAGGTAACGCTTCTGGACGTGCACGCGGACGGCCTTGTCTCGGCACAGCAGATCGCGGATGCCATCCGCGATGATACCTGCCTCGTGACCATCATGTTCGCCAACAACGAGATCGGCACCATTCAGCCGATCGAGGCAATCGGCGCGGTCTGCCATGAACGCGGCGTGCTGTTCCACACCGACGCGGTGCAGGCGGCGGGCCACGTGAAGATCGACGTGAACGCGATGCATATCGATCTGCTGAGCCTGTCCGCGCACAAGTTCCACGGACCGAAGGGCGTGGGTATGCTCTACGCGCGGCGCGGCATCATCCTCACGAACCTCATCGAGGGCGGCGCGCAGGAGCGCGGCAAGCGCGGCGGCACGGAAAACGTCCCCGGCATCGCGGCCATGGCGGCAGCCTTGACGGAAGCCTGCGCCAATATGGATGAGAACACAAAGAAGGTCACGGCCCTGCGGGACCAGCTCATTGACGGCATTTCCAAAATTCCGCACTGCGCGCTCAACGGCGCGCGGGAGCCGAGACTGCCCGGCAATGTGAACTTCTGCTTTGAGGGCATCGAGGGCGAGAGCCTTCTGCTGCTGCTCGACGCGAAGGGCATCAGCGCGTCGTCCGGCTCTGCCTGCACATCCGGCTCGCTCGACCCCAGCCACGTGCTGCTGGCCATCGGACGGCCGCACGAGGTCGCGCACGGCTCGCTGCGCCTGACCATCTGTGAGGACAACACCGAAGAGGAAATCGACTATATCCTTGCCGAGCTTCCGCCGATCGTGGACGATCTGCGGAACATGTCGCCGGTCTGGAAGGACCTGATGAGCGGCAAGCGGCAGTTTACGCTGTAAGGAGGGCTTTTATCATGGCACTGTATACCGAAACCGTCATGGATCACTTCATGCACCCGCGCAATGTCGGCGAGATCGCAGACGCGGACGGCGTCGGCGAGGTCGGCAACGCCAAGTGCGGCGATATCATGAAGATGTACCTGAAGATCAAGGACAACAAAATCGAGGACGTGAAGTTTGAGACGTTCGGCTGCGGCAGCGCGATCGCCTCAAGCTCCATCGCGACGGAGATGATCAAGGGCCGGACGCTGGAGGACGCGCTGGCGCTGACCAATCAGGAGGTCGTCGACGCGCTGGGCGGCCTGCCTGCGCACAAGCTGCACTGCTCCGTTCTGGCCGAGGAGACCGTCAAGTCCGCCATTCAGGACTATTACGAGAAAAACCACATCGAGTACGACCACAGCAAATTCCCCAAAAAGGAAGACTGCGAGTCCTGCTGCCGGATGGTATAACGAAACGCACCGGGCGCGGCCATTGGCCGCGCCCGGCTGCGCGCTCAATCAGCTTCGTTGACAGGGGCCTCCGCCTCATTTGCCTGCTGGATGGTGATGCTTTCCTGCGGGGCTTCGGAGAATTCGAGCTGGATGACGGCCTGCGGGAAATTGACCGAGCAGGACGCGCGTTTCCCGCGTTCGGCTGCAAGCCGCCCGGCAAGCGCCAGCAGCTGCTGCAGGGTGTCCCGGTTCAGGCCGCCGCCGCGCCAGTGGAACACGAACAGGGGCTGCTTTTTGCGCAGTGCCTGCGCAAGCCGCTTTTCCAGCTCCTCCGGCTTCGTGAGCGAGACGCTTCGATAGTAAAAGCCCTTCCCATCCGTGCAGGCGGGGACGGGCAGGACGAGCGGGGTGTGGTCGCGGAAGAGCCTGCCGTCGTCGAGGTTATAATAATCGTACCGCTTTTCGCCCCGCTGGAGCGAGTTGTCAAACGTCGCGTCGAGGTGGTAATACTGCCCGCCGACGCGCACGACATTCCATGTGTGGCGGTATTTGATCCCGCGCGCGGGGTCCGCCTCGCTGAGCGCGACGATGCACCACAGGCCGAGCTGGTCGCACAGCGCCTTGACGGTCTTCGCGATGCCCTCGCACACGCCGACGCCCTGCGTCATGGGGCCGAGAATTTCATGAGAATACGGCTTTTTGAGCTTGTCGTAGCGCACGTTTTCCAGAATGAAATCGTGCACGGCAAGCTCTTTTTCCGCCTCCGTCTTCCCTTCGAGCGGCTTCGTCAGCCGGGCCAGACGTGCACTGACCGCCTGCTGGTGCGTGCGAATTTTTGCTTTGTCAAACAGATACTCCGGCAGAAGCTCCATATGCGCCGCGCCGGTCATCCACCGGCAGCGGTAGCCGGTGACGTAAAAGAGCAGCGGCTCGTCGAGCTTCAGCCGCAGATACACGTCCGCAAGCTGCTTTTCATCCAGCGTCGGAATGCGGATGTCGGGCGCAAGCGCGCGAAAGCCGCCCAGAAGCGCGTCATACACGCCCTGCAGCGGCCGGGAAAGCTGTCCGTAATAATATCGCATAGAACCTCAAAACTGCAGCTGCGCGGGCTGCAGATCATCCAGTCCGGACAGCGTCCGCACCGGGACTGCACCGCGCGCGATCAAAGCCTGCGCGCCCTCGGAGCCGTCGTCGCTTACAAACACCGGGCTCCAGCCGCGCCTTAAATTCTCCGTCGTCCCATCCCACGTGCCGCCTGCTCCGGCGCGGCACTGCGCGACGAGCGTTTTTTCGCCCATGGCGTGGATAAAATGGTTCCGCGACAGCGCCCGCTGTGCGGAAAACGGCAGATCATAGCCCTGCTCGGCCAGATATAAAACGTGCGCCTGCGCCGGGCAGTCCAGAAGCCGCCCGGCCGGGAAAACCACGGCGGAGCCGCCCGCCGTCAAACAGGCCTCCTGCGCCGCGCGGTCCGCACCCATCGCTCCGCCGGAACAGAGTGCGTACCCAGAGCGCGCAATGAGCCGCCCGGCGGCCTCCGCGAACGCGCGTCCGCCCTCCGTCAGTTCCCGCGAGCCGACGACGGAAATGCAGCGCATGGAAAGCGGCGTTTCATCCCCCTTCGCGAACAGCACCGCCGGGCACCGCTGGCCGAGCGTCTGCCGCAGGCGTGCGGGGTAGCGCGGCGACAAGCGCGTGATGGGCACGATCCCGTTCCGCTCTGCCGCGCGCAGATAGCGCTCCAGCTGTGTTTCGCGCGACAACAGCCGCACGATGCGCCCGCACTGCTCCTGCGAATAGCCGAGCCGTTCCAGATCGCGCTCCGTCAGCTCCCGCAGCGGGTTTTCTCCGCCGGGGCCGAGGGCGCGCGCCCGCTTGGCAAGTTCCTGTACCTGCGGCATGGTCAGCGGCCTGTCCTCCGCCTCCGGCAGCGCGCAGCACAGAAGCAGCAGGCCGGTTTCTGCCGCCGTCAACGGAAGCGGCGGCGCGGCGGCGCCTTTTTGGGCTTCGGCGGCTCCTCCTCGACGAGGGAGCCGTCCTCCGCGAATTTCACGGGCTGTATGGCGTAGTGGGAATATTTCGCGATCTCCGCCAGCTTCGCCTGCTCCGGGAACGTGCCGAGGATGGACACGGCGATGCCCTTTTTCCGGGCACGGCCCGTGCGGCCGATGCGGTGGATATAATACTCGTTCTCCTCCGGCACGTCGTAGTTGATGACGCAGTCCACATCGTCGACGTCGATGCCGCGCGAGGCGACGTCCGTCGCGATCAGGATGGGGAGCTTGCCGTCCTTGAACGTGCGCATGGTCTTCTCACGCTTCTGCTGCGGGATATCGCCGTGGATGCAGTCGGCGTCGAGGCCCATGCGGACCAGATCGTCGCGCAGGCGCTGGCACATGACCTTCGTGTTGCAGAAGACGATGGTGCGCTCCAGCCGGAGCGTGCGGATGAGCCTGCTCGTCATCTCGATTTTTTCGAGCGGCGGGCAGGTGATGGAATACTGCGTGATGTCCGGGCGGTTGTCCGTATCGGCGGGGACGGTGATCTCCACCTCGTCGCGCTGGTACATCCACGAGACGGTCATGACCTCCTGTGAGATGGTCGCGGAGAACAGACCGAGATTGCGGCGGTTCTTGACCTTCTCGATGATCTTCGTCACGTCGTCGAAGAAGCCCATGTCGAGCATCCGGTCGGCCTCGTCCAGCACGACGGTCTGCACCTTGTCAAACGAGAGCGTATGGCGCTTATAGTGGTCCATCAGCCGTCCCGGCGTGGCCACGACGATCTGCGGATGATTCTTCAGCTGCTTGATCTGCCCCTCGATCTTCGCGCCGCCGTAGACCACGGCCACGCGGATATTCTTATAATAGGTAAGCAGCCCGCGCAGCTCGTCGCAGATCTGGATGGCAAGCTCACGCGTCGGGGCGAGGATCAGACCCTGTAAGTCCTCGCTTTCCGCGTCGATATGCTCGATCATGGGGATGCCGAAGGCGAACGTCTTGCCCGTGCCGGTCGGGGCCTTGGCAATGACGTCCTTCCACTGCATGAATTCCGGGATGGCCTCGGCCTGGATGCGGGTCGGGTATCCGTAGCCCTTCTTCTCCAGCGCCTGCAAAATCTCCTCCGACAGGCCAAGGTCGGCAAAAGTCAAGTTCTGTTCCATAGAGATCGCTTCCTCATTCAATGTTCTGGCGAAAATCGCAATTTTTTTAATCATATCATATTTTCACCGCGTTTCCAATCCCCTTCCCGGAAAAAAGAGGGCGTTTTTTTGCTTGCTTCCGTCCGGAATGCGCGGTATAATAAACCTTAAACACTTTGAAAGAGGCGGACGCTATGACAAATTTCCTGCTGCGGCGCTTTGTTCCGGATTATCAGAATACCGCCGACCCCGCCGTGCGCGAAAAATACGGCAATCTTGCCGGGATCGTGGGCATCGTCTGCAATGTGCTGCTGTTTGCGGGCAAGCTTCTGGCCGGGACGCTCTGCGGCAGCGTATCCGTCACGGCGGACGCTGTTAACAACCTCTCCGACGCGTCAAGCTCTCTCGTGACGCTGCTGGGCTTCCGGCTGGCGGCCCGGCCCGCCGACGAGAAACACCCCTACGGCCACGCGCGGATGGAA
The DNA here is from genome assembly GCA_000432135.1 of Firmicutes bacterium CAG:124. Classification (GTDB taxonomy): domain Bacteria; phylum Bacillota; class Clostridia; order Oscillospirales; family Oscillospiraceae; genus CAG-170. The sequence goes on from HF990607.1 coordinate 12,166, forward strand.
TACCTGTCCGGCCTTGCCGTGGCCGTGATGATCCTTGTGATCGGCGTGGAGCTGGTCAAAAGCTCGGTTCAGAAGATCCTGCACCCGGAGGCCGTGGAGTTTTCCGTCCTGACCGCCGCCGTGCTGACAGGCTCGATCCTGCTGAAGATCTGGATGGCGCTGTTTGACCGGAAGGTCGGCAGGGAGA
>HF990607.1:12447-16749 GCA_000432135.1 Firmicutes bacterium CAG:124
GTGCTGCTTGCCTGCGTGGTCGGGCGGCTGACGGGGCTGATGATCGACGGCTGGGCTGGGCTTCTGGTGGCGCTGTTTATTCTGTGGTCGGGCGTCGGCGTAGTGAAGGACACCGTCGACCCGCTGCTGGGCGCGAAGCCGGATGAAGCGCTTGTGCGCGCCATCGCGTATCTTATGACCTCGCACGTGAACATTCTCGGCTTCCACGATCTCATGGTGCATGATTACGGGCCGGGCCGCCGCTTTGCCAGCGTCCATGCCGAGATCGACCACCGCATCGACCCGCTTGTTGCCCATGAGATTCTGGACGAGATCGAACGGCAGGCAAAGCGGGAGCTGCACGTTGATCTCGTCATCCACTATGACCCCGTCGTCACCGACGACCCGGAGGTCGCCGCCGTGCGCACGCGCGTTCTGCAGATCATGCACGGGCTTGACCCGCGCCTGTCCCTTCATGATTTCCGCATGGTCTCCGGGCAGCATCATGTGAACGTCATTTTCGACATGGTGCTCCCGCCGGAGGATGCACAAACCGCCGAGCAGCTGCGTCGGCAGATCGAAGCGCAGCTGCAGGACGGAAAAAAGACGTATCATCTGATCGTCACGTTCGACACGGCGGCCTTCAACGAGCTTTCGACGGAGGCGGGAGAGCAGCAGTCCCGGTAAGCGGACGCCTTCTTGTGCCTCCCCTTCTTTACACCTACCATATATGGATTTCCTGCTTCGTTATGTTACGCGCAATGTTACAGTTAAATTACAAACCCCCCGAAATGCTTGACGAAACGGGGGCGGTGCGGTAAGATGCAGATACAAATTACACAGGGGGCTTTGCTCCGATGTGTAAAATTTAAACAGGAGGAAATCCAAATGAAGAATCTGAAAAAGGTTCTCGCGCTGGTTCTGGCCGTTGTCATGATCATGGGCACCGTCGCCGTCGCCAGCGCAAAGGACTACGCGGATGTCAAGGCTGACAGCGATTACGCCGAAGCAATTGACGTTCTGTCCAACCTCAACATTCTTGATGGTTTCAAGAATGGTGAGACGTACAACTTCCAGCCGGATGGCTACTTCACCCGTGCTCAGGCAGCCAAGATCGTGGCGATCGTCCACAACGCGGCTACCAACGGCAAGATCAAGGGTCAGGATGCTATCTCCAGCCTGTACAGCAACGCACAGAACCCGTTCGTTGACTGCAACAACTCCTGGGCTCTGCCCTTCATCAACTACTGCCGCATCACCGGTCTGGCTGACGGCATGACCAAGACCACCTACGCTCCCGAGCGCAGACTGACCGGCGTGCAGTGGCTGAAGCTGATGCTCACCACCCTGAACTTCGACACCGCCAAGGAAGGCTACACCGGCACCGGCTGGGACATCAACGTCCTGAACCGCGCCAATGAGCTTGGCCTGCTTGCTGGTCTCCCCACTGGCTGGAAAGCCATCGAGAACATCAAGCGCGGCGAAGCTGCTCAGATCCTCTACAACGCGCTGACCACGAGCCTTGTCGAGTATGGCCAGAACATCAAGGGCTACAATCCCACGGTTGCGGCTGGCAACTTCCTCACCAAGGCGTTCGTCGCCAACGAGTCCGTTGTGTCCACCGGTGTTCTGCTCGCCGCCAAGATGGGCGTCGGCATCACCCGTACCACTGACGCATTCCGCCGCCCGGGCTACAAGTGGAGCCATGGCACTTGGAGCAAGTTCTACATGGACAAGCCGGTCAACAGCTACACCACCGCTGTTACCATGTGCGACATCCTGAAGAACGACATGAAGGTTCCCGAAACCTCCTCCGAGGCGGTTGTTCTGAACGGCTACCGCAAGGGCGTTGATCCCACTGCCACCGGCGCTACCACGACCGGTCTGCTGTTCACCGATGCCGACACCGCTCTGAACTACTACGCAGTCGACGGCTTCAAGTATGCTGCTGCCAATGACAGAATTTACATGGAGCTTCAGCATGACAAGGCCAAGGAATGCCAGACTTGGTGGGAAGCTGCATATGGCTGGAAGTCTCCGGTCTTCGGCGGCCAGGGCGATCTGACGCAGGTCTTCAAGACCGAAGACGGCTGGGTCATCACCACCATCCACACCTTCCTCGGCGAGATCACCAAGCTCAACAAGAACAACAAGTACAGCCACGCCACCGGCGAGACTGCGGAACTCAAGTTCTGGCAGGAAATGGTGAATGATGAGCCGCAGTACATTGAGAGAACGACTACGGCTATGACCACCACCGACATGAACTACACTGTCGGCACCAAGGTTCTGGTTCAGGTCTCCCTGAAGAAGAGCGAGACTGTCAACCTTGACAACTCTGACTATGTCAACGGCAATGTTGGTATTGTCGCTGTTGCTGAGGCCAAGACTGGCGCTCTGACCGGTGCTTCCGATGCAAACTATCCGGAAACTGTTTCCATCGACGGCACCAAGTATCCCACCAACTGCCGCTTCGTTCTTGGCAAGGATAAAGCCATGAACATTGCGAACAATGGCAAGGTCTTCACGTTCTACCTCGACACCTACGGCAACGTCATCGGCCGTGTTGCGAACACCGATGCCAAGAGCTATGTGGTTCTCGACCGTATCTACGGCGTCCATGAGAACGGCAAGTTCGCGCTGAAGGCCGACATGTTCGATCTGGACGGCAAGGCCATCGAGGGCGCGACTGTCGCGATCGCCGGCTCCTTCGCTTCTGCCAAGGACGGCTACGACAATGTTGGTAATTACAGCAACGACAGCTATCCGTATGACAACTTCGTTTACATGGTTGCCTCGCACAACGATTCGAAGCTGACCAACGCGCTGTACTCCTACACCAAGAACGACAAGGACGTTTACACCCTGACTTGGGTCGGTGATGCGACTACGGCTACCACAGCTGCTGCATACACCGCAGCTGATGTTGCCAATAACGTCACTTACGGCCATGCATTCGGCCGTCTGGAAGGCTCCTTCGTCCACACTGCAAAGCTGGCATTCATCAAGGTTTCTTCCCTGAATGGCGTAGCCATGATGAAGACCAACGATAAGGTATACAGCGGCAACGATCTCTCCCTGTCCGAGTCCACCAAGTTCGTGGTCAAGAGCGCTGGCGGCGCTGTCACGGCCTACACCGGCTACACCGCTCTGCCCGCACTGACTGCCTCCTACGTTGACTATCTCGATAACGACGGCGACGGCTTCGCTGACATCGTCTACATCGGCAAGGCAGTCTTCGCGGCTGACAATGTCACTGGTTGGGTTCTGAAGTGGACGCCGTTCAACTGGGCAAATGGCTATGACCTCATCACTGTCTACGTCGACGGTGAGCCTGTCACGGTCAATGTCAAGCACGAAACCATCGTGACTGGCGTTGATGCCAACGGCGTAGCGCTGCGTCCGGGCCTGTACACCTTCAAGACGCAGGTCGATGCCAATGGCGTGACCTACTCTGAGGTCTACATGATCGACCAGAACGCAAGCAACTGGATGGGCGAAGCTGTTGAGTCCTACAGCAACGATGCGACCGCGATCAAGGTCAAGGGTGCTGACGGCTACACGCAGACCATCGGCCTGACCGACGTTGTGATCTACAACGTTCTGGCTGACGGCACTGTCGTCAAGGCTGATGCTTCCTGCATCGCTGCGGGCGACTACATCATCTACTCCAAGGTTTCCAGCATGGGCAATGCTCCGTACGCGGTGATCTACGTCCTCGACAAGACCATTCCGTACTAATTTGAGATTTCCTCTCTGAAACCCCAAAGCAAAGAGGGGGCCCCGCAAGGGGCCCCCTTTTCTGCACACTTGACAAACCGCAAGAACCTGCTATAATAAAAATAACCCAAGGCTCCGCGACAAGCGGTTTTGACTCTAGCTAGGGGAAAGCATCAAGAGTAAACTCAAGAAACCGTCACTGTGCAGAGTGGCGGTTTCTGCCTTTGATGCGGATGGTGACCGTGAATCCAAAGATATGGAATGTGATCGTAATCGGCATCTTATCACCTCCTTTAACGAGGTGAGACAAAACCGCCTATCGCTGTGTTGGAGCCTCAGGGGTTCAAAAGAACCGCATATATTTTACCAGGCAAATCGAAAAATGTCAATCCATGCGACCGTTTCCGCGCCCTTGACAAACCGCAAGAACCTGCTATAATAAAAATAACCAAGGACGCCTCGACAAGCAGTTGTCCCCGGTTAAGTGCTAGTCAAAGAAAACACATATAGCGTTTCGAAACCGTCACTTGCCAGAGTGGCGGTTTCGCCCGTTAATGCGGATCGTTACGGTCAATCCAAAGATATGGAAAGTCAAAGTGATCG
>HF990608.1 GCA_000432135.1 Firmicutes bacterium CAG:124
AAAAACGGCAATGCGGAAACATTTGCACTGTCCGCTCCGTGGGAAATTGCGGAGAACAGCCGGATGACGCTCTCTTATGATGCTGTTGTCAGCGCCGTTTCCAAAGCAATCACCGAGCAGGAGGTCCTGTCCGTCGTATTCGTGCTGGAATGGCGCGGAGAATAACTGTATGGATGAAGAAAAAGTCACAGAGCAAATGACCGTGCTTGTCGTCGAGCCGGGCTATGCGCCATACGAAAAGACGATTCCGCATGAGCTTCATGCCATGCAGGAGATCGTCGGCGGCCTGATTACTGCTATTTATCCATACGAGGAACCGGTCGGCATTGTTGCAAACGATGAAGGACTTCTTTTGGGTATGGATTTCAACCGTAGCGTCGAGGGCGGCTATGGTGGTCTGGTGGGTCCTTTTTTCGTGTGCGGTTTGACGGAGGACAGCTTTTGTTCGCTCCCTCCCGACCAGATGGAACGCTTCAAGAAGAAATTCCATAAGGCTGAGATTCTGGTAGGCTTTTGCGGAAATGAACCAGTCACATTGAAGGTCGAGCCAAAGCAGAAAAACGCGACGCCCGAAAAGCAGCGCAAACCACCGTCGCAGGAGCGTTGAAATGGGGTTTGAACTGACCGGTGCAACACCGGACGAACGTCTCAAAGAACTGACCGAAAAACTGGAACAGGGTGTCAGCGAGATTTTTACCAGTGGGCGCTACGCGGAATATCTGTCTGCCATGTCAAAATTTCACACATACAGTTTCGGCAACGTTATGCTGATTCTCATGCAAAACCCGGCTGCATCTCATGTGGCCGGGTTTCACACATGGAAGAAAGAGTTTGGGCGCAATGTAAAGGCACATGAAAGCGGCCTGAAAATTCTCGCTCCGTGCCCGTATCGACGGTTCATTGAGCAGGATAAGTTGGACAAAGACGGCAAGCCTGTGCTTGATGCGGCGGGCAAACCGCTCCGGGAGCGGACACTGGTGCAGCTCATGCGATTCCGTATTGTCACCGTCTTTGACATTTCACAGACCGAGGGCAAAGAACTTCCCAGCATCGGCGTATCCGAATTGAATGGCGATATTGCACATTTTGAGGAACTGGCGAACGCGATCACAAGCGTTTCGCCGGTTCCCATTTTGTATGAAGCACCGCATGGAGCAGCAAAAGGCTGTTTCAACCACGTCACGGAAGAAATTTTGGTACGCCCCGGCATGAGCCAGAAGCAGACGCTCAAAACCATGCTGCATGAAATCAGTCATGCCACACTCCACCGGCGCAAGAAAAACGAACCGCCGTCCA
>HF990609.1:0-21490 GCA_000432135.1 Firmicutes bacterium CAG:124
ATACAAAAAGCCCGGCACGCCGGGCTTTTTCCGATTGGAGAACAGATATGAAAAAGACGCTGGACGCCAATCAGCTGAAGCTGATCGCGATTTTTGCCATGACGGTCGACCATATCGCGTGGCTGCTCTTCCCCGGCTATGCCAAAGGGGCGCTGCCGGTCGTGATGCACATCATCGGCCGTCTGACCTGCCCCATCATGTGCTATTTTATCGCCGAGGGCTATTATCACACGCGGAATATCCATAAATACACCTTCCGGCTGTTCCTGTTCGCCGTCATTTCGCATTTTGCGTATAGTTTCGCGTCCAACAACTTTGTGGACGCCCGCTCGTTCATCCCGTTTTACTTTGGGGGCATCCTGAACCAGACGAGCGTCATGTGGCCGCTTGCGTGGGGGCTTGTCATGCTGCGCGTCGCGAACAGCGAGCGCTTTACGCAGCTGCAAAAGACGCTTCTCGTCATTCTCATCTGTCTGGTCAGCTTCCCGAGCGACTGGAGCTGCATCGCAAGCCTGTGCGTGCTGGCCTTCGGCACGAACCGAGGCGATCTGAAGGTGCAGGGGCGGTGGATGCTGTTTTTTGTGGCGCTCTACGCGGTCGTGTATTTCTTCGCGCTCGACAAGCTCTACGGCGTTTTGCAGCTGGCCGTTGCGCTGTCCCTGCCGCTGCTGGCCCGCTACAACGGCCAGCGCGGAAAAAACGCCCGCGTCAACAAATTCCTCAAATGGTTCTTCTATCTCTACTATCCCCTGCACCTGACGATTCTCGGCGCGATCCGGTATTTTGGGTAACACAAAACAGAAACCGGCTGTACCCGCGCATGTGGTTGTAGGGGCCGATGCCCACATCGGCCCCTACGACCAAGTGGGAAAATGTATACGAATTCGCCGAATGGCCGTCGCTTTTTGCCGCCGCCTGCCGCTTGACCTCCTCTTGGGTAAGAAAAATGCGTGACCGTGACAGTCACGCATTTTTTGCTGTCTTAAAAACCGAAAACGCTTATCTGGTCAGCGCGGCGGTGTCCTGCGCAATCATGAGCTCTTCGTTGGTCGGGATGACCCAGACGGTGACCTTGGAGTCGGACGTGGAAATCACGACTTCCTCGCCGCGAAGCTTGTTCTTCTCCGGGTCAAGCTTGACGCCGAGATATTCCAGACCGTCGCAGATGGATGCGCGCATGGAGCCGGAGTTTTCGCCGACGCCGGCGGTAAAGACGATGCAGTCCACGCCGCCCAGAGCTGCGGCATAGGCGCCGATGTACTTGCGGACCTCGTAGGCGAACTTGTCGAGCGCCAGCTGTGCGGCCTCGTTGCCCTTTTCGGCTGCGGCATCCAGATCACGGAAGTCGGAGGAAACGCCGTCGGACAGGGCCAGCACGCCGGACTTCTTGTTGAGCATAGTCAGGCAGTCGTCGGCGGACATATTATACTTATTCATGATGAACTGCGCAACGCAGGTGTCAATATCGCCCGCGCGCGTGCCCATCGGGACGCCGGCCAGAGGGGACAGGCCCATGGAGGTATCCTGGCACTTGCCGTCCTTGACAGCGGACAGGGACGAGCCGTTGCCCAGATGGCAGACGATGACGCGGTGCGCGTTCTCCACGCCGCCCATCAGCTCGATGCAGCGCTTGGACACGAAGCGGTGGGACGTGCCATGGAAGCCATAGCGGCGCAGATGGTCTTCGGTGTAATACTTGGTGGGGATGGCATAGCGGTAGGCCTTCGGGGGCATGGTCATATGGAACGCAGTGTCGAACACGGCGACCTGGGGCTTGCCAGGCATGGCCTTCTCGCAGGCCTCGATGCCCATGAGGTTGGCGGGGTTGTGCAGCGGGCCGAGGGGGATGCAGTCGCGGATGGCCTGCTTGCAGGCCTCGTCGATGATGCAGCTCTCAACAAACTTGTCGCCGCCGTGCAGGACGCGGTGGCCGACAGCGTCGATCTCGTCAACGGACTTGATCACGCCGTCCTGCGGATCGACCAGAATGGCCATGACCGCCTCGATCGCTTCCTTATGGGTGGGCATGGGGATGTCCTTTTCCACCTTCTTGCCGCTTGCGGGAACCTTGTGCGTCAGACGGCCGTCCAGACCGATGCGCTCACACAGACCCTTGGCGGTGACGTCGCCGGTGTCCGGGTTCATGAGCTGGTACTTGAGGCTGGAACTGCCGGCATTGATAACCAGAATGTTCATACTTCCATTCACTCCTGTATTTCATTTTTCGATCATTCGTGTTACTATATTACATAGCTATTGTGTATCATACAACAAAACCCAAACAGAAACAAGAGCTTTAGAAGATTTTTTACCGGAGGGACTGCTATGCAGACAGCGGGCGTGATCTGTGAATATAATCCCTTTCATCTCGGCCATGCGCGGCAGCTGGGCCTGATCCGGCAGCAGCTGGGGCCGGAGGCGACCATTGTCTGCCTGATGAGCGGGAACTATGTCCAGCGCGGGGAGCCTGCGGTCTTTGACAAGTGCGTCCGGGCGCGGGCAGCGGTGGAAGCGGGGACCAATCTTGTGCTGGAGCTGCCGGTCACATACGCGCTGCGCTCGGCGGAGGGCTTCGCCGCGGGCGGCGTCAGCATCCTGTCCCGTCTTGGCTGCGGCTTTCTCAGCTTCGGCTGCGAATCCGGAGACGGGGACGCGATCCTCCGCGCAGCGGAAGCCTCCCGCTCATCAGAATTCGAGCAAACGCTGCACGCAAACATACAGACCGGCCTCAGCTACGCCGCCGCACGGCAGCGGGCGCTGGAGGCGCTTGGGCAGGACGGGCAGCTGCTGACAAGGCCGAATGACATTCTGGCCTTTGAATACTGCCGCGCGATTCTGACGCAGAACAGCCCCATGCACCCGCTGGCCGTCCTGCGTCCCGGCGATTATCACGCAGACACGCCGGACGCGGAACATCCGTCCGCTACGGCGGTGCGGCGGCTGATCCTGTCCGGCAGCTGCTGGCGGCAATATGTCCCGGCCGCCTGCACGTATGAAAACGCGGTCCCTCACGCGCTTTTGTGGGGTGAAAAGGCCATGCTTGCGCGGCTGCGCGGCATGGAGCAGGCGGACTGGGCCCGGGCTGCGCACGGCTCCGAGGGGCTGTGGTCGAAGGTCTGGAAGGCCGTGCAGGCGCAGCCGGATTACGAGCGTATCCTCGAAGCGTCAAAATCGAAGCGCTACCCGCGCACGAGGCTGCAGCGGCTGCTGCTGTGCGCCTATCTGGGCATCGACGCGCAGGCGCTCCTGTGCGAAGCGCCGTATGTACGCGTGCTGGCATTCGATGAAATGGGCCGCGCCGTTCTGCGGCAGGCAAAAAAGACGGGCGGCCTCCCGCTTGTAAACGCAGGCCAGACCCCGCCGGACACAGCGTATGGCGCGCTGGAGCGCCGCTGCGCGGCGCTCTACGGTCTGTTTGCCGCGCAGCCGGAGCTTTGCCCCGAACAAATCGCGCGCGTTTACCGGAAATGAAAAAACCGCCCGTCCGGGCGGTTTTTCACGTTATATTTCCTGCCGGCCTTCCAGTGCGCGCAGAAGCGTGACCTCGTCGGCATATTCCAGCTGGCTCCCGACCGGGATGCCGTAGGCCAGACGCGTGACCTTTACGCCCATCGGGCGAAGCAGACGCGACAGGTACATGGCCGTGGCCTCGCCCTCGGTGTCCGGGTTCGTGGCCATGATGACCTCACGCACAGAGCCGTCTGCGACGCGGTTCAGCAGCTCGCGGATGCGCAGATCGTCCGGCCCGACGTGGCTCAGAGGCGAAATGACGCCGTGCAGCACATGGTACACGCCATGGTATTCCCGCGCCCGCTCCATGGCGATCACATCCTTCGGCTCTGCCACAACGCAGATGAGACTGTGGTCGCGCTCGGGGTCGGCGCAGATCGCGCACAGCTCCTGATCGGTCAGGTTCTGGCAGACCGGGCAGAGGCGAACGCTGTCCTTCGCGTCCAGAATGGCCTGCGCAAAGCTCTGCGCCTCATCCTTCGGCAGCGACAGGACATAAAACGCCAGCCGCTGCGCCGACTTCATACCGATGCCGGGCAGACGCGCAAATTGTTCGGTCAGCCGCTCAAGCGCGGCGGGAAACGCGCGCATCAGAACAGGCCGCCCAGATTCAGGCCGCCCGTCAGCTTGGCCATATTCGCGGACTGGTCGGCCTCGGCCTTGCGCATGGCCTCGTTGACCGCCGCAACGATCATATCCTGCAGCATTTCCACATCCTCCGGATCGACTGCTTCAGGGTCGATGGTGATGGACTTGAGCTCGCGGTTGCCTCCGCATACGGCTGTGATCACACCGCCGCCCGCCGTCGCCTCGTATTCCTTTGCCTGCAGCTCCTCCTGCATCTTCATGAGGTTTTCCTGCATCTTCTGGGCCTGCTTCATCATCTGCATCTGATTCATGCCGCCCATCGGCATCCCGCCGCGATATCCGCCTTTTGCCATGTTTGTTCTCCTTCTATCGTAAATAAATTATTTGATCGTAAAAATGTCGCTGTGCTGCTGTCCAAACTGAACAAGCGCGTCCATCGGGTCGTCTCCCAGCCGTGAAAGCCGGTTTTTGAGTGCAAAGCGCACCGAAACCGGTTTTCCCAATATTGCCGACGCCTTTTCCCGGACAAGTGCCTCCGTATCAGGCGTTTTTTTAACCTGATTCAGCACAAAATCTGAATCCACCGCCATGATAAGCACTTCTCCCTGCAAAACAGGGTGGATTGGGCCGTTCACAGCAAAAAAACCGCTGATCGTAGCAGGAAGCGCCGCGCGCAGCTTTTCAGACAGCGCAGGCCAGAAGCCGGCAGGCGTTTCGGCCTGCGGCGCGGCAGACGACTGCTCCTGCGTCTGCGCCGGAGGCGCGCTCCCGCGTTCCGGATCATCCGCATCGTCCGGGAAGGGCGGGCGGTCGTCATCAAATGCATCCCCGCCGCTGGCTTTGGGCGCGCTTTTCACCAGCACGCCGGAGGCCAGCTGCTCCTCCACGCGCGAGATGCGTGCGTCCAGCGCCTGCGCGTCCAACCGCAAGGACGGCTCGCACAGCTGCATCAGAAGCAGCTCCGCCGCTACGCGCACGTCGGTGTTCTTGCCGAACGAGACGCGGGTTTTCTGCGTTTCCGTCAGTACGCGCATCAGTTCGCCCGGAGAGAAGACCGATTGCAGCGCCAGCGCCTGCTGCTCTGTCGCAATGCCGGAGAGCATGGAAAGCCCGCTCTTCGGAGCCGTGCGCAGCACGAGCAGATCGCGGCAGAGCGCGCACATCTCGCCCAGCAGCGCACTCACATCCTTGCCCGCGGAATAAAGCGCGGAAAAGATCGTCAGCGCCTTTGCCGTATCCTGCTCTGCGATGGCCTGCATCAGCTCCGCCGTGCGCTTTTCGCCCGCAAGGCCGAGCGACGCATAGACGCTTTCCAGCGTCACGGGGCCGTTTGCCGCCGACGCGCACTGGTCGAGCAGGCTCACGCCGTCGCGCATGCCGCCGTCAGCCAGCCGGGCCAGAAGATTGATCGCCTCTGGCTCAATTTCGATATGCTCCTGATAGGCGATGAAATTCAGCCGGGAGGCAATTTCATCGGGCCGCAGACGCTTGAACGCAAACCGCTGGCAGCGGGACAGGATCGTCGCGGGAACCTTCTGCAGTTCAGTCGTCGCCAGAATGAATAACAGATGCGCGGGCGGCTCTTCGATGATTTTCAGCAGCGCGTTGAATGCCGCCGTCGAGAGCATATGCACCTCGTCGATGATATACACGCGCATTTTGACCGTGCCGGGCGTATAAATTGCGTCATCACGCAGAACGCGGACGGAATCGACGCCGTTGTTCGAGGCCGCGTCGATCTCCAGCACGTCCATACAGCTGCCCTCGTCGATGGCGCGGCATGACGGGCACAGCCCGCAGGGGTCGCCATGATTCGGGTTTTCACAGTTGACGGCCTTGGCCAGAATCTTGGCGCAGGACGTCTTGCCGGTGCCGCGCGTACCGGTAAACAGATACGCATGGCTGAGCTTGCCCGTTTCGAGCTGTGCGCGCAGTGTGTCGGTCACGCTCTTCTGCCCGACGACATCCGAAAACGTCTGCGGCCGGTATTTGCGGTATAACGCCTGATACATATCCGTTCACCTCCGGAGCTTCTATTATACACAAAAACTGCGCAGAAGAAAAGCCTCTGCGCAGTTTTTTATGATTCCGGCAGATCGATCTTCCGTGCAGATATGACGCTGCCCTACAGATGGGTACACTTCAGCCCAAAGCGGCGAAAGAGTTCCGTGTTCAGGTTCGGTGCGGCGGCGGTGTCGAATTCCGGCTGATAGGAAAGGCCGACCATCTCGTATTTCGCACCCGCCGTCACGTGGTACGGCAGCAGCTCGACCTGCTCCAGATCATCCGCGTCCAGAAGGCGGCGGGCCGCAGCGCCGAAATTCTCCTCCGAATCGTTGACGCCGGGGATGACCGGAATGCGGATGCGGAACGGCCTGCCGCTTTTCTTGAGCCGTTCGAGGTTTTCCAGAATCGGCTCATTGGACACGCCTGTATAGTGCCGGTGCTGCTCCGGGTCCATCAGCTTCAGATCCATCATGACATACTCGACCCGCGCCAGCACGGCTTCAAATACGCTCCCGCTGCAATAGCCGCTCGTTTCGATCGCGCGGTGCATCCCCGCGACGCGGTCCAGCGTTTCCAGCAGGAACTCCGGCTGCCCCGTCGGTTCACCGCCGGAAAAGGTTACGCCGCCGGACATTGCGGCAAGATAGTCCTTGTCGCGCAGGAGCTTCCAGGCCAGCTCCTGCGCCGTATAGCGCTTCCCGCAGAGCTTGCGCAGGCCCTGCGGGCAGGCGCGGATACACTGGCCGCAGGCTGTGCAGCTTTTCCCGCCGTTCGGGCAGGCTCTGACGCAGGCCCCGCAGTGCAGGCAGTTGTTTGACGACACCATCAGCTGCGGCTGATAGGAAAGCCCCTCCGGGTTGTGACACCACATGCAGCGCAGGGGGCAGCCCTTCAAAAACACCGTCGTGCGGATGCCGGGGCCGTCGTAGACGGCAAGCTGCTTGATGTCAAATACGGTTCCGACTGCCGACGCGTTATCCACGGGCATGGCGGACCTCAAAGTCGCGCAGCTCCTTGTAAAGCGCGAACTGCTTCTCATAATACGCGTGCCGCTGCGCGTCGGGCTTTGCCGTCTGGCCGTAGCGGACGAAGCGGGCGGCAAGGGCTGTCCGGTCCTTTTCGCCGGTCGCGGCGGCAAGACCGAGGATCGCGCTGCCGAGCGCACCGGCCTCGTCGGCCAGCGTGGGCCGAATTTCAGCGCCCAGAATATCCGCCTTGATCTGCCGCCAGACGGGCGACTTCGCGCCGCCGCCCGCAGCGAAGAGCGTCGTCGGACGAATGTCGTATTTGGCAAGCTTTTCGAGGTTATAGCGCATTTCGAAGGTCAGGCCCTCAAGAATGGCGCGGTAGAGATCGGCGGGCGAGGTGTGCATTGTGAGGCCGTAGATCGTGCCGCGCGCACCGGTCAGCACATCCGGCGTGCCGCCCATACCCTGCAAAAATGGTAGGACAATCAGCCCCGTCGGCTCGGGCGGGCAGGTCTCGTTCAGAAGGTCGTAGACCGAGCACCCGCGCTCCTTCGCGGCCTGCTTGAGATAAAACGCCAGCGAATCGCGATACCAGCGCACGACCGCGCCGCCGGAGATATTATAGGCGTAGGTCACATAGCCCCGTCCGTCGAGATACGGGACGCAGGCGTAATTTTCGCGTTCAAAGTCCAGCGTTTCGGGGATGGATGCGAACAGCGGGCAGATGCATTCGACCGTGCCGGTCGTATCGATGGCTTCGCCGGGGTTCGCCACGCCGCAGCCAAGGGCGTTGACGATCTGGTCGTGCGAACCGATGACGACCTTGACGTTCTGCGGCAGGCCGAGCGCGGAGGCTGCCTCCTGCGTAAGCGTTCCGGCGCACGCGCCGGTCGACAGGACGGCGGGGAGCGTTTCCGGGTCGATGCCGCAGGCGCTCGTCAGCTCGTCCGACCAGCAGAGCTTCCGCACGTCAAAGAGAATGCTGCGGCAGGCAAGGGAGCAGTCCGCGACCGTCTCGCCGGACAGGCAGAAGCAGATATAGCTTGCAATGAACAGGAACTTCCACACCGGGCGCGGGGCCGTGCGGAGCGTATAGAGCATTTTCGCCAGCGAATACGACGCGTCCGGCAGGACGCAGGTGATGCGCATGAATTTTTCCGCGCCGACCGACTCGATCAGACGGGAGAATTCTCCGCTTTCGGTGTTGGCAAAATAGAGAATAATATCGCTCAGCGGCTGACCGCTGCGGTCAACGGGGACGAAGGACTCGCCGAAGGAGGAGACGGTGATGGCCGCGACCTGCTTTGCGTCGTCCAGCTTTTTGACGCAGTCGGAGATCACGAAAAACACGCTCTCGCGCAGTGCCAGCGCGTTCAGATTCACCTCGCCGGGCTTCGTGGGGTATTCGCGGTAGGACATGGCGATCTGCTCGCCGGTATCGCGGAAGGCGACGCATTTGCAGCCGGTTCCGCCGATGTCAATGCCAAGGCTGATCATAGATGGGCCTCACTTTCTCACGCAGAAGCGGTAAATGGTCGTCTCGTGCAGCGGCTCACCCTGATGAAGAACCGGGGACGGGAATGCAGGCTGGTTGACCGCATCGGGATAGTGCTGCGTTTCGAGGCAGAATCCGCCATAGGACGCGTAGCGCGCGCCATTCTTGCCTACGCGGTCGGAGATGAAATTGCCGGTATAAAGCTGCACGCCCTCAAGCGTCGTTTCCACCTCCATCACAATACCGGTCTTGTCGCCCTCGGCCCGTCCAATCTTACGAAAGCCCTTTCCATCGAGGCAAAAATTCGTGTCGTAGCCGCGGAAGGGTGCGAGCGCCGCATCATGGATATCGCGGCCAATGGGCTTCGCGGTGCGGAAGTCCATGCAGGTGCCGTCCACGGGGGCGATCTCGCCGGTCGGCAGCGTTGCGGCATCGGCGGGCGTATAGGCGGAGGCGTTCAGCTGGAGCAGATGGCCCAACACGTCGCCGCTGCCCTGTCCGTTGAGGTTGAAGTAGGCGTGATTGGTAAAATTCGCAACGGTATCCGCACTGCTGACAGCACGGTAGTCAATATGCAGCGCATTGTCGTCCGTCAGCGTGAAGGTGATAGACACGTCAAGTCTGCCGGGGTAGCCCTCCTCGCCGTCAGAAAGAACCGTCGTGAATTCGACGCTGTTTTCGCGGCAGTTGTAATTCCAGAGCTTCTTGTCGAAGCCGCACAGACCGCCGTGGAGCTGGTTCTTGCCCTCGTTGGCCGTGAGGTGGAAGCGCTGGCCGTTCAGCGTGAAAGCCGCGCCCGCGATGCGGTTGCCGTTTCGGCCGATGCACGCGCCGAGATAGCCGTCATTTTCTTCATATTCCTTTACCGTCTCATAGCCGAGCAGCACGTCGGTCAGAACGCCGTTCCGGTCGGGAACGACAATGGACTGGATCGTCGCGCCGTAGGACAGGAGCGTCACGCGCATATGATTGCTGTTTTCCAGCGTAATGGCGACAGGCGCGCCCTTCGAGCACAGGGGGAGCTTTTGAATGGTCAGCATAAAAAACGTCCTTTCGTAAAAAGTGCGGTGAGACTGTCAAAAAATACAGATAGCAGTTAGATGATAGAGTAGCAGGGGAAGAGTGAAGGGGGCAAAGAGCCCCCTTCGCGTTCAATCAACTAAGTTTTCGAACTTTGAAAAAGTTCGAAAACTTGCCTCAGCGTGGCGAAAAGACCTTTTCGACACGCTGAGGCGCGCTGCAGCAGCAACGCGCCTCATGAAGATCTGCTGCAATTGCGTTCATTCTATCAGAACGCAGTGGCTTTGAAAAGCCGCAGCGCAATTATTTCTTTGCAACGTACTTCTGCACGTCGATGGCGACGGCGATGATGATGATCGCGCCGCGGATGATGTACTGGAGGTATGCGTTGACGCCGAGGAAATACAGGCCGTAGTTGATCGCCTGCAGGATGATCGAGCCGATCACGACGCCGGGGACGGTGCCGATGCCGCCGTTGAAGGACACGCCGCCGATGACACAGCCCGCGATGGCGTCAAGCTCGTAGTTGATGCCGGTTGCAGTACCGACGGACTGGATACGGGCGCCCTCGAGGAAGGAGGCGATGCCGTACATCAGACCGGCGTACAGGAACACGCCCATGATGGTCTTCGTGACGGAGACGCCGGAGACCTCAGCCGCCTCGGAGTTGCCGCCGACGGCGAACATGTTCTTGCCGAAGCGGGTCTTGTTCCAGACGAGCCACGTCAGAACGCCCAGCAGCAGGAAGATGATGACCAGATACGGCAGCTTGAAACCGAAGATATCGATCGAGCCCGTGGCCAGCGCAAGATAGCGCGTGTCAAGGGAGGACAGCGCCTGCGTGGAGCCGGAGGGCTGGTTCTCGATGTAGATGCAGCACAGGCCGTAGGAGATCAGCTGCGTGCCGAGGGTGACGATAAAGGGGTGCATATGGAGCTTTGCCATGCCGAAGCCGTTGAACGCAGAGATGATGACCGCGATGGCCACGCAGGCGAGGAACGGTACGATCAGGGGCAGCGGCTCGGTGATGCTGGGATAGTATCTCGAAGCGAACGTGACCGACTGCAGCAAGGAGGCTGCGACAGCCGCGCAGAGGCCGAGCACACGGCCGACGGACAGGTCGGTACCGGCAAGGATGATGATGCCTGCGACGCCGTAGGCCAGAATACCCTTCGTGGAGGCCTGCTTCAGAATGGAGATCAGGTTGCCGACGGAAAGGAAGTTGGGCTTGATCGCAACGATCACAACAAGGAGCAGAAGAAGGATGATGTACAGCGCGTATTTCAGCAGCGTATCCTTCAGCTTCTGCGGGTTCATTTTCTTAGAATTCGTCATTTTCTCAACCTCTTTATACATATTGCGCAGCCAGACGCATAATGGTTTCCTGCTCGTTTTCAATGCCGCCGAAGTCCTTGCCGCGTTCGAGGATACCGGCCATATGGCCGTTGCTCATGACAAGGATGCGGTCGCAGATCCCGATCAGCTCCGGCATTTCGGAAGAGACCATCATAACAGCCTTGCCCTCTCTGGCAAGCTGCAGGATCAATTCGTAAATCTCGTACTTGGCGCCGACGTCGATGCCGCGCGTCGGCTCGTCGAGGAGCAGAACATCGGGCTTCGTCAGCAGCCAACGGCCAAGAATGACCTTCTGCTGGTTGCCGCCGGAGAGGTTTTTGATGAGCGTTTTCTGCGACGGCGTTTTGATGTGCATGGAGGAAATGGACCAGTCCGTATCGGCGGTCATTTTTTTATCGGAAAGCAGCGGGCCCTTTTTATAGGAACCGAGGTTTGAAATTACGGTGTTGAACAGAATGCTGGCATAGGGGAAGATGCCGGTCGCGCGGCGCTCCTCCGTCAGCATGGCGAAGCCGTTTTTGATGGACTGACGCGGCGTTTTGTTGGAAATGGGCTTGCCGTTCAGCTTGATCTCGCCGCTCTCGCGCGCCATGATGCCGAAGATCGTGCTCAGAAGCTCCGTTCTGCGCGATCCGACCAGACCGGCCACGCCGAGCACCTCGCCCGCGCGAAGCTCGAACGAGACGTCCTGACAGGTGGGCATATACTTGCCGGTCAGGTGCGAGACCTCCATCAGCACGTCGCCGGGGACATTGTCCTTGGCGGGGAAGCGGTTGGTCATTTCGCGGTTGACCATGCGCTTGATGATATCGTCGGTCGAGAGGTTCTCCGTTTTGTCGGTGGAGATCCACTGGCCGTCACGCATGATGGTGACCTCGTCGGAGATGCGCTTGATCTCGTCCATCTTGTGGGAGATATAAATGATGCCGACGCCCTGATCGCACAGGCGGCGCATGATGCGGAACAGGTGCTCGACCTCCTCGCTGGTCAGCGAAGACGTCGGCTCGTCGAGCACGAGGATCTTTGCGTTATAGGAGACTGCCTTCGCGATCTCAAGCATCTGGCGCTGGGAAACGGCCATGGTGCCGATGATCGCCTTCGGGTCGACCTTAATTTCCAGATCGTCCAGAACAGCCTTGGTGTCGTTGTACATTTTTTTGTGGTCGACCAGTCCGGCCTTCAGCGGGAACCGGCCCAGCCACATATTTTCCATGACGCTGCGGTAGAGCACCTGATTGAGCTCCTGATGCACCATGGCTACGCCGTGATCGAGGGCGTTGCGCGGGCTGGTGAAATTGATCTCCTTGCCGTTCATCCGGATGGAGCCCGCGTCCTTTTTATAGATACCGAACAGGCACTTCATGAGCGTCGATTTACCGGCGCCGTTCTCGCCCATGAGGGCGTGGATGGAGCCGGGACGCAGCTGGAGCTTGGCATGGTCCAGCGCCTTGACGCCCGGGAACTGCTTTTCGATATCAAGCATTTCGAGCAGGTAGTTTTCTTCCAAGTGTATCACCAATTCCTTTTTGCATAATCAGGTGGCCCCGGAGGGCCACCTGATTCGATTACGATTCTCTTACTAAGATCAGCAGAATGGTCTGAACAGATTATTCCGCAGTGATCTTTGCGTACGGGATACGGATGGAGAAGCCGTCGTCAGCCATGGTGTAGTCGGTGCCGTCGAGCCAATCCTTGCCCAGAGCGCCGTTGATGGCCATGAGGATGTTGGCCTTGCCCATTGCGTCGCCGTCCTGCTTGACAGTACCGTAGAGCTTGCCGGCGTTGATGTACTCAACAGCCGTATCAGTGCAGTCAACGCCGATGACGATGATCTCGTCGCCGCCGTCGCCGAGGTTGTAGCCGACCTCGTTCAGAGCAGCGATGACGCCGATGGCCATGTCGTCGTTGTTGCAGAAGACGACCTCAATGTTCTCAACGCCGAGGGAAGCGATCTGCGCGGTCATCATTTCCTGTGCCTTGGCGGTATCCCAGTTAGCGACCTGGTTCTCGGTCATCATCTCGCAGGGAACGCCCTTCTCGATCGCGGTGGACAGGGAATACTCGGTACGGGCGATGGCTTCGGGGTTGTTGATCTCGCCTTCGAACTCAAGGGTAGCGACCTTGCCGTCGCCGTTCTTGTCGACGCGCTCGGGGTTGGCGGCATACAGGTCAGCGAGGATCTCGCCCTGCATGATGCCGGCCTCTTCGGGCTTGGTGCCGACGAAGATGGAGTTGGAACCGGTCACGATCGTGGAGTCAACAGGCTCCTTGTTGTAGAAGGAGATGGGGACATTGTACTGCTTGGCAAGGTCAACCAGATACTGGCCAGCGGAGGTGTCGCAGAGGTTGATGATGATGTGGTCTTTGCCTGCGGCGAACATAACGTCAGCCTGGTTGTTCTGGGTAGCCTGGTCGTCGTTGCCGTCCTGCATTTCGAGGTTGATGGTCAGGCCCTTCTCAGCGCCGATCTCCTTGGCGTACTTGTCCATGGCAACACGGACAGAGGAGCCGTAGGTGTCGGAATACTTCCAGACGAGAACGCCGATGTTCAGCTCGGTCTTGCCGTCGGCAGCAGCCTCGGTAGCGGTTTCCTGGACTGCGTCGGTCTTGTTGTCAGTCTCAGCGGGAGCCGGGGTGTCGGTGGTCTTGGCGGCACAGGCAGCCATGGCCAGAACCATCATCACTGCAAGCAGCAAAGCGATGATCTTTTTCATTGTGAAATTCCTCCTAAAGTAATGTTGAAACGGAGTTTCCCGTTTGTGATTTCATTTTAGCATGTGAAAAAAGAAAGGACTAGTAAAAAACGTTTCCAAAGTAGAGAAAAATATCTTTAAAAGCATAAAAAAGGAGGGTCTAAATTTGTGCATATTGCCATATATCATTCCTTTTTTCATGCTGATACAATATATATTGTAAAGAAAATAGGGAAATAGCAACTTGTCTTTTTTTACGAATTTACTACTTTTCGGGAGAGGCTGACAATATGCTTGACTTGAAAAATGCGGGACTGACTGAGCTACTCAACGACTTTTGCACATTGACGGACATGAAGCTCTGCATTTTTGATACAGACTATCAGGAATGTGCATCGACCCCCATAAAGTTGTACCCTTTTTGTGCGCGTATGCGAAAAATAGAAGAGTTTGACAGCCGATGCAGGAGCTGTGACGAAGCGCATATGCAGATATGCAGGCGAAGCAGAAAACCCTTGCAATATCAGTGTCACGCCGGACTGACGGAATATCTTGCTCCGCTTTATTATGAGGGCGTCATTGTTGCATTTGTGTGTATCGGCCAGGCAACATATGGCATGGATGCAGAATTTGATAAAATCGCACAGTATGCCGCGCAATTTGGCATTTGCAAAGAAGAATGCCATGAGCTCTATGATATGCAGATCCATTATGCACCAAGAACGATTCAGGCAGCCTGCAGGATTCTCGACGCCTGCATCAGCCACATTTACCACCAGCGGATGCTCGAAGTTCGCAGTCTCGACACGGCGCAGCAGATCGAAAAATACATCAACGACAACATCGCCTGGGATCTGTCCATCGAGCACCTGTGCGCGCATTTTTCCGTCTCGCGCGCCGAGCTCTATCAGCTCTTCCACACGAGCTTCAATTCCTCCGTCGCCGACTATATCCGCAGCAAGCGTATCTCCATGGCCGAGCAGATGATCCGCTCCACGGCAATGCAGATCTCCGAGATCGCGTCCAACGTCGGCTTTTACGACTACAACTATTTCTCCAAGGTTTTCCACCGGAAATTCGGCTGTTCCCCGCGCGAATACCGAAAAAAACTGGAGAGCGGCAGCGAAGCGGCGGACAAAAAATAATTTTTTCGGATTTTGTACAAAAATCACTATTGCCTGTACGTTTTTTCTGTTATTCTAGGATAGAAGGAACAACGTACAGGCTTTCTGTCTGTATGTACGTCTGGACTGAAAGGAGCATCCAAATGAACGAACGCGCATATTACGGACACGAATCGCAGCTGTTCGGCGTGGAGGAATACCGGCTGACCGGCGGCAAGGGCGACGGCATGCGCCTTTTGCAGGTACGAAACGGCAAAGGGCTGGACTTCACCGTCTCCGCCGACCGCTGCGCAGATATTTCCCGCCTGCATTTCCGCGGCGAAAACTGCGGCTTCTTCTCGGCGAACGGCTACGTCGCCCCCGCTTACTATGATGATAAGGAAGCGGGCTGGCTCAAGAATTTCACGGCGGGCTTTCTGACCACCTGCGGTCTGCTGGCCGTCGGCTCTCCCTGCACGGACGAGGGTGTGCGCCTGCCGCTGCACGGTGCAGTCGACAATATCCCCGCCGAGCGTCTGCTCTGGGACATGGACGATGAAAGGATCTGGGTCAAGGCCGTCATGCGCCACGCGCAGATCTTCGCCGAAAAGCTCATTCTGACGCGCACGATCACGTGCTCGAAGAAAACGAACGAGATCACCGTCACCGACGAAATCGAAAACGTCGGCGGCGAGGCCTCCCCGGTCATGATCCTGTACCACATGAACATGGGCTACCCCATGCTGTCTGAGGCGGCAGAGCTCTATATCCCCGCCGCCGAGATCACGCCCCGCAACGCGCACGCCGCAGAGGATCTGGACACATGGAACAAAGTCCTCTCCCCCACCCCCGGCTTTGAGGAGCAGTGCTATTATCACGCCTTTGACGGCAAACCCGGCCTTGCCGCCATCTTCAATCATGACCGCGGCTACGGTCTTGCCATTTCGTTCGACTCGTCCAGCCTCAACTGCTTTACGCAGTGGAAGATGATGGGCGTCAAGGACTACGTCATGGGCCTTGAACCCGGCAACTGCTACCCCGACGGCCGCGACGTGATGCGCGAAAAGGGCCTGTTGCAGATGCTTGCCCCCGGCGAGAAGAAGACCTATGGCGTGCGGCTGACAATGCTCGAAAACGAGGCGCAGTTCGAAGCGCTCAAGCAGAAATAAATATTTAAGGAGAGAGATCCATATGAAAGCACAGCAAGCTGTCCGGCTGGCATGGCAGCATCATACCATCGTCCCGGCGTTCAACATCCCCTATCTGCCGATGGCAAAGCCCGTCGCGCAGGCCATCATCGACGAAAAGACCGTCGCCATGCTGCAGGTCGCGCGGCTGGAATGGGAAAAGTTCGAGTCGCGGAGCCTTGAGGCTGTCGCGGAGGAGTATTTCAAGTATTATGACCCGAAATACACCCTTCTGCACCTCGACCACGTGCCCGTCATCGACGAGGATCAGAAACGCGTGGACTATATGCCCATTCTCGAGCGTGCCGTCAAGGCAGGTTATCAGTCCGTCATGGTCGACGGCAGCCGCCTGAGCCTTGCGGAGAACATCGCTGTGACGAAGCAGGTCGCAGACTTTGCGCACGCAAATGACATCGCCTGCGAGGCCGAGCTCGGCTCCGTCATGGGCCACGAGGGCGCGGGTGCGAACATGGATTACGAAGAGATTTTCCGCACGAAGAAGGGCTTCACTGATCTGGGCGAAGCAAAGCAGTTTGCAGAGGAGACAAAGTGCGACTGGCTGAGCGTCGCCGTCGGCTCCATCCACGGTGCGATCGCCGAGGGCGTGCGCAACCAGAAAAAGCCCGAGGCCCGTCTGGACATCGAGCACATCGCCGACCTCAGCAAGGTCACGGGCATCCCGCTCGTGCTGCACGGCGGCTCCGGCATCAACAACCAGTGCATTCTCGACGGCATCGCCAACGGCATCGCGAAGATCAATGTCGGCACCGAGATCCGCCAGACCTACGAGCGCACGCTGGGCGAGACGAACGACGTGGAAAAGGCCCGCGCCGCCGTCTATACCCGCACGTGCGAGATCATCCGCTCGTTCCGCATCGAAGGAAACCAGGAAAAACTGTTCGGATAAATAACAGGAGGAATCAACCATGAAAAAGAAAATGACCTTTGCCCTTTGCTTCTGCAACCGCGGCTTCATGCCAGGCGAGCTGATTTACGGCGCACGCGACGATATGGTCAAGGCTGTCACCGACGCCGGCTATGACTACATCATGATGGACAAGGAGCTGACCCGCTACGGCGGCGTTGAGACGCGCGACGAGGGTCTGCTCTACGCCAAGTGGCTCAAGGAGCACGAGGGCCAGTATGACGGCGTGATCTTCTCTATGCCCATTTTTGCCGACGAAAACGGCGCCATCACCGCGCTGCAGGACGCGGGCGTTCCCATCCTCATGCAGGCCTATCCCGACGAGATCGGCAAGATGGACTTTGCCCACCGCCGCGACGCCTACTGCGGCAAGTTCTCCGTCACGGACGTGTTCTGTCAGTATAACGTCCCGTTCACGGTGCTCAAGCCCCATGTTGTCCATCCGCTGAGCGCCAAGTTCCAGGAGAACCTGCGCGACTTCGCCGCTATCTGCCGCGTGGTCAACGGCATGAAGCGCTTCAACCTCGGCTGCATCGGCGCGCGCACCACCGCGTTCAAGACCGTCCGCTTTGACGAGGTCGCCATGCAGAAAAACGGCATCAACGTCGAGTCCTTCGACCTGTCTGAGGTCTTTGAAAAGGTTCGCGCCAAGGCGGACGACGACGCGGTCGTGCTGGCCAAGCTCGAACATCTGAAGAACTACACCGACTTCTCGCTCGTCCCGGCCTCCAACGCTCTGACGCTGGCGAAGGTCTCCGTCGTGCTCGACGAGTACATCGAAGAATACCATCTGGACGCGCTGGCGCTGCGCTGCTGGAACGAGATGGAGACGTATCTGCGCATCTGCCCGTGCGTGCTGCTCTCCGAGCTGAACGACCGCGGCATCGTCGCATCCTGCGAGATTGACATGTGTTCTGCCATTTCCATGCGCGCCATGAGCCTTGCTTCCGAAGGCCCGGCCGCTGTGCTTGACTGGAACAACAACTATGGCGACGACGAGGACAAGATCATTCTGTTCCACTGCGGCCCGGTCGCCCAGAGCCTGATGGCCGGCAAGGGCACCGTCACCGAGCACAAGATGTTTGCCAAGAACGATCCGGGTTCCGGCTGGGGCTGCAACGAGGGCCGCATCAAGCCCATGCCCATCACCATCTCCAACTGCCAGACCAAGGACGGCAAGATCGTCATTTACGCCTCCGAGGCGAAATTCACCGACGATCCCATCGAGGACGGCTACTTCGGCTGCGGCGGCGTGGCGGAGATCCCGCACCTGCAGGATAAGTGCATCACGCTCGCCAAGGGCGGCTTCAAGCACCACACCGCCATCTGCGAGGGCCATTACAAGGACATCCTCAAGGAAGCGTTCACAACCTATCTCGGCTACGAGTGGGTCGATATCGACCGCTAATTGCAAAAGGGGGCTGCAGCGAAATGACACTCGCTGCAGCCCCGCTTTTTTGTTTTTATTCTTCCGGCAGCTCCTTCCGGACGCGGGCAGCCTGACGGCGTCTGGCGTTCAGACAGCCGTAGAAGCCGGGCACGAGGAAGCAGTCGGCCAGCAGCCACGCAAGCGGGCTTGCCAGACAGGCCGCGTCAAAGCCGAACGCAGGCACGGCCCAAAGGCTCACCGCCGTGCGCGCAAGCATCTCCAGAAGGCCTGAGATCAGAGACAGGCGGCTGTAGCCCATGCCCTGAATGGACAGGCGCAGCACGTTGACGCCCAGCAGCAGCGGCGTTGCGTAGGCATAGGCGACGTTCAGCTGCTGCGTGTAGGACATGACGCTTGCCGCCTCGTCCGCGTTCATGAACAGAAGCGACAGATACCGCGTGCCGAACTGCGCGATCAGGATGTACAGGACGCAGTACAGGATGCCGATGAACAGGCAGGCATACGTCCCCTGCCTGATGCGGTCATACTTGCCCGCGCCGAGATTCTGGCCCGTGAAGTTCGTGGCCGCCATGGCCAGCGCATCGAACGGGCAGGCCAGCAGCATATAAATCTTTCCCGCCACCGCGACGCCCGACACGCACACTGCGCCGAGGGAATTGACGGCGCTCTGCAGCATGACGGAGCCGATGGCCGTGATGGAGAACTGCAGTCCGACCGGCACGCCCATGCCGAGCAGGCGCATGACCTCCGGCCGCCGGAGCTTCCAGTCGTCCTTTTCCATGCGCAGGATCGGGAAGTGCTTTTTGAGATACCCGACGCACAGCAGCCCCGAGCCGAGCTGCGAGACGACCGTTGCGATCGCCGCGCCTGCCACGCCCAAGCCGAGCACGCACACCGTCAGCAGATCGAGGACAATATTGATGGCCGAGGCCGCAGCCAGGAACCACACCGGCGATTTGCTGTCGCCCAGCGCACGCAGGACGCACGCACCCATATTATAAAGGATCGTCGTGGGGATGCCGACGAAAATAATGAAGATATAGTTGAACGCGTAGTCCATCTGCTCCTCCGGCGTTCCCATGAGGCGCAGCAGCCCGCGCGTACCCGGAAGCGTCACGGCCAGCAGCACCACCGACATAATAAGTCCCAGCCAGACGCAGCCCGCCACATAGCGGCGCAGCTGCCGGTACTCGCCCGCGCCGAACGCCTGCGCCAGCGGGATGGCCATGCCGGTACACAGACCGCCGCAAAAGCCGAGCACAAGGAAGTTGACCGACCCTGTCGCCCCGACGCCGCCCAGCGCCATTACGCCCAGCGCGTGGCCGACGATCGCCGTATCGACCAGAGAATATACCTGCTGCAAAAGAAGCCCGAACAGCACCGGAACGGCAAACTGCCAGATCCGCGAAATCGGTTTTCCAACTGTCAGATCCTGTGTCATAGCTGCGCACCTCCTGTTTGTTGCGGATACCCGTTATATCATATTTTTTCAAATTGTCAATTCAATTTTGTGCGCATCCGACTAATTTATGTTATCATTTTTGTGCATAACGGTCATAAGCTGTGCTATCGGGCAGCCGTGCGTTCCCGGCAAAGTTTTTTCATGCTTTCTTTACAATTCGTTCTCATATTTTTCAGCGTTATTTCAGATTCGTGCAGTATGCTGAAGGCACAAAAACAAAAGACCCACACGCACCGCAAGGATGCGCGGAAAGGAGATTTTCAATATGTCTGAAGTATTCAACAACAACGAATTTACATCGGAACCCAGCCAGCAGTCCTCCAATTCCTACCCGTACAGCTTCGAGCAGCCGTTCGACGCGCAGCAGCAGCCGTTTGCCGCACAGCCGCAGCCGTCCGCTCCGGTGCCCGAGCAGAAGAAAAAGAGCGGCAAGGCCGGGAAGATCGTCGCGCTGCTTCTGGCCTGCGCACTTGTGGGCGGCGGCTCCGGCTTCGGCGCGGCAGCGCTGATGCAGAAAAACGCGGCAGCCCAGCCGCAGAGCACGACGCAGGCCTCCTCCGATGCGTCCGTCATGCTCGAGGCCAAGCGGCAGGCCGCAGCCCTGCAGGTCGCATCCGTTGACACCGGCAAGGTACTCACGCCGAGCGAGGTCTACGCGCAGAACGTGAACTCCACCGTCGGCATCACCACCTCCATCACCACGAACTACTTCGGCTACCAGACCACATCCGCCGCGGCCGGCTCCGGCTTCATCCTGACACAGGATGGTTATATCCTGACAAACTATCATGTCGTCGAGGGTTCCAACTCCATCAAGGTCACGACCTATGACGGCACGAGCTACGATGCGCAGCTGATCGGCTACGACGAGAGCAACGACATTGCCGTCCTGAAGATCGACGCGTCTGACCTGACCCCGGTGGTTCTGGGCGACTCCGATACACTGAACGTCGGCGACAGCGTCGTCGCCATCGGCAACCCGCTCGGCGAGCTGACGTTCTCGCTCACGACCGGCGTTGTCAGCGCGCTTGACCGTCCCGTCACCCTCTCCACCGGCACGACCATGAACCTCATCCAGACCGACTGCGCCATCAACTCCGGCAACTCCGGCGGCGCACTGTTCAACCTCTACGGCGAGGTCATCGGCATCACGAACGCAAAATATTCCTCTTCGGGCTCGTCCTCTGAGGCGTCCATCGACAACATCGGCTTCGCCATCCCCATCGATCAGGTCCGCTCGATCTTTGAGTCGATCATCACGAACGGCTATATCGTAAAGCCCTACATCGGCGTGACCGTCTCCGACGTGTCCTCCGAGAGCCAGAGCTACGGTCTGCCGCAGGGTGCGGCTGTCCGCTCCGTCACGGAAAACGGCCCGGCTGCCGAGGCAGGACTGCAGGAGAACGACATCATCACCGCCGTGAACGGCGAAACGATCACCGGCAGCAATGATCTGGTCAAGCTCGTCAAGGCTTCTGCCGCAGGCGATACGCTGGAGCTGACCGTCTACCGTCAGGGCCAGACCACGACGCTCACCCTGACCGTCGGCGAACAGAAGACCGACGCGCTGCCCGCCCAGAACACCGACCAGAACCAGCAGTCCCAGCAGGGCTATTATGACGGCGGCCAGTCCGGCCAGTCCGATAATCAGTTCGGCGGCTCGTGGCCCTTCGGCTTTGGTTTCGGCGGTTAATACCACCCGCTTCTGACCGGTTTCTTCTCTACTCCTCCATGATTTCTTCCTTCCGGTCATAAAACGGCGGACGCTGCTTTGTGCAGCGCCCGC
>HF990609.1:21555-25500 GCA_000432135.1 Firmicutes bacterium CAG:124
GCCGCAGCAGCTTCCAGCTGCTGCACAGGAGAAGCCATGCGGTAAACGGGCCGAGCAAATAGATAAGCGCAGTCAGGCCGCCGCCCAAAATTAGCTGCAAGACACTCAGCAGCACAGCCGCAACGGTCAGAATATAAAACGCCAGCTTCCGCTTCGACACGAGGAACCAGATCACGCAGCCGAACTGCACGGCAACCAGCACGCCGACCACGATTAAACGGATCGGTTCGGCCTCAATGACCGACAGCAGCTGTCTCAGGTACTCTTCCATATAGGCCAGCTCTTCAAACTGCCCCAGGATCTCAAAATAGAAGTCCCGGAACCGGTAGACCAGCAGTGTAATGGCGAAGCTCAACAGTAAATTGCCCAGATAGATCGCGCACAGGACCAGCCAGAACGTCACATAGCCGCTGAATTTCAGCTTGCCGTCCTCCTGCCGCCAGACAGCGCCGCGCGGCTGCGCGTCAAAGGCCGTTTCCTGCGGGAATGGCGTGGCTCCCTGCTCCTCCTGCGCCGGTTCGGGGCTTCCGTAGCGCTTGACCAGCGCACCGCAGTCCGGGCAGATCAGGACGTTGTCGTCCACTTCCTTCCCGCAATTATAGCATTTCTGCACGGTATCATTTCCTCCTGCGCCTGTTTTCTTTATTCTAGCGTGAAAAAGCGTGAAAGTCAATGCGGCGCTGTTCGGAGCATTTTATGCAATGTTTTCAGCACGATTTTGCATTTACTTTCGTTTCCACGCAGCATATAATACCAGCAGAGGCGCACAGGAGGGATGCACGGTGCGATTTACCAAGATGAACGGCGCGGGCAACGACTTTATCCTGCTCGACGCCATCGCGGAGCCGTTCGACGAAAGCGCCGCGCCCGCTCTGGCCCGCGCGCTGTGCGACCGGCGGCGGTCTGTCGGTGCGGACGGTCTGATGCTCGTGACGCGGGCGGAGGGCGATGCGGACTACCGGATGCGGTTTTACAATTCCGACGGCTCGCTCGGCGAAATGTGCGGCAACGGCGCACGGTGCATCTGCCGGTACGGCTATGCACGCGGCTATGCAGGCCCCGTACAGCGCGTGGAGACGACCGCAGGACTTGTGACCGGCTGGCGCATCACGGAGGAGCAGTACCGCATCCGGCTCAACACGCCGTCCGTTGTGGAGCTGGAAAAGCAGCTGGACGCGGACGGCAGGACATACCGGTGCAGCTATGTTGAACTTGGAAGCCCCGGCATCCCGCATCTGGCGCTGGAGGTCCCCGCGCTGGCAAAACAGAGCGAGGACGCGCTCCGGCGGCTTGGCCGGGCGCTCCGGTACCATCCGGCGCTGCCAAAGGGCGCAAACGTCAACTTTTACGAGCTGACCGGCCCGGATGAGATCCTGGAAAAGACATACGAGCGCGGCGTGGAGGACTTTACGCTCGCCTGCGGCACAGGCACAGGCTCGGTCGCGGCAGCGCTGACGCTTCTTGGCAGGGTCAGCGGCAAAAACGTCCGCGTCCGCATGGACGGCGGTGAGCTGACGGTCGATGCGGAAGAAAAAGACGGAAGCATTGAAAACCTGTACCTGACCGGCCCGGCGGCGATGGTCTGCGCGGGCGAGATTCTGGACGAGGCAATTTTGAAGCTTGTAAAAAGGCAGGAGGAGAAAACATGAAAAAGAGTAACTTTTGGAAAAGCTACGGATTTCTGATCCTGATGCTGACCGGCATCGTCGCCGGCTGCGTCGTTGGCGCGATCTGGCCCGCAGTCATGGAAGTCGTTGACGGCGAAACGATTATTGTCGACAAGGGCGCGACCGTGCTCGAGCCGCTCGGCACGGTGTTCCTGAACCTGATGTTCTGCATCGCCGTTCCCACGGTGTTCTGCTCTATTTCGTCGTCGATTGCAAACATGCAGAGCGCCAGGCGCGCGGGCAAGATCATGGGCGTGACCATCGCGACCTTCCTCGTGACCGCCGCGTTCGCCGCCGTCATCATGTACGTGACGGTGAGGCTTATCCCGCCGGTCCGTGACGGTGCGGCTTATCCCGCCGGTCGTGGGCGAATATGCGCTGGTCGAGGGCGAGGTCGGCGGCACGCTGGGCGTGGCCGACATGATTGTCAACTTCTTTACGAAGCCCGATTTTACCGAACTGTTCAGCCGCAGGGCCATTCTGCCGCTCATCGTCGCGGCGATCCTGTTCGGCTTCGGCATCCAGATGGCAGGCGGCGCGGAGACGAAGACCGCGAAGCTGCTCGAGGACGTCACGAACTGCATCATGAAGACGTTCAAGATCATCACCTATTACGCGCCCATCGGCTTCTTCGGCTTCTTCGCGTATCTCATCGCCTACCACGGCTCTGACCTCATCGGCGATTATGGCCGCGCGCTTGCGATCTATTATATTCTGAGTTTTGTTTATATGCTCGTCTTCTCCCCGATCTACGCCCGCTTCGGCGGCGGCAGGGGGGCCGCGAAAGTCATGTTCTCCAAGCTGTTCCGCCCGGCTGCCATGAGTTTTGGCACGTGCTCGTCCGTCGCGACGATTCCGACCAACATGGAGGTCGCGGAGGAAACGGGCATCTCCAAGGATGTTTCCAACATCGTCATCCCGCTCGGCGCGACGATGCACATGGACGGCTCCGCCATGTCCGCCATCATCAAGGTCGCGTTCCTGTTCGGAATGTTCGGGCAGGACTTCACGACGGGCCGCGCAATCCTTGCGATCATCGTCGCCGTGTTCTCTTCGGTCGCCATGTCCGGCATCCCCGGCGGCGGCGGCACGGGCGAACTCGTTCTGTGCTCGATCTTCTTCCCGGATCATCTGGCCGTCGCCTTCCCCATCGCGCTGGCGCTCGGCAATCTGGTCGATCCCCCCGCGACGATGGTCAACTCTGCCGGCGATTACGTTGTCTCCTTCATCGTCTCCCGCTATGTTGACGGCAAAGACTGGCTGCAGAAGCGGCTGGCCGGAAAGAAGGAAGCGGATGCTTCCGAGCTTCGATAACGACCCGCATTTCCCGCCGGTGTGCCCCATTTTCGGGCACACCGGCGTTTGTGTCTGTTGACACAAACGGCAGCACCGCACAATTTGTCTGCGAGCCAAATTATGCGGTGCTGCCCTGAAATTTTTTCAGGTTTTCATATTTTTTCCGTTCTGCGTTTTTGTGCTTTTTACCTATTTGGGACAATTTCGCCGAATAGCACCGGCAGAAACCGGCAAAATCAATAAAAAAGCGCAATGCAGAAAATTGTTGTGGATATTCTTGACGAACCGTGATATACTGCTAATTGGTGAACAATGGCCTAACTGGAAACATGCTTCACCAGCCAGAATTTTTAATTTTTTTAGAAAGAGGTTAATATACGATGGCAGAACTGAATTTGAGCAAGTATGGCATCTCCGACACCACCGAGATCGTCCACAATCCTTCCTACGAGATGCTCTTCGCCGAAGAGACGAAGCCCGGTCTGGAAGGCTATGAGGTCGGCCAGGTCAGCGAACTGGGCGCCGTCAACGTCATGACCGGCATCTACACCGGCCGCTCCCCCAAAGACAAGTATATCGTCGTCGACGAGAACTCCAAGGACACCGTGTGGTGGACCTCCGACGCATACAAGAACGACAACCATCCCATGTCCGAGCAGGTCTGGAAGACCGTCAAGGATCTGGCTGTCGGCGAGCTGTGCAACAAGAAGCTGTACGTGGTCGACGCCTTCTGCGGCGCCAACAAGGACACCCGCATGGCCATCCGCTTCATCATGGAGGTCGCATGGCAGGCACATTTCGTCACCAATATGTTCATCCGCCCGTCTGCGGAAGAACTGGAGAACTTCGAGCCGGACTTCGTCGTCTACAACGCGTCCAAGGCCAAGGTCGAGAACTATAAAGAGCTGGGCCTCAACTCCGAGACCTGCGTCGCCTTCAACATCACCAGCCGTGAGCAGGTCATCATCAACACCTGGTACGG
>HF990610.1:0-14608 GCA_000432135.1 Firmicutes bacterium CAG:124
CAGCGCAGCGTGAAAAGATCCGCTGTCCGGGTGCATTGGGAGTTTTCAGATACACCCTAAGCCGATTTCTCTGTCACCGGGCGCCGAAGCGCTCCGCATAGCCGCAGCGGCGGCAGAGCGGGGCGGCGCGCTCGCCGCGTGCAAAGCCCTCGCGTATCGCGCAGGCCGGCAGCGACGCAAGAATGTCGGAAAGCGCCTGCCGGAACAGGTTCCCCAGCGCAAGCGCGCCCTCGTTGTCAAGGCAGCACGGCACGACCGTGCCGTCGGAAAGCACGGCGATCTGGTCGCTGAGCGCGCGGCAGCGGCCCTGGCTCCCACGCTCTGCCGCCTGCTCGTCCGGCCAGTCAAAGCGCTCTCCGAAGCTGACGAACACACCGTCCTCCAGCCGCCAGCCCCACGTATTTTTCTGCCACACGCCGGGAAAGGCCGCGTGCAGCTGCGCCAGAATCTCCGCGTTCCGGTCGTGCAGACCCTTCGTCTGCGCGCCGTCGAGATTCCAGAGGCGGAAATCTGTCAGAATGCCCGATTTTTTTGCCGCATGGGCAAAGTCCGTGCAGCCCGTCAGATAGCCGGAAAAATCCCCGGCCTCGTTCGCCTCGAAGCTGTGCAGACTGATAGAGACCTTGCGCAGCGCGGGCGCGTCGAGCAGCGCCGCCTGCTTCTTTGGCAGCAGCGTCCCGTTTGTCGTGAGCGTCGCGCGGAAGCCGAGTGCCCGGCAGATCTCCAGCAGCTCCGGCAGCTGCGGGTGCAGCAGCGGCTCGCCCATGACGTGCAGGTACAGGTATTGCCCATATGGCCGGAGCTTCGCAGCCAGCGTGCGAAAGTCCTCCGGCGATAAAAACGCGGCAGGCCGCTTCGTGCCGGGACAGAAGCTGCACGAAAGATTGCAGCAGGTCGTGATCTCAAGATACATCCGTGAAAACATAGGAAAAACCGCCTTTTTCATTCTGATATCCAGTATACCGGCTTTTGCGCCAAAAGGAAAGATGGAAAAACCGCGCCCGCTGTGCTATCATGGATGCAGAAACGGAGGCGATGCGGATGTGGACGCTTGCACAGGTGCAGGCGGAGTACCGGCGGCTGGACAGACTGCTCGGGATCGACACGAGCCGCGTGGCCGTGTCCTTTTCCCGGCGCATGACGCGGCAGTACGGCGTATGCACGTTCGTCAAAAACAGGCCGCAGGAGATCCGCCTTGCGGACTTTCTGCGGCGGGAGGATCAGGTCTTCTGGGACACGGCCCGGCATGAATATGCCCACGCCGCCGCGGCGATCCTCACCGGAAAACGCCACGGGCATGACGAGGCGTGGAAGGCTGTCTGCCGGAAAATCGGCTGCCCGCCGGAGCGGCTTGCGCCCAGCTGCGAGGCAGCGGCCGAGAACCGGAGACGCATTGAGGCCGTGCGCGGCGTGTATGTCGTGACGTGCCTCGGCTGCGGAGCGGAATCCCGGTATCTGCGGCGTGGGACAGTCGTACAGGCATTGGAGGAAAAGCGCGGCGGCATCCGCTGCCGCCGGTGCGGCGGGAAGAAATTCAGTCTTGAAAAGCGGTATGAACCGCAGGAGGAGCACACATGACAAAAGCAGAACGCGCACGAGAACTGTTTCTGGAGGGCTGCAACTGCGCGCAGGCCGTCTTTCTGGCCTTTGCGGAGGACAAGCTGGATAGAGAGACTGCGTTGAAGATCGCCTCCGGCTTTGGAGGCGGGATGGCCGGTATGCGCGATGTATGCGGCGCGGTCAGCGGGATGTTCATGGCCTACGGCCTGCTCTGCGGCCCGGCAGACCCGACCGACCGGGCAGCGAAAACGAACAATTACGCGGCGCTGCGGCAGCTCGCGGGAGAATTTGAGGCACGCAATGGCTCGATCATCTGCCGCCAGCTGCTGGGCCTCGACCCAAATTTCAAGCCCCAGCCGCCCGAACCGCGCACCGACAGCTATTACAAAAAGCGCCCGTGCCCGGAAATGGTCTTCTGCGCAGCCGACATTCTGGAAACCTATCTGGCCGGAGAGGCAGAAACGCCGACCGCTTAAAATTGAAGGGATCGTTATGGCTGCTGCAAACTGGAGAACGCTGAAAAAGATCGACGCCCATATTCATATCCTGCCGGACGCGGTACATGCCGCCAATCCCGACGCTGACGATGTGTGGATGTATGCAGATCTGCGGCAATATGTGCAGATCATGCGCTGGACGGCATCAAGCTTCACCCGAACAATTCCGGGCTGGCACTCGATTCCGACTATAATTGCGCGATCTTCGCGTTTGCACAGGAGCGGCGCATTCCCGTCGCCGTTCATTCCTATCCGAATGCGGAGGATGATCTGTCGGCGGCGAAGCGCATCGTGAAAACGGCGGAGCGCTATCCGGATCTAAAGCTGATCGTCTCGCACATGGGAGCGTTTCAGTGGGAACGCCTGCTTCCGCTTGCCTGTTATGTGGATCTGTCCGCGATCCTGCCCGATTATGCCCGCAGATATGGCGTTGAAGGGACGAACGCGCTTCTGCGGAAATTCGGCCCGAGGCGGCTCCTCTTTGCAACCGATTTTCCCGCCAGTCGCAGTCTGCGGCCCGAAGAGATCTACACCGTTTATTGCGGGATTCTTGACCAAATGGATTTCACGCCGGAGGAAGCGGCAGGGATCGCGTATAAAAACGCAGTCGGCCTACTGGGGTGAAGAAAGCCGCTTGGGATGCACCGTTTTTGCGGGAATTCTCGGCGAATTCGTTACATTTTTCGGGCCGACAGAGTCGTCGGCCCCTACGCCGAAACTTCAATGCCTCTGTAATCCGTAGGGGCGGACGACTCTGTCCGCCCGCAGGATGCACTGGTTTTTGTATAGAACAGACAGGCCCGCCGAAGACCGGCGGGCCTGCTTTATGAAAAACCGCTCTGCCGGCATGGGGACAGAGCGGTTTTCCGCAATAGGGGAATTACTTCTTGAAAAGGGAGAACTTCTTTTTTTCGTAGGGCTCGCTGGACGCGTCCGTGACCTCGTAGCCGGTCGCGTGGACGGCAGCCTTGACAGCCTCGATGTCCAGCGGCTCGTCGGTCAGGACAACGGCCTCACCCTTTGCGTGCGACGACGTGACCTTCTTGACGGGCGCAGCCTTGCGGATGGTGTCGTTGATGTGCGATTCGCACATACCGCACATCATGCCGTCGATTTTAAGCGTTGTTTGATACATGATGCAGACCCTCTGTTATTGCTGATGGTGGCAGCAGCCCGCATTTGCGCAGTGCGCGCAGCCCGCGCCGCAGGAACTTTTTCCCTGTTTCTTCTGCCGGATCAGATAGCGCACGATTGCGATGACAATGACAAGCAGAACGGCTGAAACAAGGATCGTTCCAAGATTTTGTGCGATCCATGCAAACATGAGAATCACTCCTTTACTCGCTGTTTGCCGGAAGCAAGACCGCATATCCCATGCGGTCTTGCTCCGTGAAAAATTGATTACTTGATCTTCGTGGTCAGCTTGGTAGCTTCCTTATAGGGCTTGACAAGCATATAAACGATGACTGCGAGCAGGGCTGCGCCGACGATCACGCCGAGGACATTGCCGCTGCCGGTGAGCAGAGCGCCGAACTGGTTGACCATGAGGGCAATTGCATACGCGAAGCCGCACTGATAGCCGATTGCGAACCAGGTCCACTTCTGGCTGTTCATCTCGCGCTTGATGGCGCCGATGGCCGCGAAGCACGGAGCGCACAGAAGGTTGAAGACCAGGAAGGAGTAGCCGGTGATGCCGTTGAAGGCGCTTGCAAGGTTCTGATAGACCGTGCCGTCGCCGCCGCCATAGAGGATGCCAAGCGTGCCGACGATGTTCTCCTTGGCGACAAGGCCGGTGATGGAGGCAACAACTGCCTGCCAGTTGCCCCAGCCGAGCGGAGCGAAGATCCAGGCGATGGCACCGCCGATCTTGGCGAGGATGGAGTAGTTGATCTCTTCGTCAGAGAGCATCCGGAAGCCGTCCTCGGCCCAGCCGAAGTAGGTGGTGAACCAGACGAAGATGGTGGACAGAAGGATGATCGTACCGGCCTTCTTGATGAAGGACCAGCCACGCTCCCACATACTGCGCAGCACGTTGCCAAGGGTCGGCCAGTGATACGCGGGCAGCTCCATAACGAACGGAGCAGGATCGCCGGAGAACATCTTGGTCTTCTTCAGCATGATGCCGGAAATGATGATGGCGGCCATGCCGATGAAGTATGCGGAGGTGGAGACCCATGCGCTGCCGCCGAACAGAGCGCCGGCGATCATGCCGATGAACGGCACCTTTGCGCCGCAGGGGATGAAGGTGGTGGTCATGATCGTCATACGGCGGTCACGTTCATTTTCTATGGTACGCGAAGCCATAACGCCCGGAATGCCGCAGCCGGTACCGATAAGCATCGGGATGAAGGACTTGCCGGACAGGCCGAACTTACGGAAGATACGGTCCAGAACGAAGGCGATACGGGCCATATAGCCGCACGCTTCGAGGAAGGCCAGCATGAGGAACAGAACGAGCATCTGCGGCACGAAGCCGAGAACTGCGCCGACACCGGCGACGATGCCGTCGAGGATCAGGCCGTGCAGCCAGCCGTCTTCGGGAACGTTGCCCGCATCGAGCAGATTGCCGATCAGAACCGGAACACCGGGGACCCAAACGCCGTAGTCAGCGGGATCGGGCTCGTCAAAACCGTTCTCCTCAAAGTAGCTGACAGCATCAACATAGGTCATGCCGATCGTAGTCTCTTCGTCTGCGTCGTCGGGGATGGAATCATAATAGACTGTCATATCATTGAGGGCAAGGGTTTCTTCGTCCTCGACCTCGATGGTCGTGCTTTCAGAATCGGCGGTCACGGCCTTCATCTCAGCCAGAGCCGCGTCAGCATCGAAGTCTTCGGCTTCGGTGTCAAGCTCATAGTAGCCGCTGATCGCGTCGCTTGCGGCAGCGTATTCGTCAGCTGCGTCGTTATAAGCGGAGGAGCCAATGCCGAGCAGGTGCCAGCCGTCGCCGAACAGGCCGTCGTTCGCCCAGTCCGTTGCCGGTGCGCCGACACCGACCATGGCGACCCAGTACACGATGAACATGACAACTGCGAAGATCGGCAGGCCCAGCCAGCGGTTGGTGACGATCTTATCGATCTTGTCGGAGCTGGAAAGCTTACCGGCGTTCTTTTTCTTGTAGCAGCTCTTGATGACCTGCGCGATGTACACATAGCGCTCGTTGGTGATGATGGACTCTGCATCGTCGTCCAGCTCCGTCTCAGCGGCCTTGATGTCCGCCTCGATGTGCTTCATGACGTCTGCGGGGATGCTCAGCTGTTCGAGTACCTTATCGTCACGCTCGAAGATCTTGATGGCATACCAGCGCTGCTGCGCAGCGGGCTTGTCATGCAGAACAGCCTCTTCGATGTGCGCGATGGCGTGCTCGACCGGGCCGGAGAAGGTGTGCTGCGGCTCGGTGTGGGGGCCTGCAGCGGCCTTGACGGCTGCTTCCGCGGCTTCCATAATGCCTGTGCCCTTCAGAGCGGAGATCTCCAGAACAGGGCAGCCCAGCTGACGGGACAGCTCCTTGATGTTGATCTGGTCTCCGTTCTTCTTGACGACGTCCATCATGTTGATCGCCACGACGACCGGGATGCCAAGCTCGGTCAGCTGTGTGGTGAGGTAGAGGTTGCGCTCAAGGTTCGTGCCGTCGACGATGTTCAGAATCGCGTCGGGGCGTTCGGTGATCAGATAGTTACGGGAGACGACCTCTTCGAGCGTGTAGGGGGACAGAGAATAAATACCGGGAAGGTCCATGATCACGACGTCGTCGTGCTTCTTCAGCTTGCCTTCCTTCTTTTCGACCGTGACGCCCGGCCAGTTGCCGACGAACTGGTTCGAACCGGTCAGCGCGTTGAACAGCGTGGTTTTACCGCTGTTTGGGTTGCCCGCAAGGGCAATTTTGATCTGTTTTTCCATCTTCCTGCTCCTTTTGACCAGATTCTTTATGCAATTTCGATCATTTCGGTGTCAGCCTTCCGCAGGCTCAGCTCATAGCCGCGGACCGTGACCTCCATCGGATCGCCAAGCGGTGCAACCTTGCGGATATAAACCTCGGTGCCCTTGGTGATACCCATGTCCATGATCCGGCGCTTGATAGGGCCTTCGCCGTGGAGCTTGACGACCTTGACAGTATCGCCGATTTTTGCGTCCTTCAACGTTTTCATGTTCTTCTCTCCTTAAACCATGATTTTACGGGCCATCTCTTCACTGATCGCCACGCGTGATTCCTTGACTTTTACAATCACGTTTCCATTCAGGCTGGAAACGATCGTAACGGTATCGCCTGCAACGAAGCCCAGCTCCTCCAGATGCTTTTTGACCTCCGGGTTTCCGCCGACCTTTCGGATAATGTTTTCTTCACCGGCTGCTGCGAGTGTAAGCGGCATCAAATCCTGCGCCCCCTGTCTGTCTGTAATTCAAGCTGCTTAATTGCAATTAAGGCAGGCTAACCAATAGGGAAAAACAAAGGTTAGACCTCCCTAACCAGTCCACAGTTTAACACGTCTAACCTCGCTTGTCAATAGGTTTCAGCGAAAAAAATGTTTACTTGCTTTTTTTGGTCAAGTGTGTTAGTGTAGAAGATAATTTCAAGGAAAGGTTGGTGCAATTTGCTGTGAGTGTACACAGAGCGGCAGAGGATTACCTGGAAGCCATGCTGATGATGAAGGAGCAGCACGGATACGTCCGCTCCATCGATGTTGCGGAGCATCTCGGCGTGACGAAGCCCAGCGTCACCTACGCGACCAAACAGTTAAAACAGAACGGCTTTATCACCATGGATCGCGACGGGCTGATTACACTGACCGAAAGCGGCATGGAGATCGCGGACCGGATCTATACCCGGCACAAGACGCTGACGGAGTTTTTCATCCGCATCGGCGTCGACGAAAAGACCGCGCGGGAGGACGCCTGCAAGGTCGAGCATGATCTGAGCGAAAAAACCTTCGCAGCCATCTGCAGCCACGTTGCAAGGCAGAAGGAGCTGCAATAAAGCGAAAAGACTGCGCGCCGCAAAGCGGCGCGCGGTTGGTTTTTTATTTCCCCGGCTTGAAGCTGTCCTTGAGCAGGACGCTGCGGTTGAAGACCAGATGGTCCGCGCGGCAGTCGCGGGAGTCCATGCAGAAATAGCCCACGCGCATGAACTGGAAGCCCGGTGCGGTCTTCGCCGTGCGGCCTTCGCCTTCGGCGTCGTACTTCTTTGCCTCTTCGACGAGCGCGGATTCGACCTTGCAGCCGGTCAGGACCGTCAGGGAGTCCGGGTTCAGGCAGTCGAGGAAGTTCTTGTCCGGGCCGTCGGGCTGGGCGTCGGAGAAGAGGTTCTCATACAGGCGCACCTCGGCGTCGACCGCTGTTTTGCAGTCGACCCAGTGGATCGTCGCGCCCTTGACCTTGCGGCCGTCGGCGGGGTCGCCGCCGCGGGAATCGGGGTCATACGTCGCGTAAATTTCCTCGATGCTGCCGTCGGCGGCCTGCTTGCAGCCGGTGCAGGTGATGAGATACGCACCCTTCAGACGGCACTCCGGGCCGTTGGGGTACAGGCGCTTGTACTTGGGGATGGGTTCGGGGAGGAAATCGTCCGCCTCGATCCAGACCTCGCGGGAGAACGTGACGGTGTGCGTGCCCTGTTCGGGATGGACGGGGTTGTTTTCGACCTCGAACGTCTCGGTCTGCCCCTCGGGATAATTCGTGATGACGAGCTTCACCGGGCGCAGGACAGCCATGGTGCGCTCTGCCGTGTCGTTGAGATCCTCGCGCAGGCAGTGCTCCAGAAGCGCGTATTCCACGGTGTTGGCGGATTTTGCCACACCGATGCGCTCACAGAAATCGCGGATGGAATGGCTGGTGTAGCCTCTTCTTCTCAGACCGCAGAGCGTCGGCATACGCGGATCGTCCCAGCCGGAGACATAATTCTGCTCGACCAGCTGGCGCAGCTTGCGCTTGGACATGACGGTGTGGTCGATGCCGAGACGGGCAAACTCGATCTGCCGGGGCTTGGCGGGAACGGAGACGTTGTTTACCACCCAGTCGTACAGCGGGCGGTGCGCCTCGAATTCCAGCGAGCACAGAGAGTGCGTGATGCCCTCCAGCGCGTCCTGAATGGGGTGGGCAAAGTCATACATCGGATAGATGCACCACTTGTCGCCCTGCCGGTGATGGTGCATATAGCGGATGCGGTAAATGACCGGGTCGCGCATATTGAAGTTGCCGGAGGCCAGGTCGATTTTTGCGCGCAGCGTGCGGCTGCCCTCGGGGAACTCGCCGTTTTTCATGCGCTCGAACAGGTCGAGGTTTTCCTTGACGGAGCGGTCGCGGTACGGGCTTACGGCGGGCTTGCCGATATCGCCGCGGAACTCGCGGAACTGCTCGGGCGTCAGGTCGCAGACGTAGGCAAGGCCCTTCTTGATCAGTTCGACGGCAAACTCGTAGTCCTTTTCAAAGTAATCCGAGCCGTAGAAGAAGCGGTCGCCCCAGTCGAAGCCCAGCCAGTGAATGTCCTGCTGGATCGCGTCGACGTACTCGGTGTCCTCCTTCGTCGGGTTGGTGTCGTCCATGCGCAGGTTGCACAGGCCGCCGAACTTTTCCGCCGTGCCGAAATCGATCGTCAGCGCCTTGCAGTGGCCGATGTGCAGGTACCCGTTCGGCTCCGGCGGGAAGCGGGTGTGCACGCGCTTTCCCTCGAACCGCCCGCCGGGGGCAAGGTCCTCTTCAATGAACGCGTCGATGAAATTTCGGTTCTCCAACGGCTTTCTTTCTTCTTCCATAGTAAAAATCCTCCCGGATGAAATGTCCTGTAATTTATACATTATAGCCGATTGCCGTCCATAACGCAATGCAAAAATGCGCGGAGGCTTCCAGAATGTGAAAAAAGTGAAAACAATGCGGGAAATTTGCATTTTCCTCTTTTCAACTCGCCGAATCTATTATAAAATAGACGCGAATCGAAAAGGAGAGATCACTGACTATGCGTGAACCGAAATATAAACGAGTGTTACTCAAGATCAGCGGCGAAGCCCTCGCGGGCGACGCGCACCGGGGACTGGACTTCGCGGTCATCGGCGGAGTGTGCGACGTGATCCGGCAGTGCGTCGAAGCAGGCGTACAGGTCGGCGTCGTGGTCGGCGGCGGCAACTTCTGGCGCGGCGTCAAAGACGGCGGCGGCAAGATGGAGCGCACACGGGCAGACCACATGGGTATGCTTGCGACCGTCATCAACGCGCTGGCCGTGGCCGACTGCCTGGAGCAGCGCGGCGTGGAGGTGCGCGTGCAGACCGCCATCGCCATGAATCAGATCGCGGAGCCCTATATCCGCTCCAAGGCCATCCGGCACCTGGAAAAGGGCCGCGTCGTCATCTTCGGCTGCGGCACGGGCAACCCGTTCTTCTCAACGGACACCGGCGCGGTGCTGCGCGCGGCGGAAATTAACGCCGACGCGATCCTGCTGGCAAAGAATATCGACGGCGTTTACTCCGCCGACCCCGCCAAGGATCCCAGCGCCGTCAAATACGACGCCATCACCTACGACGAGGTGCTGGCCCGCCATCTGGCCGTCATGGACACGACGGCGACTTCGCTTTCCATGGATAACCATATTCCCGTTCAGGTCTTCGCGCTCAAGGACCCGCAGAATATTCTGCGCGTCGTGATGGGCGAGCCGATCGGCACGATTGTAAAGGAGGAACTATAACATGGCAGATCTCAAGGAATTCCAGCGCAAAATGGAAAAAACGCTCGACGTTCTCGCGTCCGACTTTGCCGCTGTGCGCGCAGGCCGCGCCAACGCGCAGGTGCTCGACCGCATCACGGTCGAGTATTACGGCCAGCCGAGCCCCATCAACCAGGTCGGCACCGTCTCTTCCCCCGACCCCCGCACGCTCGTTATCCAGCCGTGGGACGGGTCGCTGCTCAAGGCGATTGAAAAGGCCATCCAGACCTCGGATCTCGGCATCAACCCGCAGAATGACGGCCGCGTTATCCGCCTCGTCTTCCCGCAGCTGACCGAGGAGCGCCGCAAGGATCTCACGAAGCAGGTCCGCAAATACGCCGAGGATTCCAAGGTCGCCGTCCGCAACATCCGCCGCGACGCAGTCGACTACGTCAAGAAGGCCCAGAA
Organism: Firmicutes bacterium CAG:124; assembly: GCA_000432135.1. GTDB lineage: Bacteria > Bacillota > Clostridia > Oscillospirales > Oscillospiraceae > CAG-170. The sequence goes on from HF990610.1 coordinate 10,153, forward strand.
GAAGGGCGAACTGACCGAGGACGACCAGAAGAAGGCCGAAAAGGATATCCAGGACCTCACCGACAAGCACGTCAAGAAGATCGACGAGATGTGCGCCAAGAAGGAAAAGGAACTGATGGAGATCTGAGTGCGTGTTTCCAACGCGTACCCTCTGTAGGGGCGGACGCCTCTGTCCGCCCATGCAAACTGCACTGGTTTTACAGAAATTTGCGGCGAATCCCCTCCGTCATTTTCTTCGGAAATACCACCTCCCCTTACCGCGCGGGGCGCGGCAAGAGGAGGCTTTGGTACGGCCGGCCCCTGTTCGCATTCAATTAAATGCAATCTCCCCAGAACCTCTTAAAAGCCGCCGGACGGCGGCTTTTGTCGTGAAAGGCTTTTTATATGGAATACAACAACACGCTCCCGCGGCATATTGCCATCATCATGGACGGCAACGGACGCTGGGCAAAAAAGCGCGGGCTGCCGCGCAAAATGGGCCACGCGGCAGGCGCGGAGACGTTCCGCCGCATTGCGACCTACTGCAAGAATCTCGGTGTTGAATACCTGACGGTCTACGCGTTCTCCACGGAAAACTGGAAGCGCTCGGCGGACGAGGTGCAGGCCATCATGGCCCTGTTTGAAAAATATCTGCACGAGGCCATCGACGAGATGGAGCGCGACCATATCCGCCTGAAAATTCTCGGTGAGCTTGGCCCCATCAGCCCGGAGCTGCGCGCGCTCATTGAGCGCACGGACGAAATTTCCACGCACTATCAGGGCTTTCAGGCCAACGTCTGCATCAACTACGGCGGGCGTGACGAGATCATCCACGCCGCGCGGCGCTTTGCCGCCGACTGCGTGAATGGCGTAAAAAAGCCGGAGGAATTAACAGAGGCGGATTTCGCGCACTATCTCTACACCGACGGCATTCCCGACCCGGAGCTGATCATCCGGCCCTCGGGCGAGCTGCGCACGTCGAACTTCCTGCTCTGGCAGTCGGCGTATGCGGAGTATTATTTCACGGATGTGCTCTGGCCCGATTTTGACGAACCTGAACTCGACAAGGCAATCGCGTCGTATCAGAAGCGCGAGCGCCGGTTTGGAGGCCGCAAATGAAACAAAGACTTCTCGTTGCCGCCGTCGGCGTGCCGCTTTTGATCGTCGTGCTTGTCATCCTGCCGCCTGTCGCAACGGCGATTCTGACGGCGGCCATCGCGGGCGCAGCCGCGTGGGAGCTGCTGCATACGGCGTGCAGGCAGCCGAAGCTTCTCTATGTGCCGACGGTTTTATGCGCGGCGCTCGTTGTTCTGGCCATCGTGTTCGGAACGGCGGTCACGGCGACGCTCATCTACGCGTTTTTCTATGTGATGTTCCTGTTTTACATGGCGGTCAGCACGCATGGGAAGGAAACTGCCATTCCGTTTGCGGACGTGGCGGTCTGCATCGTGGCAGGCTTCCTGTTCCCGGCGATGTACAGCTGCATCGGCCTGCTGCGCAATGTCTCCCCTGCGTTCGTGCTCATGCCGTTTGTGATCGCGTTTATTGGCGACAGCTTTTCCATGCTCGGCGGTATGGCCTTCGGCCATAAAAAGTTCGCCCCGCACGTGAGCCCGAACAAGACGTGGGCGGGCTTTCTCGCCGGGCCGGTGGGCAGTGCGCTCGGCATGGTGCTGCTGGGGCTTGCCTCCAAATGGATCTGGCAGATGGAGCTGCCGCTGTGGTATCTGGCCGTGATCGGCATCGCCGCCAATCTCTTCGGCCAGCTGGGCGATCTGTCCATGAGCCTCATCAAGCGCGAGGCCGGGATCAAGGACTACAGCCACATTTTCCTGACCCACGGCGGCGTGCTTGACCGGTTCGATTCGACGCTGTTCCTTGCGCCCGTCGTGTACGCGATGCTGTTCTTGCTGGAGAAGCTGGTATGACGAAGACGATCACGATTTTAGGCTCCACGGGCTCCATCGGGCGGCAGACGCTGTCCGTCGCGGATGAGCTGGGACTGCGCGTCGCCGCGCTGACGGCGGAGCGCAATGTGGATCTGATGGAAGCGCAGTGCCGCCAATACCGGCCGGAACTGGCCGTTCTGACGGACGAAGCCGCTGCGGAGGAATTAAAAGTCCGTCTGGCGGATATGAATATAAGGGTGCTTGCGGGCGCGGAGGCGCTGTGCGAAGCGGCGGCTCTGCCGGAGGCCGATACGGTCGTTGTGGCCGTGTGCGGCTTTGCCGCGCTGCGGCCCACGCTGACGGCCATTCGCGAAAAAAAGCGCATCGCCCTTGCCAATAAAGAGACGATGGTCTGCGCAGGGCAGATCATGCAGGCTGCCGCGCGGGAATCCGGCGCTGAAATTATTCCCGTCGATTCCGAGCACTCGGCCATTTTCCAGTGCCTCATGGGCTGCCGGGACAGAGCCGAGGTCAAACGCCTGATTCTGACCTGCTCCGGCGGGCCGTTTTTCGGGAAGACGCGGGAAAGCCTGGCCTGTATGACCAAATCGGACGCGCTGCGCCACCCGAACTGGAAAATGGGCGCGAAGATCACAGTCGACTGCGCGACGCTTATGAACAAGGGCCTGGAGATCATCGAGGCCATGCGGCTGTATGATCTGCCGCTTTCGAAGGTCACTGCCGTCATCCACCGGCAGTCGGTTGTGCATTCGCTTGTGGAGTTTGTCGACGGAGCCGTCATGGCGCAGCTGGGCGTGCCCGATATGCGCATCCCCATCGGCCTTGCCATGACGTATCCGAACCGGACACACAATCCGGCTCCCGCGCTCGATCTTCTGTCCTGCGGCCCGCTGACGTTTGACGCGATCGACGAGACAGCCTTCCCGTGCTTCGCGCTTGCACAGCAGGCAGCGCAGACCGGCGGCACGGCCTGCACGGCCATGAACGCCGCCAATGAAGAGGCCGTCGGCCTGTTTTTGCAGGACAAAATCGGATTTTACGACATCGCGGACGCGGTCGAGGCCGCGCTGCGCCTGCCGGTTGTGCAGGAGCCGTCGCTTGCCGATATTTTTGAGGCCGACCGCCTCGCCCGCATCCATACCCGGGAGCGGTTTTTGAAATAAAGGTGATTTCATGTATATTCTCTTTGCAATTCTCATTTTTGGTTTTCTGATCTTCATCCACGAGCTGGGCCATTTTCTGACGGCCAAGGCACTGGACGTGCAGGTGAACGAATTTTCCATCTGCATGGGCCCGGCAATCCTCAAAAAGCAGAAGGGCGAGACGCTCTATTCTCTGCGCTGCATCCCCGTGGGCGGCTACTGCGCGATGGAGGGCGAGGATGAAGAATCCGACAACCCCAGAGCGTTCACGTCCAAGGCTTGGTGGAAGCGGCTGATCATTCTGGCGGCAGGCTCGTTTATGAATTTCCTGACGGGCCTTGTCGTGCTGGCGCTCATCTATTCCTGCGTCGCGGGCTTCTCAACGGCCAAAATCTCCGGTTTCTTTGACGGCTGCCCGCTGGAATCTTCTCAGGGACTTCAGGTCGGCGACGAGCTTTATAAGATCGACGGACGGCGCGTGTATATCTACTCCGACGTCGGCACGCTTCTGGCCCGGAACAAGACGGGAACATTCGATCTTGTCGTCAAGCGGGACGGGAAACTCATCAAGCTGGACGACTTTGAAATGAAGCAGCAGCTCTATGAGGTCGACGGCGAGCAGCAGTATAAATACGGCCTGTACTTTGGCTATGAGGAAAAAACCGTCGGAACGGTGCTCAAAAACACGTGGTACACGGCGCTGGATTTTGCGCGGCTCGTGTGGATGAGCCTCGGCGATCTGGTGTCGGGCCTTGTGTCGGTCAACGATATGTCCGGGCCGGTCGGCATTGTGTCGGCCATCGCGCAGACGGGACAGAGCGCCGCGACGACGGCAGACGGCATTCTGAACGTTCTCTACCTTGGCGCGTTCATCGCGATCAATCTGGCCGTTATGAATATGCTGCCGCTCCCGGCGCTCGACGGCGGACGCGCGTTTTTGCTGCTGGTGAACACGGTGTTTACGGCAATTACAAAGAAGAAAATCCCCTCGAAATTTGAAGGCTATATCCATGCCGCAGGCATGATCCTGCTGCTGGGCTTCATAGCGTTTATCACATTTAAGGATATCTGGAAGCTGGTGCGATAAAAATGGAGCGGAAACTCACAAGAAAAATTATGGTCGGCGGCGTTCCGGTCGGCGGAGGCGCGCCGGTATCCATCCAGTCGATGCTGAACACGAGAACGACCGACGTGGACGGCTGCCTTGCGCAGATTCGCGCGCTGGCTGCCGCCGGGTGCGAGATCGCGCGGCTGGCCGTTCCGGACATGGAGGCCGCGGAGGCCTTCGGAGCCATCTGCGCCGCGTCCCCGCTGCCGCTGGTGGCGGATATCCACTTTGACTACCGTCTTGCCATCCGCGCGGCGGAAAACGGCGCGGCCAAGATCCGCATCAACCCCGGCAACATCGGCGGGGAAGAGCGGGTG
>HF990610.1:14656-29574 GCA_000432135.1 Firmicutes bacterium CAG:124
CCTGCGGCGCGCGGAGCATCCCCATCCGTATCGGCGTGAACGGCGGCAGTCTGGAACCGCGTCTTCTGGAAAAATACGGTCATCCCACGCCGGAGGCGCTGGTAGAAAGTGCGTTCGGACATATTGCGCTGCTGGAAAAGTATGATTTCTATGATATCTGCGTGTCGATGAAATCCAGCTCCGTCCCGCTGATGATCGAGGCGTACCGGCTGTTTTCCGAGCGTTCGGACTATCCGCTGCACGTCGGCGTGACCGAAACGGGCACCAAGCGCATGGGCACCATCAAGTCCGCTATGGGCATCGGCGCCCTTCTGTGTCAGGGCATCGGCGATACGATGCGCGTATCGCTGACCGCCGACCCGGTGCAGGAGGTGCTGACGGCGAAGGACATTCTGAAGGCCGCTGGGCTTCGGAAGGACGGCGTGAACATCATCGCCTGCCCCACCTGCGGGCGGACGCGCATTGATCTCATCCGGCTGGCAAACGAGGTCGAGCAGGCGCTGTCCGACTGCCAAAAGCCCATCACGGTCGCCGTCATGGGCTGCGTGGTCAACGGCCCGGGCGAAGCGCGGGAGGCCGACGTCGGCATCGCCGGCGGAGACGGCTGCGGCATTCTGTTCGTCAAGGGAAGACAGCTCAAAAAGCTCCCCTATGACGAGCTTCTGCCCGCCCTGCTTGCGTACATCGGAACGCTGTAAAAAATCAAAGCGGCATTCCCTGAGCCGGGAATGCCGCTTTTCGTATCACGGTTTTTGACAGACGGCTATCAGGAATTCCGTCGTGACGCGAAGCGAGGGCACGGCGGCAAGCTTTTGCTGGTCCTCCGCGCCGGTCTTGTAATAATAGGGCGTCATGAGAAACAGCGCCTGCACATCCTCGTTTGACGAAAGCGTGATGGTCTTTCGGAGCGTCTGCGTCCGCAGCAGGCGGAAGCCCTCGACCGCAGGCTCGGCGGGCGGATTTTCGTATGGCCGGTCATAGACGGCGGCCTTCAGCTCGAACAGGTGCCGTTCCATCGGCACAACACGCAGCAGATATCCGCCGGGCTTCAGGACCCGCAGGAACTCCTCCGCCATGAGCGGCGAAAAAATATTGACGATCAAATCGAGGCTTTCCGCCGCCAGCGGAAGATGCGCGGTGCTCGCCGCGCAGAAGATCCCCTCCGGCACCTGCCGTGCCGCCCGCCTGACGGCCTCTGCGGAAATATCCGCGCCGAGCAGCTGCGGGCAGCCGCCCTTTGCCGCAAGCGCGTCATAGATCGCGCGCGTATACGTCCCCTCGCCGCAGCCCGCGTCGAGCACGCAGGCGTCCGGCCCGGTCAGCTGTGCGCAGCTCCCGGCCACAGCTCCGATCAGATGGTCATAATAGCCGCGCGATAAAAACGCCGTGCGCGCCGCGACCATGCGCTTATCGTCGCCATGGCGTTTTCCGGACGCCGAGGGCGGCAGGAGATTGACATAGCCGCTGCGCGCAACGTCAAAGCTGTGGCGGCTTTCGCAGCGCCAGACGGTCTTCTCCCGCGCAAGCCTCCCGCCGCAGACGGGACAGAGCAGATCAAGCATAACAAGCCCTCCGATCGCGATAGTTTCTTTATTATACCGCGCCGGGACGCGCAGCGCAAAGAAAAATCTGGAATTGTGCGCGAAACGTGTTGAATTTATGGCGGAATCTGTTATAATTTCAGCAGAAGAGAATGCGCGGGACAAAACGCCGCGCTGGAGCGGAGGAAAAGCATGAAAAAGCATCGCGCCCTTTGGGTGATTTTAATTGTGATCGTCGTGCTTGCGGCGGCTGCCGCAGGCGGTTGGTACTGGCTTTCGACCAAAGCAGCGCAGGCGGAGCAGGCGCACAGCACTGTTTACGCACAGTATGCGTCCATGACTGCCGCTGTTGACAGTGTCACGCTTACGGTAACGGAGGACGGTTCGCCGGTCAGCGAGTATGATTTACAGAAACTCGGTCTGCGCGACGATCTGATGAATAAGGTCACAGCGCAGTTTTCTGAGACGGATCGTATGACAGCTGAGCAGTTTGCCGCGCTCGGCATCCGCGAAAAGCTGAACTGGGCAAAAAACGCCCATCCCGCGCCTTATCCCTGCACCGTCAGCATGGAGCAATTTGACGCGGCAGCAGTTTTGGCCGACCTGCGGAGCATGAAGCGTGCAGCGGCGGAGAACGCCTATACTGTGCTGGAGGACGGCGTCTATACCGTCCACGCCGAGGTTCCCGGCAACGAACTGAATGAGTCGGCCGTTCTGGACGGTCTGCGCGCGTCGGCCGCTTCGCTCGGCGTCACGGCGGACGGGCCGCAGGATGCGGCGTTTGAGCTGACCTCGGTCGACTGCTACAAGCAGCCCGAGATTACGACTGCGACGCTGCGAGACACGCCGGACAGCCTGTTCCGCAAGGCGCTGGCAGAGCTTGAAATCAAGGTGACATTCAACGCAGATACCGCACAGTATCTGCCGCACGGCGAGGAAACGCTCACAAGCCATGATCTGGCTTCCATCGTAGACCTGGACCCGGACGGAACAGTCACGGTTGACGAAAAGGTTCTGAGCGAAAAGGTTTCCAAGCTGGCCGAGGGCTACAGCAAGCAGGACGCGCCGTTCCTGTTCGATTCGTGGGTCAAGGGCCTGACGGAGATCAGGTTTATCACCTGCGACTATCGGATCGACGTGCAGAGCCTGACGGAGCAGATCCGCACGCAGCTGCTGACGATGCAGCCCGGCTCCGTATCTGCCGAGGCCGTCTGCTATGGCAAGGACGGCAAGCCCTTCTCGCTGGGCGACAGCTATATCGAGGTCGACTTCGACAACCAGCAGATGACCTTTATCAAGGACGGCCGTCTGGTCGTCAACACCAATATCGTGACCGGCGCGCTCAACGGCCACCAGACCCCGACCGGCCTGTACGAGACGCACGGCAAGGAGCACGACGTCTGGCTCAAGGGTGACGATTATCTCGTCTTCGTCAAATACTGGGTCAGCGTGGTCGGCGACATCATCGGCCTGCACGACGCATCGTGGCGGTCGAACTTCGGCGCAAGCTTCTATGTCTACGGCGGCTCCCACGGCTGCGTCAACACGCCAGAGGAGGCCATGGCCCTGATCTGGAACCTGGCCGAGGACGGAACCCCTGTTCTCATGCACGGCGCCAACGAGTGGTATGAGCCGGCCAACGGCAACCCGCGCGAGACAAAGGATCCCGCGCGCGGCACGACCAGCAAGGTCACCGTCCCGAACGGCACGCGCGTGCTCGAACCCGGCAGCAGCCGCATCGAGATCCAGCCGGACGACGTCGTCCCCTTCGCGCTTCCGAAGGAAGCCGGACAGGACGAGGATCCCCCGACAAACACCACGGACACCGCAAAGCCGGTATCCTGAACCAAACTGCCCCCGGCGAGCCTCGCCGGGGGCAGTTTGCGTACCTGTCAGATATCGAATATGCCGATCATGACGATGCCGATCACGACCAGCGCGATCATGACGTAATGCTTCCAGGAGAGCTTTTCCTTCAGGAAAATACGGCTCCAGAGGACGGACGCGGCGCAGTAGGCCGAGATGATGGGGGCCGAGAGCGCAACGTGCGCCTCGTCGGCCAGCGCGTAGATATACGCGAACTGCCCCGCCGTCTCGAACAGCGCACCCGCATACTTGGGCGCTTCGGCCTTGAAGACGAGCTTGTCCTTTTTGATCACAACAACATAAATAAAGCAGATCACGGCGGCGGCGAGGAACGTCAGCTCATACGCGCAGTTGGCCGAATCCTCGTCCAGCGTGCGGAGCACGAGCGAGTCCGCAAACGTACCCGCCGCATCGAGCAGGCAGTACGCCAGCGGCAGGCACAGCGCCAGCCACGACTTGGCGTATTTATAGTTGGAGCCCTCCTGCCGCTTTCTGCGCAGCTCGTCGTCCTCCGTCGACTCGACAATGCCGAGGCCGACCGCGCCGATGCACACCAGCGCCACCGCGCCGATGACCAGATAGCGCATGGAGCCGGTAATGGACTCGTCCAGCGTCCCGGTGATCAGGCACAGGACCGCGACCAGCGCGCCGGAGGAATTGCAGATGGGGGACGAAATGGAAAGCTCAATGTACCGCAGGCCGACATAGCCCAGCGTCATGGAGCCGATGTACAGAAGCGATACGGGCAGATAGGTCCAGATCACGTGCCACGTGACGACAGCCCCGCCGACGAAGATCTCATACGCCGCGTGAAGGCCCATCACAACGCCGACGGCAATGACCATCTTGAGCGGATTATATTTGTCCCGCCCGTCACGGCAGCCGATTTTCGAAAATAGATCCGAGCCGCTCCAGCAGAGCAGCGCAATAATTGCAAGCCAAAACCACATACTTTTTTCTTCGGCAGCACTGCGGTGCTGCCGGCTCCTTTCTCTAATCTAAATGAAAACACCGCCCCTACCGGGACTGCGTATATCGTACTGCCCCGTTTACTCCGGCAGCTTCGCAAGGCCCGCGTCCACGAGCTTCTGTAGGCTCATCAGAATGCCGAGCTTTGCGTGGTGCCACGTCAGGCCGCCCTGGAAATAGACCGCGTAGGGTTCGCGGATGGGGCCGTCGGCGGACAGCTCGATGGACGAGCCCTGCACGAACGCGCCCGCCGCCATCACGACCTCCGCGTCGTAGCCCGGCATGGCCCACGGGACGGGGGTCACATAGCTGTCGACCGGGGCCGCCGCCTGAATGCCGCGGCAGAAGGCCAGCATCCCCTCCGCCGAGCCAAGCTCGACGGCCTGAATGATATCGTGCCGCGATTCCGTCCCGTTCGGCACGACGCGGAAGCCCAGCCGCTCGTACACATTCGCAGCAAAAATCGCGCCCTTGAGCGCCCCGGAAACGACGTTCGGGGCAAGGAAGAAGCCCTCGTACAGACTGGGAAGCAAGCCGAGATTCGCGCCGACCTCCTGTCCGAGGCCGGGGGCCGAGAGACGGTAGGCGCAGCGCTCGACGCATTCCGCCGTGCCGCAGATATAGCCGCCGATGGGGGCCAGTCCGCCGCCGGGATTCTTGATCAGGCTGCCGACGATCATGTCCGCGCCCACGTCCGACGGCTCGGCCCGCTCGACAAATTCGCCGTAGCAGTTGTCGACCATGCACAGAACGTCCGGTTTGCACTGCTTGCAGAACGCGATCAGCTCCCCGATCTGCGCGATGGAGAACGACGGCCTTGTCGCGTAGCCCTTCGAGCGCTGGATGGTTATCAGCTTTGTTTTGGGGCCGATCGCGGCGCGGATGCCGTCAAAATCGAACGTGCCGTCCGGCAGCAGGTCGACCTGCCGGTACTGCACGCCGTATTCCATCAGCGAACACTTGGACGGACGGATGCCGATGACCTCCTCCAGCGTGTCATACGGCGCGCCGTTCGGGCTTAAAAGCTCGTCGCCCGGCAGCAGATTCGCGCTCAGCGCGACGGCCAGCGCGTGCGTGCCGCAGGTGATCTGCGGGCGGACAAGCGCAGCTTCGGTATGGAAGCAGTCGGCATAGACCTTTTCTAGCACCTCGCGGCCCATATCGTCGTAGCCATAGCCCGTCGTGGCGGCGAAGCAGCCCGCCGAAAGCTTGTTTTTCTGCATGGCGGCAAGCACCTTTGTCTGGTTGTATTCCGCCGTCCGGTCAATGGCCTCAAAGCGGGGCCTCAGGCCGTCTAAAATCATTTCTCCGTATTCATATACCGCGCGGCTCACGCCGAGTGATTCATACATTGTCGTAAGTTCCATCCTCTATTTCTCCATTTTCCCGAAAATGTCATCTGCCGCGTCGCGCAGCACGTCCGGCTTGGTGACGATGATGCCCGTTTCCTCGTCTCCGAGAATGAGCAGCGTATCGCCGGGCTTTACGCCGAAGATCTGCCGCGCGTCCTTGGGGATGACGATCTGGCCCTTTTCGCCGACCTTGGCCGTGCCGAAAATATGCCGCTTCGCCTTGCCCAGAATATGCTTTCCGCCTGCCACGCATGAGCCTCCTTTGCAGGGTAATTTTCATACTTGTATAACTTACAGTGCGTCTGTCCGTTTGTCAAGCATGAGACGGCGAAAGGCTCGAATATATCACGATTCATATATGCAATATGCGCTTTTATATCGATATATTTATATTGTTTTTTCCTGTTCAGAATCCGTCATTTTTCACATAAAATTCGAAAAAACTTGATTTTTTCGAAAAGCCTGATATCGTATATGTCAGATGTGCCATGCGGATTTTATATGGCTGCGCAGAAAGGATACGGTATGAAGCGAAGCTGGTTTTTGATCGTCCTGTGCCTGCCGCTTCTGCTGTGCGGCTGTGCGCAAAAAAGCGCGGAGCGCGAATTTTTTGCCATGGACACCGTCATGCAGCTGCGCGCCTATGGCCCGGCGGCAGAGGATGCGCTGGCGCAGGCGGAAGCTGAAATTTACCGGCTGGAGGGCGTGCTTTCCTGCCGGGACGAACAAGCGGCGCTGGCCCGGCTGAACGAAACGGGCGGCGGAACAGCCGGTGAGGAGACGGCGGCGCTTTTACAGACGGCGCTGACGCTCTGCGAACAGACCGGCGGGGCCTATGACCCGGCGCTCGGCGCGCTTTCGGAAGCATGGGGCTTTTCGACCGGTGCGTACCGCGTGCCGGAGCCGGATGCGCTGGCCGAGGCCATGCAGAGCTCCGGAGCCGGGCTTGTGCAGCTGGACGGTATCTCCGTGACGCTGACAAACGGCGCGCAGCTCGACCTCGGCGGCATCGCCAAGGGCTATGCGGCAGGACGCGTCCGGACAATTTTAAGGGAAGCGGGCGTCACGTCCGCGATCATTTCCCTTGGCGGCAATGTTGCCGCTGTGGGGAAGAAGCCGGACGGCAGCGCGTGGACGGTCGGCCTGCAGGACCCGGACAGGCCGGAGGCATATTTCGGCACGGTTTCCATTGAAGACGCCTGCGTCGTCACCTCCGGCGCGTATCAGCGGTATTTTGAGGAAAACGGCGTCTGCTATCACCATATTTTAGACCCGCATACCGGCTGCCCCGCCGAAAGCGGAGTGAAATCCGTCAGCGTCGTTGCGCAGGACGATACGCTGGCCGATGCGCTGTCAACGGCCCTGTTCGTTATGGGGCTGGATGCAGGCGCGGAATTTCAGAAAAGCAGCGGCCTTTCGTTTGAGGCCGTATTCGTAACGGATGACAACACGGTCTGGATCACGCCCGGCCTTGCCGGGCGCTACCGGTCCGACCGGCCCTATCAGATACTGGAATGAAGCAGAAGCATTGGATCTTGATCTTCGCGGCGGTCATCGCTGTTTGCCTCGCCGTGTGGCTGCTGCCGCGCGGAGGCGGGCAGGCGGCGCTTGTCTATCAGGACGGAACTTTATTATACATACTTAACCTGCGGCAGGACCGGACGCTGACCGTGACCGGACCGGCGGGCGAGAATATCATCACGGTAGCAGACGGCGAGGTCTTCATATCCCGCGCGGACTGCCCCGATCAGATCTGCGTGCAGCACGGGCCGCTGCAAAAAACCGGCGGGCCGATCATATGCCTGCCGAACCGGCTGACGATCGAGTGGGCGCAGAAGGATGCTCAGGTCGACGCGCTCAGCGGAACGGGAGGGCTGTCATGAGGCTGAAAAAGCTTACGCTCACGGCAGCTCTGACGGCGGCGGCGCTCGTCATGTTTGTGCTGGAGAGCCAGCTGCCGCCGCTCACGGCCATTCCCGGCATCAAGCCGGGGCTTTCCAATATTTTTACGCTCTTCACCATGGAGACACTCGGCCCCGGCTGGGCCTTCGGGCTGTTTTTCACGCGCGTCACGCTCGGCTGCGTCATCACCGGGCAGGGTTCCGCGTTTTTGTACAGCTTCGCGGGCGGACTCTTAGCGTATGCGCTGATGCTGCTGCTCAGAAGGAAGCTTAAGGGCAGCACACTCTGGGTCAAGAGCGTGCTGTGCGCCATGACGCACAACGCCGGACAGCTGGCCGCCGCTGCGGCCATCGCGAAGACCGGCGCGGTATGGAGCTATCTGCCGATTTTAATATCGGCTGCGATACTGGCCGGGACGCTGACCGGCCTTTGCACCCAGCTGGTTCTGCACCGGCTGGCAAAGGCGGGGGTTCTCCCGGAAGAAACGAGTCCCAAAAAGCAAGAGGAGGAAGCAAACGGATGAAACTGCACATCCACGGCGTACACGTGCCGAACCGCAAAAACACGGCGGAGCTGGCCGCGCTGCGCCTGCCCATCCCGGAGACGGTCGAAATCCCGATGTCCATGCACATCGGCGCGCCCGCCATCCCGGTCGTAAAGCCCGGCGAAAGCGTCCGGGTCGGGCAGCTGATCGGAAAGGCGGGCGGGTTCGTCTCCGCGCCCGTCTACGCAAGCGTTTCCGGCACGGTCAAAAAGATTGGCCAGCAGGTCGGCTCCGGCGGGCGGCTCATGCAGACCGTCGTCATTGCCGCCGACGGCAAACAGGAGCCTGACCCGGATTTAAAGCCGCCCAAGCTCGACACCATGCAGGATTTTCTGGACGCCGTGCGCGAAAGCGGCATGGTCGGCCTCGGCGGCGCAGGCTTCCCGACGGTCGTCAAGCTGACCGTTAAGAATCTGGAGCAGGTCAAGGCCGTGATCATCAACGGCGCGGAGTGCGAGCCGTATATCACCTCGGACACGCGCACGATGCTCGACCGGTCGGAGGAGCTGATGGAAGGCGCGCGTCTCGTGCAGCACTTTTTGCAGGTACGCCGCGTGATCTTCGCCATTGAGGACAACAAGCCCCGCTGCATCCAGCTGTACCGGAAGCTGACGAAGGACGAGGACGGCATGGAGGTCTGTGCGCTCAAGTCTTTGTACCCGCAGGGCGGCGAAAAGGTGCTGATCTACAATACCATCGGCGAGATCGTCCCCGAGGGCAAGCTCCCGCTGGATGTGGGCGCGATCGTGCTCAACTGCACGACGCTTGCCAACATCGCCCGCTACTGCAGGACCGGTATGCCGCTGGTCGAAAAGTGCATCACGGTCGACGGTTCCGCCGTCGCGAAGCCCAAGAACGTGATCGTCCCCATTGGGATGAAGCTTGCAGATGTGTTTGAGCAGTCCGGCGGCTTCTGCGCGGAGCCGAAGAAGGTGCTCTACGGCGGCCCGATGATGGGCATTGCCGTGCCGGACCTTGACCAGCCGGTCCTGAAAAACACGAATGCAGTCCTCGCCATGACGGAAGCAGACGCCGTCCTGCCGGAGCCTACGGCCTGCATCCGCTGCGGCCGGTGCATCCGCCACTGTCCGCTGCGGCTCATGCCGTCGCATATCGTCGCGGCCTATGAGGCGGGCAATATGGAGCGGCTGGCCGAGCTGAAGGTCAACCTCTGCATGGAATGCGGCTGCTGCTCGTTCGGCTGCCCGGCGCACAGGCCGCTCGTGCAGACCAATAAGCTCGCAAAGGCGAAGCTCGCCGCATGGCGCAAGGCGCAGAGCGAAAAGCTCGATGCAAAGAAGGAGGCCGTCAAATGAAGCTTGTGATCTCCGCTTCCCCGCATATCAGTTCCGGCGCAACGACCCGGAAGATCATGGGCGACGTGCTCATCGCCCTGTGTCCCGCCCTGATCGCGGCCATCGTGATCTTCGGTTGGCGGGCGCTGCTGGTAACGGCGGTGTGCGCCGCAGCCTGCGTATTTTTCGAGTGGGGCTTTGAAAAGCTCTGCCATAAGGAATCCACCATCGGCGATCTGTCCGCCGTGGTGACGGGCGTCATTCTGGCGTATAACCTGCCGGTGTCCATTCCGCTGTGGCAGGCCGTGTTCGGCTGCCTCGTGGCCATCGTCGCCGTCAAGCAGCTCTTCGGCGGCATCGGCAAGAACTTTGCCAACCCCGCGTTGGTAGGCCGTATCGTCCTGTTCCTCTCGTTCTCCAAGACCATGACGGCGTGGGTCTTCCCGGACGCCGTCTCCTCGGCCACGCCGCTGGCGCAGCTGGCGGCAGGGCAGAAGCCGGAGCTTCTGACGCTCCTGCTCGGCAGTCACGGCGGCTGCATCGGCGAGACGTGTGCGCTGGCGCTGCTGCTCGGCGGAGCATATCTGCTTATCCGCGGCGTCATTACGTGGCAGGCGCCGGTGTGCTTTGTAGGAACTGTTTTTGTGCTGTCCCTTGTTCTGGGGCAGGATGCGCTGCGGCAGGTGCTCTCGGGCGGTCTGCTTCTGGGCGCGTTCTTCATGGCAACCGACTATGTGACCGCCCCGCAGACCTATTGGGGCCGGGCGCTGTTCGGCATCGGCGCGGGACTGCTCACCTGCCTCATCCGCTTCTACGGCAGCTACGCCGAGGGCGTGTCGTTTGCCATCCTCTTTATGAACATTCTCACGCCGTATCTGTCCAGATGGACGCAGAGCAAGCCGCTGGGAGGTGCGAAGGCATGAAAAACACGAAAGAAATTCGAAAATCCATCGTCGTTCTGGTCGTGATCTGCCTGCTCACGTCCGCGGCGCTGGCTGGTGTGAACCACTTTACCGCGCCCGTCTCCAAGGCGAACGCGGAGGCCAGAGCCGAGCAGGCGCGGCTCGACGCCGTGCCGGACGCGGCTTCGTTTCAGCTGGTCGAGACGACTCTTCCGGAGGAGGTCGTGAGCGCCTATCTCGCGCTGGACGAAGCCGGAAGCCCCATGAGCTATCTGTTTACCGTCGAGGGCAAGGGCTTCGGCGGCACGATCCAGGTGATGTGCGTCATCGGTACCGACGGATTGATCCGCGTCTGCCGGACGATGGATGTATCGTCCGAGACGACGACGCTCGGCGGCCAGACGGCCAGCGAGAGCTACACCGGCCAGTATACCGGGCAGGACGCTTCGCTTTCCGGCGTGAGCGCCATCTCCGGCGCGACCATCACGTCCACGGCCTACCGCATCTGCGTGCAGACTGCGTTTGAAGCGTATGAGCTCGTAAAGGAGGCGCAGAAATGAGTAAATTACAGAATTTCCTGAAGGGCCTGATCAAGGAGAACCCGGTTCTGGTCCTCGTGCTCGGCACGTGCCCGACACTGGCCATCTCCACGTCGGTCATTGCGGCCTTCGGCATGGGCATTGCAGCGACCGCCGTTCTGTTCCTGTCCAACATGGCCATTTCCGCCATCCGCAAAATCGTCCCCGACCCGGTGCGCATCCCGTGCTACATCGTCGTCATCGCGGGCTTCGTCACGGTCGTCGAGCTGGTCATGGAGGCGTATGCCTTCAGCCTGTATCAGTCTCTGGGCGTGTATCTGTCGCTGATCGTCGTCAACTGCATCATCCTCGGCCGGGCCGAGATGTATGCCAGCAAGCACGGCGTTGTGGATTCCGCCATTGACGGCGCGGGCATGGGCCTCGGCTTCACGCTCGCCATCTGCGCCATGGCCGCCATCCGCGAAACGCTCGGCTGCGGCACGTTCTGCGGCCTGCCCGTGCCGTGGTTCCATGAAAACCCCATCGGCATTCTGACCATGGCCCCCGGCGGCTTCTTCGTGTTCGGCTGCATGATTGCGCTCATCAATAAGATCTCCAAGGGCAAGGCCATCAAGAAGAAGGAATTCGGCTGCGCCGGCTGCCCGGGCTGCGGCAAGGGCGCCTGCGAAGGAAAGGAGGCGGCTGCGAAATGAAGACCATGATCCTCGTCATTCTGACCGCCGCGATCACGAACAACTATGTGCTCGTCAAGTTCCTCGGCATCTGCCCCTTCCTCGGCGTATCCAAGAAGCTCGATCAGGCGACCGGTATGTCGCTGGCCGTTATCTTCGTCGAGGTGCTGGCCACCGCCGTTACCTGGCCGATCTATCATTTCCTGCTCGCGGGCAAGGTAGACTTTACCTATATGGAGACGGTCGTCTTCATTCTGGTCATTGCGGCCCTTGTCCAGCTGGTCGAGATCGTTCTCAAGCGCTATGTGCCCGCGCTTCATAAATCCCTCGGCGTCTATCTGCCGCTCATTACGACGAACTGCGGCGTGCTGGGCGTGACGATGAATGTCATTTCCGACGGCATGAACTACGGCGAGGCGCTTCTGACCGCGCTTGGCTGCGGCCTTGGCTTCTTCCTCGCGATGGTGCTGTTCTCCGGCGTCCGGTCGCGCGTGGCCGAGGCGGAGCCGCCCAAGAGCTTTGAGGGGCTTCCCATCACGCTCGTCTCGGCGGCGATCGTATCGCTGTCATTTTTCGGACTGACCGGCATCATCGACCGGCTGTTCGGCTAAGGAGGGCGCGGCTATGATGGAAATTCTGATCCCGATTCTGGCCGTGACTGTGATCGGCCTCATCTGCGCGGTCGGCCTCGCCGTGGCGTCGAGCGTCATGGCGGTCAAGGAGGACACGCGCTTTACCGAAATTCGTGCCTGCCTGCCCGGCGCAAACTGCGGCGCGTGCGGCTACACCGGCTGCGACGGCTATGCAAAGGCCCTGCTGGAGCCGGGCACGAAGACAAACCTCTGCGTTCCCGGCGCGGATGCAGTCGCGGCGCAGATCGCGGCGCTGCTCGGCGTGGCGGCTGAGGACGTTGTGGAAAAGATCGCGGTTGTGCAGTGCGCAGGCACGTGCGAGGCTACGAGCGTCAAGGCTGACTACCGGGGCATCCCCTCCTGCGCGGCCGCGAAGCTGTTCTACGGCGGCAACGGCAGCTGCATCTTCGGCTGCATGGGCTTCGGCGACTGCGCCAGAGCCTGCCCGAAGGGCGCGATCTCCATGCAGGACGGCATTGCCTGCGTCGATCATACGGAATGCATCGGCTGCGGCATCTGCGCGCAGACGTGCCCGCAGAAGATCATCGAGATCGTGCCGGATATCATCCGCACGGAGGTGCTCTGTTCGAGCTATCACAACGGCCCGTACACCAAAAAGGTCTGCTCCTCCGGCTGCATCGGCTGCCATAAGTGCGAAAAGACCTGTCCGCAGGGCGCGATCAAGGTCGATAACTTCCTCGCCCGCATCGACTGGGACAAGTGCACCGCCTGCGGCGCGTGCGCCAGCGTCTGCCCGACCGGCGCAATGGTCTACGGCGATTTCTCCGGCGCGTCCAGAGTCCAGCCTCTTAAGAAAAACTGCGGTGCATCGTAACCCTCTTGACAAACGTAAAGCGCCTGCGGCAAAATGCCGCAGGCGCGTCAATTTTTTATGGATGGGTTCAGCCCTTGAGCTTGTCGAAGAAGCTCTTGCGCTTGGGCTGGCCGTCGTCGCCGACGGAGGATTCGAGCTGCTTGAGCAGCTCCTTCTGCTCCCGCGTGAGCTTTGTCGGCGTTTCAACGACGACGGTGACGAACTGGTCGCCGCGCGTCTTGTAGCCGACATAGGGAATGCCCTTGCCGCGCAGGCGGAAGGTCGTGCCGGTCTGCGTGCCCTCGGGGATCTGATAGCGCACCTTGCCGTCGAGTGTGGGCACCTCGATGGACGCGCCGAGCGCGGCCTGCGTGAACGAAATGGGCATCTGGCACATGACGTTCGCTCCGTCACGCGTGAAGATCGGGTGCTTGCGCACGGAAACGGTCACGAGCAGATCGCCGTTCGGGCCGCCGTTCGAGCCGGCATTGCCCTCGTCGCGCACGCGGAAGGACTGGCCGTCGTCGATGCCGGCAGGAACCTTGACGCGGATGGTCTTCGTGTGGCGCACCTTGCCCTTGCCCCGGCAGGCGGTGCAGGGGTCGGTGATGATGGTGCCGCTGCCGCCGCACTTCGGGCACGGCTGATTGGACTGCATGGTCATGCCCATGAAATTCTGCTGGGTGCGCACGGTGCCGGTGCCGTGGCAGTACGTACAGGTCTGGGGGCTCGTGCCCTCCTTTGCGCCGCTTCCATGGCAGGTGCTGCAGGTTTCGATGCGGGAGAAGGTGATCTCGCGCTCGCAGCCAAAGGCCGCGTCCTCAAAGCTGATCTCGATCTCGCTGACGACGTTCTGGCCCTTCGCCGGGCCTCTTCTGCGGCCGGACGACGACGCGCCGCCGCCGAAGAAATCGCCGAAGATATCGCTGAAATCCCCGAAGCCGCTGAAGCCGCCGCCTCCAAATCCGCCGAAGCCCGCGTTCGGATTGAAATTCGGGTCGACGCCCGCGAAGCCGTACTGGTCGTACCGGGCCTTTTTATCGGCGTCGGACAGGACCTCATACGCCTCGTTGATCTCCTTGAACTTTTCCTCGGCGGTCTTGTCGCCGGGGTTCTGATCGGGGTGGTATTTCATGGCCAGCTTGCGGTAGGCCTTTTTGATCTCGGCGTCGGACGCGTTTTTCTCGACGCCCAGCACCTCGTAGTAATCTCGTTTGTTCTGATCTGCCATACTATCTCACCTCAGATTCGGTGGGTAACAGCCGATAGGGGCGGTCCCGCCGCCCCCGTCAAACTGTGCCTCGGTCACGCCGCCCCTGTCAAGCTGTGCTTCACGAATTAGTTGTCCTTGACCTCTTCGTAGTCCGCGTCGACGACGCCGTCGTCATTGCCGCCCGCCTGCTGGCCGGCCTGGCCGGCGTTCGGGTTGGCATTCGGCTCGCCCTGCGGGGCCGCGTTCTTATAGAGCTTCTCGGACACGGCGTAGAACGCCTTCTGGACCTCCTCGGTCGCAGCCTTGATGGCGGCGAGGTCGGTTCCCTTCTGGGCGGTCTTCAGCTTTTCAATGGCTTCCTTGACGGGGGCCTTCTCAGCCTCTGTGACCTTGTCGCCCATCTCGTTCAGGGTCTTTTCGGACTGGTAGATGATCTGGTCGGCGTTGTTGCGGGTGTCGACCTCGTCCTTGCGGGCCTTATCCTGCGCCGCATACTGCTCCGCTTCGCGGACAGCCTTGTCGATATCCTCCTTCGAGAGGTTGGAGGAAGCGGTGATGGTGATCTTCTGCTCGGCACCGGTGCCGAGATCCTTCGCGGAGACGTTCACGATGCCGTTGGCGTCGATGTCGAACGTGACCTCGATCTGCGGAACGCCTCTGGGCGCCGGAGCGATGCCG
>HF990611.1:0-2794 GCA_000432135.1 Firmicutes bacterium CAG:124
GCCGATGTGGGCATCGGCCCCTACTGGGAAGCAGCGTGCTTCATGCGTTACCGCGCGACGAAGCCGACTTTTTTGTAGACCTTGCGGAGGGTCTTGTTGGCGAGATAAGATGCGCGCTCAGCGCCCTCCTTGTAGATGCTTTCCAGATACGCCTTATCGCCAAGCATCTGCTCGGTTTTTTCGCGGATGGGACGGACAAGCTCGACAACGGCTTCGCCGACGGCGGGCTTGAAGACGCCGTAGCCCTGATCCGCAAACTCGGCCTCGGCCTGCTCGATGGTCTTGCCGGTGGCGGCGCAGTAAATCGTAAGAAGATTGGAGATGCCGGGCTTATTGTCTTTGTCAAAACGGACAGCCGTCTCGCAGTCGGTCACGGCGCGCTTGAATTTGCGCATGATATCCTCGGGCTTATCCATGAGGAACACGCAGCCGTCGGGGTCGGACTTGGACATTTTATTGTCCGGGTTGCCGAGGCTCATGATGCGCGCGCCCATCTTGGGGATGAACGCCTCGGGGAGCTTGAAGGTATCGGGGAAGGAATTGTTGAAGCGCGCGCCGATGTCACGGCAGAGCTCGACGTGCTGGCGCTGATCCTCGCCGACAGGGACAAGGTCGGTCTGGTAGAGCAGGATATCGGCGGCCATGAGTACGGGATAGGTAAAGAGGCCTGCGGTGATATTATCTGCGTGCTGCTGCGATTTCATTTTGAACTGCGTCATGCGCGACAGCTCACCGAACTGCGTATAGCAGCCAAGCACCCAGGAAAGCTCCGCGTGCTGCGGCACGTGGGACTGAATGAACATGATGTTCTTCTGCGGGTCGAGTCCGCAGGCGATATACTGCGCGAGCTGCTCCAGACTTCTGCGGCGCAGATCAGCCGGGACCTGCCGGACGGTAATGGCGTGCATATCGACGATACAATAGACGCACTCATATTCGTCCTGCAAAGCGACCCAGTTTTTGATCGCCCCCATATACGAGCCGAGCGTCAGATCGCCGCTGGGCTGGATGCCGGAAAAGATACGTTTTTTTTCGTCCATGATACGTCCTTCTTTCTATTCGATAGATGCGCATATCATAGCACAAACCATCGGAATGCGCAATCAATGATTGACTGTTTCTGAAAAAAACTATATAATAACCATACTTTTATATTGGAGGAACACGCATCATGGATTTTTTTGAGCAGATGGAAGCGCGCATCCCGCACGGCGAGGTCCGCACCCGCTTTGCTCCGAGCCCCACGGGCTATATGCACGTCGGCAACCTGCGCACCGCGCTCTATACATGGCTGATTGCCCGCCGCCACCACGGCAAGTTCATTCTCCGCATTGAGGACACCGATCAGGGCCGTCTGGTCGAGGGCGCAGTCGACGTGATCTACAAGACAATGGCCGAATGCGGCCTGACGCACGACGAAGGGCCGGACGTCGGCGGGCCGGTCGGGCCGTATGTGCAGTCCGAGCGGCGCGACCTGTTCGGCAAATACGCGAAGCTGCTGTGCGAAAAGGGCGGCGCATATTACTGCTTCTGCCAGAAAGGCGACGAGGAAGACGCCGGAAGCGAGACGGGCGAAATCAAAAAGCACGTCTGCGCCTGCCGCGATCTGCCGCTGGACGAGGCAAAGAAGCGCGTGGAGGCGAGCGAACCGTTCGTCATCCGCCAGCGCATCCCGCATGAGGGCACGACGACGTTCCACGACGCGTCCTTCGGTGATATTACGGTAGAAAACAAGGAGCTGGAGGATCAGGTGCTGCTGAAATCCGACGGCCTGCCGACGTACAACTTTGCAAACGTCGTCGACGACCATCTGATGGGCATTACGCACGTCGTACGCGGCAGCGAATATCTGTCCTCCGCACCGAAATACAATCTGCTGTACGAAGCCTTTGGCTGGGAGATCCCGACATATGTCCACTGCTCCCCTGTCATGCGCGACGCGCAGCACAAGATGTCCAAGCGCCACGGCGACCCAAGCTATGAGGATCTGATCCGCGAGGGCTATCTGACCGAGGCTGTGCTGAACTATGTGGCGCTGCTGGGCTGGAGCCCGAAGGGCGAAAACGCGGAGCGCGAATTCTACACGCTCTCGGAGCTGGCCGAGATTTTTGATATTTCCGGCATTTCGAAGTCCCCTGCCGTGTTCGATATCAACAAGCTGCGCTGGATGAACGCGGAATATATGAAAAAGCTCAGCCCCGAGGCATTTTTCGCCAAGGCCGAGCCGGTTCTGAAAACAGTCATTACGAATCCCGCGATTGATCTGAAGGCCGTCGCCGCGCTGGTGCAGCCGCGCTGCGAAATTCTGTCCGATCTGCCGGAGCGTGTGGACTTTATCGACAGACTGCCGGAATACTCCACGGAGCTGTATGTCCACAAGAAGTCCAAGACGACGCTGGAGAACAGCCTCTCCTCCCTGCGTGAGA
The DNA here is from genome assembly GCA_000432135.1 of Firmicutes bacterium CAG:124. Lineage (GTDB taxonomy): Bacteria > Bacillota > Clostridia > Oscillospirales > Oscillospiraceae > CAG-170. The sequence continues at coordinate 2,427 of HF990611.1, forward strand.
TTCTTCCGGTGCTGGAATCGCTGGAGGTCTGGACGAACGAAGGTCTGTATGAAGCGCTCGTCGCGCTGGCGGCGAAGCTCGAAGTCAAGAACTCCGTCGTGCTCTGGCCGCTGCGCGTAGCCGTATCCGGCAAGGCCTCGACCCCCGGCGGCGCTACGGAGCTGTGCGCGCTGCTTGGAAAAGAGGAATCCATTGCGCGTGTAAAGGCAGGCATTGCACTGCTGGAGAAATCATAAAAAATAAAACGCCCGTATCGAAGCCACCTTCCCTTGCGTTCAAGGAAGGGCTTTGATGCGGGCATTTTGTAGGGGCCGATGCCGGTCACAGCCGTTCGCGACGAAGGAGCGTGACGGATGTGGGGCGGCCGC
>HF990611.1:2873-13799 GCA_000432135.1 Firmicutes bacterium CAG:124
AGCTTTCATAAAAATCAGTGCATCCTGCGGGCGGACAGAGTCGTCCGCCCCTACGGGATACGTGAGAAAATGAAGTTTCGCTGTAGAGGCCAACAACTCTGTCGGCCCAGTGGGAAGTTACGGATTTGCCGAAGACTTCCGTAAAAACGGTGCATTCTGCCGGGTCGATGTGGGCATCGACTCCTACGCTGGCGCGGTGGAGCCTTTATTCTGCTTATTTCGTTTATGATACCCGCAGTCGCAGTAGGGGCCGCCGGAGGCGAGGGTGTATTCGCGCACGAAGTCGGACGCGCCGCCGGCGTCGCTCATGGTGTAGTCCAGACGGCACATGGCGGGCGTGAGGTCCTTCCGGAACGAACCGGCGAACAGCGTCCACATCCCCATTGGCATTCCGGCATATTTCATAGTGTTGTCTCCCCTTCCGCAAATTCCAGCCGGACGATCTGCATCCGCATCATGCCGTCGCCGACTCTTGCCAGAAACCGATAGAAGCCGGGCACTGACGGGTCATTCAGGCTCTGGTAGCCCAGCATATAGCCCCGGCTCGACGCACGCAGACGCGGCGACCAGGCGGAAAGCTCCTTTTTTGCGTCGGAAACGGCGAAATACGCACCGACATCCTGAATTTCGGCGGTTTTGATCCACGTTTTGAGCATCAGGCGCACTGCTTTCTGATTCGCCGCGTCGAAGACGAGCCTGCCGCCAGGGAACGCTTCGGCCATGGCCTGCACAAGCGCCCGCACCTGCTCCGTCAGGAAATAGTAGAACACACCGGCGGCGAAGAAGACCGCGCCGCCCGACGCGTCGATGCGGCGGAACCAAGTGGTGTCGTTCAGGTCGCAGGCGATATTTTCCTCCCGCTCCCCTGCGGGCAGGAGCGCGTCGCGCACGGCGATCACGCCGGGAAAATCGAGGTTATAGATCCTGCAGGAGCCGTTGTCGCAGCTGCGGCCCGTGTCGTCCAGTCCGCAGCCGAGGTTGACGACCGCCGCGTTCGGATGCTCGCGCAGATAGTCCCGCACCTCCCATGCAAGGTCGTTCTGGCGCATGGCGGCCTCCAGAAAGCCGAACTGCTGCATGAGGCTCTTTGATTTTTGGGACAGAAGCGAAAAATCGTAATCGATCTGATCGATCAGGCGCAGGGCTGTCTCGTCGCGGTAAAGGTTCGGATACAGCTCCGAGCACATTTTCCGCCCGTAGAGCGGAATGACGAGCGTTTCCTGCACGGTATTCTTCTCAATATGGTATTTCATCGCTTCCTCCGTATCAGTTAGTTGCATCTAACCGTCGTGCTGTCAAAACACCGCCGGGGCGGTTTTCTTTATTTTGACACAGCTTTCGGCTTTTTTCAAGAGGGTGGGACAAATGCGGTATATTTTTTTCAAACCGCTTGCAAATCACGCCCATATCGTGTATAGTAGCAGACGGAAAAGCACAAGATTTTGCTTTTTCTAACAATTTGATATTGCCATCCGATGTACAGTAACCGAAGCACGCCGCAGGGCAGGCTTCGGCGCAAGAGAAAGGGAAAACCACTCGACCGGAGCTGTGCGCACAAGACCGTTCCGAAGCAGCGAAAGCTGTCTGGACGAAAGTCAGTCATTGCGGAAGCGATTCCGTGAGAAGACAGGAAACGGGCGCGGAAACAAAGAGTTTGTTTCCAGAGTGCAAGTCAGAAGAACTGCTGTCTGCGCCGCATTCGCGGCGGAAAGGATGAATGCGTGGGACGAGCTCTGCCTGTAGCATTCGGAACAGGTGCGCCGTTTTTCCTCACAGGAAAAGCAGCGTATTATGTTTCTGTGGAGATCCGCCCGCCATTTTGTCAAAATGGCGGGCTTTCGTTTCTCCCAAAGCCGTCTGCGCCCCCTGTTTCCGCTCCTATTTAATAAGGAGCTTGCGATAGATATTTTGATTCTGGAGGAAAAATGTATGAAGAAACGAATTCTGAGCCTGCTGCTCGTGCTCGTGATGCTGCTGAGCCTGCTGCCCGCAGGCGTTCTGGCAGCAGAGGGCGATGTCAGCGTCACACTGTCCGGTATGCACGACGCACAGGTCAAGTCCCTGAAGCTGTATACCTACATGGACGGCGTGAAGGGCGCGGTCGATCTGCTGGCCGCGAAGGAAGCCGCAGACGGCGCGTATACCATCGACCTTGCGCCCGGCGCTTACTGGGTTGACGGCTATGACGCGAACAATGACCGCAACGGCGGTGTATCCATCAACGTCAGCAGCGACAGCAGCAGCTTCAAGCTGCAGCGGATGTATCAGATCTCCGTCAACCCCAGTTCATGGGTTAAGGACACAGACTATACTCTTTCGCTGCGCGTAACCGACGCCTCCGGTGCAGAGCGTAAGGCGGAGTTTGGCTCGGCCGTAAATTGGGGCAAGACCTACACAAGCTGCCTGTTTGTCGTTGGTGATACAGTCAGCGTGACAGCCACGCCGAACGCGGAAACGCATCCGAACTACAACCCGGCTACCGCTTCCAAGACCCCGACGATGAACGACAGCCTCAGCCTGACCTGCAAGGAATTCGTCACGGTCACGGTCACAGCGCCGAAGGGCTCGACCATCGACGCCGGTACGCTCGCAAAATACTATGTGTTCAGCTTCCTTGAGCCGTTCGCGCGTTCCGTCGAGGACGGCACGGCCACGTTCCATCTCGACAAGAACACGGATTACTTCTACCGTGTCCGCCATCCGGAGGGCGCGACCTACTGGAACTACGTCAGACTGAGCGCCGACGCAGCGTACACGGTCACGGAAGAGGATCTCGGCCTGACCGGTGATTTCAGCAAGGACACGATCTATCATTTTGAAAACAACGTCTACGACCGTGCAGGCATTTACCTGAACATCAACACCAAGGGCTATAAAAACATGGCCGTTGGCGAGACGTTTGAACTCAACTCCTTCCGCAACTGGTTCGCGATCGAAAGCTTTATGAACGCCAAGGTCGCACTGCCGGAGATGCACTATCAGGTCATCGATGTGAACGGCAATGCCAGCGACGTCGTGACCATCACGCCGAACGCGCTGAACAGCAACGTCGCTGTGATGGAGGCCAAGCACGAGGGCACGGCCATCGTGCTCGTAACCTATGACGCAATGACCCATATGGCTGGCCAGACCAGCACGCCCTCGCATCGCTTCTCCGCCATCTGGCCGGAGTTGACGGGCGTGTTTGTCGTGAATGTCGGCGCGGACGGCAGTGCTATCCAGACCAATATGAATCTTGACCGCATGGACGCGGTCATCGAGAAGGATGAGGCGCGGCAACTCGATGCGGAGCATGACATTCTGTTCTACACTGGAACAGAGGGTGCAAGTTACAGCTTCAAGCCCGAAGCGGGCTGCACCGTGAGCGTCCTGCGCCCCACCGTGACCGCTGCGTCTATGACGTATTCCGGCGGCTTCACAAACACTGGCGTCACAACCGCTGAAGACGGCACTGTGACCGTCAGCGGTCTGATCACCGGCCGCAATATCATCAAGGTCACGAAGGGCAGCCTTTCGACCTATCAGGTCGTGACGGCACGCGGCGTGAGCTACAAGTTTGTCAACGCGGAGGGCACGGAGCTGACGCAGGAAGAGCTGGCTGCCATCAAGCCGGGTGATTCCGTCACGATCCAGTTCTCCAACCTGATCAGCCCCAAGGAAAAGCTTTCCGGCGCGTATAACTTCAACTTCTCCCTGTATATGCAGGGCCCGGACGGCACCCTCTTCAAGAGTGATCCCGGCGGAAACTTCGGCGTTTATGACTTCAGCGGCAACCCTGAGCGGCAGAAGCTGACTGTCACCATCCCGAAGTTCTGGGCTGAGGAGACCTACACGCTGAGCGGCGCGATCAAGCAGGCGGGCTGGCCCGGCGTTCCGACGCACCGCGGCATCACCTATGCTGTGGGCACGAATCCCGGCTTCGACGCGCCCAAGACGGCAGGCATTCTCAGCCGTCTGCCGGAGATCACGATCCCGGTCGTAAAGCTCGACTTCCTGACCGGCAAGCTGAGCTTCCAGGATCAGAACGGCACGTCCATTGACCGCAAGGATCTGACCGTCACGCTGAAGGACAGCGCAGGCAACGGCATTGCGGTCGCGGAAGACGGCACGTTCAAGGCTTATGCCGAGGAATACTTCTACACCGTTTCCGGTGCCGGCGTTGAATACGCCTCCGGCAGCGTCACCATGACGGAGGAAGGCCCCAACGAATTCACCATCACCCTGCAGGCAACCGCAGCGGGCGCATGGGACGGCAAGACGCAGACCGAACCGAAGGCCGACGAAAACGGCGTTTACCGGATCGGCACCGGCGCGGAGCTGGCCTGGTTCGTCGCAAAGAGCAAGGACGCGGACGTTTCCGGCGTTCTGACGGCCGATATCAACCTCGGCAAATACGCATGGCTGAACATCTCCTCCAGCAAGAAGGTCGTGCTTGACGGCGCAAGCTTCGAGATCACCGGCCTGAACGCCACGGCTGGCCTGTTTGCGCAGATCGGCTCGAATTCCTACATCCATGATCTGACCATCCGCGGCGCAGTTTCCGGCAAGGGCAGCGCAGGCGCGATCGCCGGCTATGCCAGCGGCACTGCTCCGAAAATCGCGAACTGCTTCAACTACGCAGTCATCACCTCTACCGGCAACAACGTCGGCGGTCTTGTGGGATACACCTATCAGAACGCCGTGATCGAGAACTGCGCGAACTTCGGCGCTGTCACCGGCGGCAGCAGCGCCGGCGGCATTATCGGCGGCACAGTCGGCAACGGCTCGACCATCACCGGCTGCTATAACACCGCAGAAATTTCCGCGACCGGCAGCAAGGCCGGCGGCATCATCGGCGGCACCAGCAGCGAAATGACTGTTACAAGCTGCTACAACACCGGCAAGATCTCCGGCACGGCCTCCGGCGGCATCGCAGGCGAGGTCAAGGGCAATGTGAACTGGAGCGGCACTGTGCAGGGGAAAATCACCATCTCCAGCTGCTACTCCACCGGCGAAGCGGGCAGCGCCGTATTCGGCACGGTTGACACTGCTTCCTCCGAGATTTCCAAGTGCTATTATCTGAACACGCTGAACGCGGACGCGAACGCCGAAGCGCTGAACGAAGCTGACCTCAAGGACGCCGACCTGTCCGACGCGTTCGGCCCGGTCTGCGGCGGCTATCCCGCGCTCAGATGGCAGAGCGATGTGACCTTCCACGAAGCAGCTGGTGAGGGCACGGTCACGGCTCCGCTGTGCACTGTGAAGGGCTACACCAGCTACTCCTGCAGCAAGTGCGGCGAAAGTTACCGCACGGCCTATGTCGCGGCACTCGGCCACGACTTCTGCGAGGATGCGGACGGCAGCGACGGCAACTGCACCCTGACGCCTCCTACCTGCACAAAGACGGGCAAGATCGTCCGTACCTGCCGCAGAACCGGCTGCTCGGAAACGAAGGAAGACATCGTTCCCGCCAAGGGCCATACGCCCAAGGACGGCACCGAGCAGGTCTTCACCGGCTATAAGACCTACGTCTGCGCCGTCTGCGGCGAAACCTACACGGTCTGGGACGACGACCGCCTCGGCCACGTCTCCTACCCCGAGCAGACTGTCACCTCTATCAGCGTTTCCGACAACGGCAATTACCCCTGGGTCTACAATGCCGATCTGGACCGCTTTGAAAGCAGCAACCAGAATCAGGACAAGACCAGCTCCACGACCTCGTTTGCCTTTACGCTGAGCGCACCCACCGTTCTGCGCTTCGGCTACGGCGTTTCCTCGGAAAACGGCTATGACAAACTGACCATCACGCTCGCAGAAGACGGCGGCAGCCCGGAAACGCTGGCCGACGCTGTCAGCGGCGAGAAGAGCGGCAGCATCAAAAAGCAGCTCGGAGCCGGCAGCTACACGCTGACGCTGTCCTATGTGAAGGATGACGCCTCCAAGGGCGGCTCGGATATGGCGTATGTCAGCGTTCTGACGCTGGCCGGCATGGCCCGCGTGATCGTGGAGAACACCACGTTCCCGAAGGCGGAGGGCGCTGTCTGGGAAGGCACGCTGGCCGACACCTGGATCGAGCTGACTGGCGAATCGACCATGATGGGCTGCGTTGTGGAAGCACTGGATGGCCACACCGTCGTCGGCGCGGAAAGCAACTACATCTCCTCCATTGACAACTTGAAGGCGTTTGACGGCGGTACCATGTCCGGCTGGATGGGCACGCTCAACGACTGGTTCACAAACTTTGGCTTTGGTGAATTTACCGTTGCAAAGGGCACGCTCTGCGCGGGCGACGAGATCCGCATCATGTACACCCGTACCGTTGAGGATCTTGGCGGCAGCTGGAACAATTCCGACACCCGCCTCAAAGCGCTCACATTCAGCACCGGTAAGCTGGCACCCAAGTTCAGCGGCGACACCTTCACCTACACCCTGACTGTGCCGGAAGGCACGACCTCGCTGCTCGTCACACCGACGGCGGCAAACAAGAACTATCAGGTCCGCACCTATCTCGGCACGCAGGCTACGGGCCGCGAATATTCCCGCACGTCCCTGATCCCCATCGCAAATGGCAGCGTCATCACCGTCGTCTGTGCAGACGACAGCTGGCCCACCATGAATGAAACGAGCGACGGCAAGCGCACTTACACCATCAACGTGGTGTTCGGCACAGCTCAGTCCTCTGACGCGGGTGTTGCGTCCGTCAAGGTCGCAGGCGTTGAGGCAGCAGCCGGTACGGCTGAAAACAGCTACTCCGTAACGCTTCCGGCAGGCACGGAGGTCATGGCAGACAGCTTCGAGGTCACACTTTCCGACAGCAAGGCCACGCTTACCGGCCCGGCCAAGGGTGAGGACGGCGTCTGGACGTTTACTGTGACCGCTGAGGACGGCACCGCTGTGACCTACACCGTCACTGTGACCGTCGCGGAAGCGCCGAAGTCCTCTGACGCAGGCGTGACCTCCGTTTCCGTCGCGCACACCCCGGCCTCGAAGACCGGTGAGACAGCCTACACGGTCAAGCTGCAGACGAACGCCGAGGTTACGGCAGACAGCTTCCAGATCGTTCTGTCCGATGAAAAGGCCAGCGTCTCCGCTCCCACAGCCAACGGCGATGTCTGGACGTTCACCGTTACCGCCGAGGACGGCACGACCACCGCAGCGTATACCGTCACCGTGACCCGCAGAAGCGCGTCTGATACGACCCCACTGCGGACGGTTACGCTCTCCATGCTCAAGGCAAGCCTGGAGGATACGACAACGCGCAGCTTTACGCTGCATCAAACAGCGGGCAGCAATGTGCTGACTTCTCCGTATCGAATCGTTTCTGGCGCGTCCGGGATTCAGTTCCAGGTTAAGGTATCCTACAATACGGCATATTCCGCCGTATATGCCTTCACGACGACCGACGGAACTGCAAAAGCAGTGGACGCCCCGCACGCGAAGAATATTGCCATCATCAATCCCGATCTTTCCGGCAGTCTGGTCGCGGTCATTACGCTGACGAACAAGACCGACGCCTCCGACGTCTGGGTCTACGAGCTGCGTATGCCGACCGAGGCGAACCATGCCCCCAGGCTGAAGGACGGCGTAATCACCCCGGCTGCGGCCTCGATCAACCTTGGCGAAAGCTATCAGTTTGATATGACGCAGATCTTTGAGGACGAGGACGCCTACGATAAGCTCACCTACCGCGTCTGGCGTGATGCCGAGAATCCGTTCTATGTACCGGCCTCCTACACATATACGCCCAGCGCTGCCGGTACGTATACGCTCGTCTTCAAAGCAAGCGACGGCAAGGCAGAATCTCCGGAATACAAGTTCGTTCTTACTGTGATCGACCCGAACGCGAAGTCCTCTGACGCAGGTGTTGCGTCCGTCAAGGTCGCAGGTGTTGAGGCAGCAGCCGGTACGGCTGAAAACAGCTTCTCCGTAACGCTTCCGGCAGGCACGGAGGTCACGGCAGACAGCTTCGAGATCACACTTTCCGACAGCAAGGCCACGCTTACCGGCCCGGCCAAGGGTGAGGACGGCGTCTGGACGTTTACTGTGACCGCTGAGGACGGCACTGCCGTGACCTACTCCGTCACGGTCACGGTGAAAGAGGCCAAGACGATCCACGCGACCATTTCCATGCAGGCAGAAAATATGTTTATCATGGTTCCGACCCGCGTGGAAGTCTCCAGCGATCTCGCCGAACGCTATGGCTACGCTGATGATGTCACAGACGGCGTTTCCGCGCTGGACGTGCTCGTCAAGTACCACGAGATCACCTTCGGTGAGGACTTCACGAAGGACAGCAAGAGCGATTATCTCGTCGTCAGCAACGGCACGATCACCACGGTCAACGGAGAAAAAACCTCCGCGTTCAGTTTCGCGGTCAACGGCGAGTTCCCCTGCGACAAGAACGGCGAATACAACACGCAGTACGGCTACACCGGCTACACCATCAGCCAGACCCCCGTTGCGGAGGACGGCACCGTTGAGTTCTTCTTCTATCAGGACACCAGTATGTACATGGACTACTATACGTGGTTCACGGATACGGACGGAAACCGTCTGGATACCTTTACGGTTCAGGCCGGAACCGACTTCACGCTCGGTATGGACGGCTATATGTACGCCTACGGCGGCGGTCTGAAGCCCGAGGACCGTGTAACGCACGGTGCGGCGCTCGATCCTGAGGACATCCAGATCTGCACAGTCGGCGAAGACGGCACGCTCACGCCGGTCGAGGGCAAGGTCATCGGCGAAAATGGGCAGGTCACGCTCTCGTTTGCCGCCGCAGGCAGCTATGTTCTGTCCGCAATGGGCGACGAGCTCACCAACATTTTCTCCCCGTGGCTCCCCGTCACGGTCACAGCAGCTCCGAAGTCCAGCAATGCGGATGTCAGCAGCGTCACTGTCGCGGGCGTTGAGGCCACTGCTGGCGAGAACAACACCTACACCGTTACCCTCCCCTACGGCACGGACGTTACAGCGGGCAGCTTCGTGATCGTCACAAGCGACGCAGGCGCGACTGTCGGCGCTCTGACGAATGAAGGCAATGTCTGGACGTTCACCGTCACCGCTGAGGATGGCGTGACCTCCAAGACCTACACCGTCACCGTTTCGTTCACCGAAGCCCCGAAGTCCAATGACGCGGGTGTCAGCAGCATCACCGTTGCGGGTTTCAAGGCTGTGGCCGGTGCGAACAACAGCTACACCGTCACGGTTCCCTATGGCACGGTCGTCAAGACCGGCAGCTTCGTGATCGTCACGAGGCATCCGCGTGCGACTGTCAGCGCTCTGACAAACACCAGAAATATCTGGAGCTTCACCGTCACCGCTGAGGACGGCGTGACCACCGCAGTCTACACCGTCACGGTCAATACCGCCGCGCTTCCGGAGCCGATCACTCCGGGTGTCGACAATAAGAAGCCCGCTTCGAAGCCCGAGGTCAAGCTTCCGTTCACCGACGTTTCCACGTCCGACTGGTTCTATGACGACGTTGCGTTCGTATACGAAAACGGCCTGTTCTCCGGCACGGACAGCAGAAGCTTCAGCCCGAACGCGTCCATGACGCGCGCCATGCTCGTCACGGTTCTCTACCGGCTCGAGGGCGAACCCACCGTCACAGGCAGAAGCAGCTTTACCGATGTGCGTTCCGGCGCGTATTACGAAAAGTCTGTCATCTGGGCAGCCGCCAACGGCATCGTCACCGGCACGGACAGCACCTCCTTCTCCCCCGACGCCAAGGTCACGCGCGAGCAGCTTGCCGCGATCCTGTACCGCTATGCGCAGTACAGGAAGCTGGACACCGATGCGAGCGCAAAGCTGAACAGCTTCACCGACGCGGACAGCGTTTCCGCCTATGCCAGCGAGGCGCTCGGCTGGGCTGTCTCGGAGGGCCTGATCAACGGTGCTTCCGGCAAGCTCATGCCGAAGGGCGACGCGACCAGAGCACAGGTCGCCGCGATCCTCCACCGGCTCGTGAAAAATGTACTGAACTGACCTCATAATCCCAATTTGCAGCACAGGACTGCCCCCCTTTTTTGGGGGGCAGCCCTGCGTGCTGTATTTCAGAGCATATCTGAAAGCCGGTAAGCCAGACCGGCAGCAGCTATTGCGCCACTGGACAGATTACCGGTTTTCAGATATACTTGAAATGATACAACACATATGGAGTTGAATTGCGTGAACGTCTGGAAAACAAATAAAAAGGCCGCCGTCTGGGCGGTGCTGGCGCTGGTGCTGACGGCTGCGCTGCTGACCGGGTGCGGAGCGCCGCAGGCCGGGCCGAGCTATCACTGCACCGTCTCCATTTCCTGTGCATCGATTCTGGAGCACATGGAGCTTTGCAGCGAGGAAAAGCGGGAGCTGGTGCCGGAGGACGGCTGGCTGCTGGAGTCTGTAGAGGTCAGCTTTCAGGAGGGCCAGAGCGCTTTTGACGTTTTGCAGCAGGTCTGCCGGGAGAATAAACTCCATCTGGAATTTTCCACGACGCCGGTTTACGGCTCGGCTTACATTGAGGGCATCGGGAACCTCTATGAATTTGACTGTGGGGCGGAATCCGGCTGGATGTACGCGGTGAACGGCTGGTTCCCGAATTACGGATGCAGCCAGTATGCGCTGCAGGACGGAGACACGGTCACGTGGGTTTATACTTGTGAGCTGGGCAGGGACGTCGGCAGCGGCGGCTGGACAGAGGGCGAATGAGAAACAAAGACGCTTTTTCGGGATATCATCCCGTGATCAATTTTCTATATTACGCACTGGTGCTGCTGTTTTCGATGTGCCTGATGCACCCGGTCTATCTGGCGGTTTCGCTGACGGGGGCGCTGGCCTACGATATTCATCTGAAAGGCCGGAAAGCGGTGCGGTTTGCCGTCATGGGGCTTCTCCCTATGGCGGCGCTTGCCGCGCTTCTGAACCCGGCGTTTAACCATGAGGGCGCGACGATTCTGACGTATC
>HF990612.1:0-23695 GCA_000432135.1 Firmicutes bacterium CAG:124
GACGCCGCAGCGGAGGCTCCAGAAAGCCGTCGGGTGAGGGCCAGCCGCCGAAAGCCGAATAACAGACAAGCCCCCGGCCAGCCGCTTTACAAGCGGACGGCCGGGGATATTTTGGTTCTGCAGAGCCGGTTCAGCCCTGAAACGGCTCTGCGTAGGATGCGTAATAGGATACTGGTTCTCCGCCGATCAGAAGGTGCGAGGTATCGCCCATCATCTGGCAGCGGAAGTATGCAATGCCGGGCTGGCGCTCCTCCGTGTTCAGAACCGTTACGGACGTCGGGGCGAGGAATGCCCCGTGCAGCACGGCAAACGGGCTGACGTTCCACAGGTGAGACAGCAGAACAGCCGTGATGCCGAAGTGGCAGAAGCAGACGATGGTTTTTTCACAGGTCTCGCGGCAGGTATAATATCCGCCGTGCCGGGTGTAGCCGTATGACGCGAGCAGCGCGTCCAGTCCGGCGGTCACGCGGTCGTATTCGGCCTTGACGTTCGTACCCTGTAAGAGCGGCGCGGCCTCCCAGCCGGTGGGCTGCAGCAGCTCCGGCTGCGCCGTCCAATCGGCGGGCATCAGATCCCAGCAGAGGCGCGTTCCGCCGGCCCCGTCCGGCACCTTGCCCAGAAATTCATGCAGCCAATCCATGATCTCTGCCGTCTTTCCGTGCGCTTTGAGCGTAAAGGACGCAGTATCCCGCGCACGGCCAAGCGGGGAAACGTAGAAATCATCGACATGCCAGTCCTTTGTGCGGGCTGCCAACAGCTTTGCCTCGCGCCAGCCCTTTTCGGTGAGCGAATCGTGCTCGTAATCGGGTTCGCCGTGGCGGATGAAAATAAGACGCATAAAAAAACTCCTTTGTTATCCCCACAGGGCGGTCAGCATTGGGATGACCTGCTTTTTCCGGGACACAACGCCCGGCAGGAAGCAGGTGTGATCCTTGAGCTGGACACCGAAGGCCTGCGTGATGATATCCTCGTCGCCGAGATACAGAAGGTGCGTGCCCTCCAGCAGCACGTCCGTCAGCATGAGGATCATGAGCGTATAGCCGCGCTCCGCCATCGTCTTCTGCATGACGGCCAGGAACTCGTCCTTGCGCTGCATCATGCGCTCGGAGTCGACGCAGGTGATCTGGCTGACGCCGAAATCGTGATCGGCGATATGGAAATCCTTGAAATCCGTGAACAGCAGCGTGTCGGCGGGCTTGTCGTCAGAGATGGACGCAGAGAAGATGGTCTTGCCCAGCTCGTCGAGCGAGATATTGGCGATGCGCGCCATGCGGTCGGCCATGCGGCGGTCGACGGCGGTGGACGTCGGGGATTTGAACATGACCGTGTCGGCGACGATGGCCGCCGCGATCAGACCGGCCAGCTTTGCGGGCGGCATGAGGCCGCGCTCCTGATACATTTCGGAGATGATCGTCGCGGTCGAGCCGACCGGCTCGTTCCGGAAGTAAATGGGGCCGCCGGTCTGGATATCGGCCAGCCGGTGGTGGTCGATGATCTCGACGATCTCCGCCTGTTCAAGACCCGGGACGGACTGCGCCGCCTCGTTATGATCGACCAGCACAACGCGCTTGCGGCGCGGTTTGATCAGATGATAGCGGGAGAGCGTGCCGACGACCTTGTCGTTTTCATCGAGGATCGGGTAGCTGCGGTGGCGGCTTTTGAGCACGACCTCGCGCACGTCGTCCACGAAATCGGTCAGGTGGAACGCCTCAAGATCCTCCGTGCGGCACACGCGCGCGACCTCAATGGCATAATAGACCATGCGGGCGGCCTTGTACGCGTCGAAGGGCGTGGCGATGATGCAGGTGTTTGTCTGCATCTGCCGCAGCTGCTCCGGCAGCTCGGCCTGGCACACGATCAGGCAGCTGACCTGCTGCTCGACAGCGCGGCGCGCCATTTCCGGCTGTTCGCCGACGATGACGATGGCGTCCGGGCCTTTAAAGAGCAGGTTTTCATTGTTCTGCGGCAGGGCGATGGACACCTCGCCGCTGATGGTGTCGGTCAGATAGCCGGACTCGTTCAGGATCTTGCCGTCCAGAACGCTCAGGAGATTAAAAACCGGGATCCTGTCGACGCGGGAATCGGAAAGCGTGCGCATATCATAGCTTGCGATCTCGCTGGGTGAGAGCATCCCGTACAGCTCGCCGTTTTCGTTCGTCACGGGAATAGCGGGGATGGATTTTGCCTTGTTGGTCTGCAGTGCCGCCCAGGCCCGGCTGACGGTGACCGCGCCGGACAGGGCCGGGGGCGTGTCATAGTCCAGATCGCGCACCTGCGTGCGCATGGTCTGGATGCGCACAGGCGGCTCGAAGCCGAAGCGGTCGAGCACGAGCCGCGTCTCATCGGAGATATGCCCCAGACGCGCGGGAACAAATTCCCGATCGCCCAGCGCGTTTCGCAGCGCGGCATAGGCCATGGCGGAAACAATGGAATCGGTATCGGGATTGCGGTGGCCGGTGACATAGATGGGTTCCATGAGAAGCCTCCTTATGCGCGGGGAAACTCGATCCCCTGATGATGCAGAATGAAGCGGACGGGATAATAGCGGTCCAGATAGTGCCTGCAATACCATTCATAGGTTGCATCCGGCAGGTGCACCAGCTCCGGCGCCTGCGTGCGGAAGAGCTTGAAGGTCGTCTCGTCGCCGGAAAGCAGCGCCGCGATCAGCTCCATCTCGCCCTCCTGCTCCAGCCGGTACAGGCATTTGTCCATAATGGCCGCGCACGCCTGCTCATCCTCGCCTGCCAGCAGCTCCATATTGCCGAGCCAGGCAAGAAAATCGTCCAGCTTCAGCTCGGTGCGGGCCGCCGCGTGGGACAGCTTGGCAAATTCCGGCTCGGAGCGGCGCTTTAAAATGTCGATCAGATATGTCAGCAGAGCATCGTCCAGACACACGCTGTCGAGGAAAATTTCGAAGATATCGCGCGTTTCGGTCCTGACCGGCTCCTGCGGCGCTTCCTCCGCCGGCTCCTGCGGCTGGGAGGCTGCGGCAAGCTGCGCGATAGCCGTGTTCAGCTCAGCCGGGTCGAAGCTGTCATATTCCTCCTGCGGAATTTCCGTCCCGTCAGCCGCGGCGCAGGCTTTGACGAAGGCGGGAATGCCCAGCTTCGTGATCTCGGCCTGCAATTGCAGCGCCTTTTTCAGATCCTCCTGCTCCGTGAGCACAATGCCCGCAGGCGCCTTGCGCGTGCCCTCGCAGATCTCGGATACGTATTGCAGATAGTAAGGAATGAGAGACATAAACGTCCTCCTGTTTTTTCTTTCAGTGTAGCACGGGGAACGGAAAATGTCAAAAGCTTGGTGCGCGCTTCTGAAAAACAGCAAAAGATTTTTGTTTCCATGGAATACACAGCAAAACAGGAACACCGTTCGGCTGCTGCAAATTTTTGTTTGATGTGCTGAATTATTTTGTGGATTGACAGATGTTTTTATCAGAATTATAATATGACGTGAACAGTCATTCACGTCATATTGAGGTGTTTTATGTATCGGAAGCTGGACGAAGCGGCGCTGGGCACGATTCTGGAGGCGGGCATTGCGGAATTTGCCCGCTGCGGCTTTCAGCCCGCGTCGGTCGCGTCGGTCGCGAAGAATGCGGGTGTAAGCGTCGGCGTGATTTATAAATACTTTGGAGACAAGGACGCGTTCTTCCTCGCCTGCGTGCGGCATTCGCTTGAGCTGCTGGACGCGACCTTGCAGGAGGCCGCCGCGGGCGGCGGGCCGCTGGAGGTGCGGATGCAGAGGCTCATTCTTGCACTCATCCGCCAGTCGCGCAGCCACGCGAGCTATAACGCGATGTACAACGAGATCACCTCCGGCAGCTGCCGGAAGTATGCCGGGGCGCTTGCCCGCGAGATCGAATCGCGCACGGCGGCGCTTTATACGCGCCTGTTTGACGGCGCGCAGCAGGGCGGCCAGCTTACAGAGCGGATCGAGCCGCAGCTGTTTGCGTTTTTCTTTGACAATCTGCTGATGATGCTGCAGTTTTCCTACAGCTGCGAATATTATCAGGAGCGGATGCGGATCTTCTGCGGCGAGGCCGCTTTGGAGGATACAAAAATGGCCGACAGGCTGACGCGCTTTTTGCTGGGCGCGATGAAAGGAGACGTATGCAGTATCTCATCGCTTACGACTTCGGAACGACCGGAGTCAAGACCTGCCTGTTCGGAGCCGAACAGGATATCCGGCTGATCGCGAGCGCATACGCGGGCTATGGGCTTTACATTCTGCCGGACGGCGGCGCGGAGCAGGACGCGGACGAATGGTGGGACGCCATGTGCCGCACGACGAAGACCGTGTTCGAAAAGACCGACGTAACGCCTGCACAGGTGACCGGCATTTCGTTCTGCTCCCAGATGCAGGGCATGGTGCTTGTGGACGAGTATGGCCGCGCGATGCGCCGCCCGATGAGCTATATGGATCAGCGGGCTTCGGCAGAATTCAAAGCCTGCCAGACGCACGGGCCGTGCGTTTCCGGTGTGAACATCGGGATGCTGCTGCGCTCTTTGCGCGCGACGCACGCCGCGTCCACAAGCGTCAAGGACCCGCTCTGGAAATACAAATGGGTGCAGGCGCACGAGCCGGAGATCTTCCAAGAAGCCCACAAATGGCTGGACGTGAAGGAATCTCTGATCGCGCGGGCGACCGGCGAATTTGTCATGACGCGCGACTCGGCCTATTCGACGTTCCTTTACGACACGCGGCCCGGTCATGAGGGCTGGAACGAAGGGCTTTGCCGGATGTACGGCGTCGAGACGCGCCATCTGGCGAAGATCATTGAATGCACCGACGTGGCGGGGCTTCTGACGGAGCAGGCCGCGCGGGAGCTCGGCCTCTGTCCCGGCACAAGGGTCTACGGAGGCGGCGGGGACGCGACGCTCATCGGCGTGGGCGCGGGCTGCACTGCCGTCGGCAGTACGCATATCTATTCCGGCACGTCCGGCTGGGTCGGAACGGTGATGGACCATCAGGCGGTCGATCTCGTGTCGATGATCGCGGGCATTGTCGGCGTGGAAAAGGGAAAATACAATTATTTTGCCGAAATGGAGACGGCAGGCAAGTGCTTCGAATGGGTCAAGGATCATCTGGTGCTGGATGAGGTCAATATCTATCTGTCCAAGACCGACGTGGCCGAGAGCCAGGAAAGCGTCTACGAGAGTTTGTATGATTATATGTCTGACACCGTTGCGCAGGTCGCGCCTGGCTCCGGCGGCGTGATCTTTACCCCGTGGCTGCATGGCAACCGCTGTCCGTTTGAAGACCCGGCGGCAGCCGGGATATTCTTCAACATTCAGCTGGAGACAGGCAAGGCGCAGATGCTGCGGGCGGTTCTCGAGGGCATCTGCTTCCACCAGCGCTGGATGCTCGAATGCGAGGAACGGAAAACAAAGACGGCCCCGGTCATCCGGTTCGTCGGCGGCGGGGCGCTTTCAAAGGTGACGTGTCAGATGCTGGCCGACATTACAGGCCGGACGGTCGAGACAGTTGAAAACACGAAGGACGTCGGGGCTATCGGCGCGGCGATGCTGGCGGCGGTCGGAAGCGGGCTGTTTCCGGATCTGACGCAGGCTGCTTCGCACGTGAAGGTCAACGGGCGCTACACGCCGAACACGGCCTTAAAGCCGGTCTATGACCGCAATTACCGCGTATTCCGGCAGCTGTACGCGTCGAATAAGAAGAATTTTGCACTGCTGAACAGACTGAAGGAGGGATAAGCAATGGACGATCAGGCTTTACGGACGTGTATCTGTGAAACGGGCCGCGAGCTGCTGGAAAACGGGCTTGTTGCCCGGACGTGGGGCAATGTTTCGGCCCGCGCGGACGGCGGACATTATCTCGTCACGCCCAGCGGCATGGACTACGGCAGCATCGCGCCGGAGGATATCGCGCTGTGCGATCTGGCGACCGGCAAATGGACCGGCCCGCGCAGGCCGTCCGGCGAACGGGCGGTGCACGCGCTCGCCTATTCGATGTTTGAGGACGTCAATTTTGTCATTCACACGCACCAGACCTACGCCTCGGCGCTGGGCCTGTGCGGATACAAGCCCGGCTGCTTTACCGGCGAGGAGCGGCAGCAGCTCGGCGGCGTGACCGTGGCAGGCTACGGCCTGCCGGGCACAAAGACGCTGCAAAGCGCGATGCGCGAGGCCATGTCGCGCGGGGCCAGAACGATTTTCATGGCGCACCACGGCGTTCTGATCTGCGCGCGCAGCCACGACGAAGCGCTGATGCGCGCGCAGCTGCTCGAACGGCTCTGCCGCCGCTGCTGGCAGGGTGTATTAGAGCAAGCTGCACCGGTCATGGAACAGAAGCGGCTGGATTCCGTGCTTGCCAAGGTTCGCCACGCACATCCGCTGGCCTGTGCCGCGCGGACGGACGCACTTCTGACTATGGCGGCGCTGAATCGGCCCATCCGCGCCCAGCTGGACGACATGGCGCAGATGATCGGCCCGGTGATCCCGGTCACGCAGAGCGCTGCGGCGGGTGAGATTTCCGCCGCGCTGGATAAGCGCTGCGCGGTGCTGGTTCCGGGTGTGGGTGCGGTCGTCTGCGGAAAGGACGAGGATGATACGCAGGCGCTGGCAGTTCTCGCGGACAAGGCCGCCGTCTGTGCGCTGCACACGGCGGCGCTCAATGAGCGTGCCCGGCTCTCCCGCGCGGACATCGCCCTGCAGCATTTGGTCTATCAGCAGAAATATGCAAAGCAGAAGGAGGCAGGAAAATGACCGGAGAAAAAAAGAAAGAAATTTGGCGGGTTGTCAAATTTGTGCTGTTTTCGGCCTCGGCAGGTATCATCCAGATCGGATTGTTTACGCTGCTCAATGAGCTGTGTAAATGGAGCTACTGGCCGTGCTATCTGATCGCGCTGGTGGCGTCTGTGGTGTGGAACTTCACGCTCAACCGGAAATTCACGTTCAAGAGCGCCAACAATGTGCCGAAGGCCATGGCGCTGGTTTTGTGCTACTACGCCGTGTTCACGCCGCTGTCGACCATCTTCGGCAACTGGCTGGTCGAAAGCTGCGGCTGGAACGAATATCTGGTCACTGTTATGAATATGCTTTTGAATTTTGTCACGGAATACCTGTTTGACACATTCGTCGTGTTCCGGGGCAGCATGGACACCAATGACCTTGCGAAAAAGGAGGAACAGAAATGAACAACTGCGGCATCAGCCGTTGGGACGATCCCAACGAGATCAACGCGAGGCTCAAGGCCCTGACCAGCCAGCCCATCTGGGAGGTCACGGACGAGTATTACAACAATGTGATCCTGAACTATTTTGACGAGAAGTGCAAAGCGTCCAAAGCCGTGTACGAGGAGTCGAAGGAGTATATCCCCGGCGGTGTCCAGCACAATCTGGCCTTCAACAAGCCGTTTCCCATGTGCATGGCGCGGGCCGACGGCGCGTATCTCTACGACAAGGACGGCAACCAGTACATTGACTTCCTGCAGGCCGGCGGCCCGACGATCCTCGGCAGCAACTATCCCGTCATCCGGGAAAAGGTCATCGAGCTGCTGAACGAATGCGGCCCGGTGACAGGTCTGCTGCACGAATCCGAGCTTATGATCGCGAAAGAGATCAACAGGCATATGCCGAACGTCGAGATGTTCCGTATGCTCGGCAGCGGCACGGAGTCCGTCATGGCAGCGCTTCGCATCGCGCGCATTGCCACGGGCAAAAAGCGCATCATCAAGGTCGGCGGCGCGTACCACGGCTGGTCCGACCAGATGGTCTACGGTCTGAAAATCCCTGGCAGCCGGGCACTTCTGGAATCGCACGGGATTCCCGGCGGCTGCTATGAGGCGACGGACGAGGTGCGGCCGAATGATCTGACCATGCTGGAGGATATGCTCAAGCGCAACGTGCTGCTCGGCGGCACAGCGGGCGTCATTGTCGAGCCGGTCGGCCCCGAGAGCGGCACGCGGCCCGTTGCGCACGATTATAACGCAGGCGTGCGGGCGCTGTGCGACAAATACGGCGCGCTGATGATCTTCGACGAGGTCGTCACGGGCTTCCGCGTCGCGCTTTCGGGCGCGCAGGGCTATTTCGGCGTCGTGCCGGATCTGACGGTCTTCGGCAAGATCGTCGCAGGCGGGTACCCGTCGGCGGGCGGCGNNNCGGGGACCCGGCGGCGGGCGGCGTCGGCGGCAAGAAGGAATACGCGCAGCTCATGGCGGCCGGTCTTGCCACAGGCAAGCACCGGGCGTATGTCGGCGGCACACTGGCGGCCAATCCTCTGTCCTGCCTCGCCGGGTACACAGCCATCCGTGAGATCGAGCGCACGAACGCCTGCGAGATCGCGGGAAAAATGGGCGACCGCCTGTGTGACGGCCTCAAGGGGCTGCTTGACCGGTACGGCCTGCCGTTCGTGGCCTATAACCAGGGCTCCATCGTGCATCTCGAGTGCACGGGCGCGATGAGCTTTGATTTCTCGTCCATGTCGTTTGCAAAGTCCGCAGTCGGTCTGCTCAAGCACAAGGATATGATGTATGTCCGCAAGGATTCGATGGAGCGCATGGGCGCGGCCTATATGGCAAACGGCATCGTCACGCTGGCCGGCAGCCGCCTGTACACCTCCATGGCCGACACGCCGGAGATCATCGACGAGGCGCTGAACCGCTTTGAAGAGGTCTTCAGGAACGTCAGAAAGACCAACAAGGGCCTGCTGCCCTGACCTCCAAATATGCGAAAAGCCGCCTCCTGCTGTTACGGCAGGAGGCGGCGCTGTCATTTTCGTTTACATACCGAAATACTCCCGGTTGGCACGGGAATTGCGGATGGCGTACCAGACGAGCGAGGCCAGCACGGCGGCCAGGATCACCAGCGGCCACGGGTACGGGAGGAAGGGCGTTTCGCGCAGGTCGTTGAGCAGCATGCACACGCCGTACCCCATGGTCATGACGGCCATGACCGCAAGCGGCGGCATCATATAGCCGATGTACATCTGCTCGTCCGCGCAGTCGGAGATTTTTTTCTCCTTCGGCACCAGCAGACCGTTTTTGAACAGCCGTTTCGTGACGGCAAGACGCAGGAACGTATACATACAGTACGCGCCGCTGGCTATCAGGATCAGGTCGAGAAATAATGTCATATCATTCATCCGTGTGTTCCTCCTGTTCGTTCTGCGCGTCCTGCTTCCACTCGCGCACGCTCCGGACTGCGGTGATCACCAGCAGAGCCGCGCCGATGATGGAAAACGCGATCGCTCCGCACAGCGCGATGATACGGTCACTGGACCAGACGCCGCTGGCGGCAAGACCCGGATAATCCCGTCCCATCTTGATGGCGAGATAGATCAGATATCCGCCGCAGAGCACATACATCAGCTTCCGCCGGTTGTCAAAGTCGTTTTTTCGTTCCGGCTTCTTTTCCGCAGACTTCTGCGGCGCGTCCGGCTTTTTTTCCAGCTCGTCCATATCGCGGCCTCCCATACAATCATATATGTAATATATCATACACGATTGCGCAGAAAAAAGAAAGAGAAAAAATGGGTCTGTCGAAAAAAGCAGCGTGCGCCGCCGGCTTCCCTTGCGCACAAGGGGAGCCGATGCGGGCGCGTGCCGGACGGCATTATTTGAGGCAGCTTCTGATGTGCTTTGCGATTTCCAGGATCTCACGCTCGGTGTTAAACGCGGAGAGGCTGAAGCGGACGGTCCCGGTTTCGAGCGTTCCTGCGGACTCGTGCGCAAGCGGCGCGCAGTGCAGGCCCGCGCGCACACAGATCCCCTCGGATGCAAGCCGCGCGGCAAGCGTCTCGCAGTCCGTCTGCGCCGCGCAGAGGCTGAGTGTCCCGCTCTGCGCCTCGCCTGTAAACAGACGAATACCCGGAATATCCTCCAACATGGATGCAAGCAGCCTTCTAAGGCGGATTTCGTGCGCAAGCAGGCGCTGCGGGGTCTGCTGCCGCACAAAGCGCAGCCCGGCGGCAAGGCCGCAGATGCCGCAGACGTTCTGCGTCCCGGCCTCCGCGTGATCCGGCAGCTCCGGCGGCATATCCGGCAGGCGCGAGGCGCTGCCGCTGCCGCCCTCCAGAAGCGTATCCGGCATACGGGCGCACAGGAGCAGCCCCGTGCCCTGCGGGCCGTAGAGCGCTTTATGGCCCGGCATACCGATAAAATCCGCGCCCAGCTCCGCAAGGCGCACGGGCAGCAGCCCCGCCGACTGCGATGCGTCGAGCACGAACGGAACGCCGCGCGCACGGCACAGGGCCGCAATTTCTTCGACAGGCAGGATATACCCGAACACGTTGGACACGTGCGTGCAGATCACGGCGCTTGTGCCCGGCGTGATGGCGCGGTCGAACGCAGAAATCGTATCCGCCGGGTCAAACAGCCGCCGTCCGGCGACGATGATCTCTGCGCCAAGATGGTGCAGCGGCCGCAGGACCGCGTTATGCTCAAAACCGGAAATAACCGCACGTCCGCCAGGCTTTACGAGCGTTTTGATCGCCAGATTCAGCGCATGGGTCGCATTCATGGTGAATACGACCTGCTCCGGCTGCGCGTCAAACAGCGCCCCTGCCAGACAGCGGCAGTCATAGACCGCGTCGGCTGCGCGCATGGCGGGCGGATGCCCGCCGCGCCCGGGTGTCGCCATGCGGCGCATGGCGCTCTGCACCGCAAGGGCAACAGCGGGCGGCTTCTGGAGCGTGGTGGCTCCGGCGTCCAGGTAGATCATAGCTGCGCCTTCTCCAGAAAGCCGTTCGGATGGACGCGGTAAGCGCCGGAAACGGGGCTGCTCCATGCGCGCAGGAGCTGTGCGGCGTGCACGCCGTCGGCCCCCTCCACATAAACGCCCCACGTGCAGCCGAGGCTCGACACCTCCTGCGGCGCACGGCGCAGCTGCGTCCAAAGCCCCGCCTCATAGAGGATCCGCCTGCCGGACTGCGCCGCTGTCTGGCTGCGGAACGTAAAGAGATAGGAAAACATGATACTCTCCTCCCGCTCTATCGTATGCGCAGGCCGCGGGATCCGCCACGGTTCGGCAGAATAATATTTATTCAGAAAAGATTCATAAATATTCTTGACATTTCTTTATCACGCTGTATAATGAAACCCGTTATGAGAGAGGCTGCGGCTGACAGGAGTAGGGCGCGTATCCGGCGGGAACCGGGCGTCTGAAAGGGGAAGCCGCCGAAGAGCCGCCGCCGTTCCCGCAGCGCCGGTATCTGGGACGCAGGGAGAAGATCCTGCGGACTGTCACGGGGTTTGCCCCGTGGAGAGCTGTCATGCGCGAACACGAGATTTGATGTGCGTCATGATGGAAGATCATGACGCATTTTTATTTAGGAGTGAGATCCATGAAACCCAAAGCATCCAGATCCAAAACGATCCTGACCACGCTCGTCGCAGTCGTCATTCTGGCGCTGCTCGTCGTCGCGGCGGTCAAGTGCGCAAACGGCGCATCGCTTGCAAACACGGCCTGGTCGCTGCTGCCGCCGGTCATCGCGATCGTGCTGGCACTTATCACAAAGGAAGCCTACAGCGCGCTGTTCATCGGCGTTCTGGTCGGCAGCCTGTTCACCTGCGGCTTTGCGCCCGTCGCGACGCTCGACACCATCCTGAATGACGGTCTGATCGCCGCGATCTCCGCCAACGCGGGCATTTTCCTGTTCCTCGTGCTGCTGGGCATTATTGTCGCGCTGGTCAACGCAGCGGGCGGCTCGGCTGCCTTTGGCCGCTGGGCCGAGACGCACATCAAGACGCACGCAGGTGCGCAGCTGGCGACGTTCGTGCTCGGCATTCTGATTTTCATCGACGATTACTTTAACTGCCTGACCGTCGGTTCCGTCATGCGCCCGGTCACGGACAGCCACAAAATTTCCCGTCCCAAGCTGGCGTATCTGATCGACGCCACGGCGGCTCCCGTGTGCATGATCGCGCCGATCTCGTCCTGGGCGGCGGCAGTTTCCTCCACGGCCGAGGGCCTCGACACCGGCATGAGCGGCATTGAGCTGTTCGTCAAGGCCATTCCCTATAACCTCTATTCCATTCTGACCTTCGTATTCATTCTCGCGATCATCGCCATGAAGCTCGATTACGGCCCCATGCGCAAATTTGAGGCCAAGGCCGCGAAAGGCGATCTGTCTGCGCTGGTGGAGGAAGCCGGTGAATCGGCCAATCCGAACGGGCGCGTGATCGACCTCATTCTCCCGGTGCTGGTGCTGATCGTGACCTGCACGATCGGCATGATCTATGTCGGCGGCTTCTTCGGCGTCGATATGTCCGGCGATCCGTCGTTCGCGGGCGATTTTATCGGCGCCTTCGGCAATACGAACGCCTTCGTCGGTCTGCCGTGGGGCGGTATCATCGCGCTGGTGCTGACGGTCATTTATCTCGTCGCGCGGAAGGTTCTGACCTTCAAGGAGGCCATGGCCTGCGTGCCCAAGGGCTTTATTGCCATGGTCCCGCCGATCATCATCCTGACGCTGGCCGTCTCGCTGAAGGCCATGATCAACGCCCTTGGCGCGGATGTATATGTCTACGATCTGATGTACGCCGCTTCTGCGTGGCTGTACAGTATGCTGCCCGCCGTCATTTTCGTCGTGGCCTGCATTCTGGCCTTTGCCTCCGGCACGAGCTGGGGCACGTTCGGCATTCTGATCCCGATCGTTACCGCCGTCTTCCCTGCTGACAGCAAGCTGCTCATCATCGGCATCTCCGCCTGCTGCGCGGGCGCCGTGTGCGGCGACCACTGCTCCCCCATCTCCGACACGACCATCATGGCCTCCGCTGGTGCGCAGTGTGAGCATCTTGACCATGTTTCCACGCAGCTTCCCTATGCGCTCACCGTCGCGATCGTCAGCTTTATCGGCTTCATCGTCGCAGGCTTCGTGCAGAATGTGTACATCACCTGGCTGGCCAGCGCAGCGCTGCTGCTCGGCGTGCTGCTGTTCCTGCGCGCAAGAGAAAGAAAACAGGCAGAATAACGAACGCATCCAACTCCCCCTCCGCACTTCACTGCGGAGGGGGAGTTTTCACGCATTTGATTTTACATTCCACGCAAAAATTTGACCAAAGTTTTACCGAACCGTGCTTTCGAATTTTAGACAGCGGCGATATCCTTATGACCGTAGACGAGATGTCAAACAAATCAAAAAGGAGATCATCAAAATGAAAAAGATGAACAAAATTCTGACGACTGTACTTGTCATTGCCCTCGCCGCGCTGACGCTGGCCGGCTGCACGAAGAAGGACGCCTCCCCTGTCACGACCGACGGCTCGACCTCGATGGAAAAGGTCATCGGCACACTCGGCGAAGCGTTCAAGGAAAAGGAAGGCATTGACGTGACCTATAACCCCACCGGCTCCGGCTCCGGCATTCAGGCTGTTTCCGAAGGCCGCTGCGACATTGGCCTGTCCAGCCGTGCACTGAAGGACGATGAGAAGGCAACGCTGACCGAAACGACCGTCGCGCTCGACGGCATCGCCATGATCGTGAACCCCGAAAACCCCGTTTCCGACCTGACGGTCGAGCAGATCGCCGATATCTACACCGGCAAGATCACCAACTGGTCCGAAGTCGGCGGCAATGACGCAGCTATCGTTCTCATCGGTCGTGAAGCCGGTTCCGGCACACGCGACGGCTTTGAATCCATCACGGGCAGCAAGGATGCCTGCCAGTACCGTCAGGAGCTGACCTCCACCGGCGACGTCATCACCACCGTCTCCCAGAACCCGGACGCCATCGGCTATGCTTCCCTTGCAGCGCTGAAGGACAACGTCAAGGCTCTGACCGTCGGCGGCGTGGCCCCCACGGAGGATACCGTCAAGGACGGCAGCTATGTCATCCAGCGACCGTTCGTTCTCGTGACCAAGACCGGCGCGAAGCTCTCCGAGAACGCACAGAAGTTCTTCGACTTCGCCCTGAGCGCGGAAGCCGCCCAGTACATCACCTCCGCCGGTGCTGTCCCGGTGAACGGCTGATATGAAAAAGAAACAGACAATGGAAGACGTCGTACACGGCGTCTTCCTCCTGTTAGGCTTGGTCACAGTCGGCTGCGTGCTGCTCATTACCGTGTACCTGATCCTGTCCGGCCTGCCGGCCATCACAAAGATCGGCCTCGGAAACTTCCTGTTCGGCACGGAATGGTCCTCGACGGCCTCCGATCCGAAATACGGCATTCTCCCCTTTATCCTCACCAGCGTATACGGCACGTGCGGTGCAATTCTGCTCGGCGTGCCGGTCGGGTTCCTGACGGCGGTGTTCCTGTCAAAAATGGCCCCGAAGAAGCTCCGCTCCGTCATGGAATCGGCGGTCAGTTTGCTTGCCGGTATCCCGTCGGTTGTCTATGGTCTGGTCGGTATGCTGGTGCTCGTTCCCGGCATCCGGAAGCTGTTCCACGTGCCGGACGGCGCAAGCCTGCTTGCCGCGATGGTCGTGCTGGCAATTATGATCCTGCCGTCCATTATTAAGGTTTCCATCAACGCGCTCGACGCGGTTCCGAAGGAGTATGAGGACGCGTCGCTGGCGCTCGGCGCAACGCCGGTCGAGACGTGGTTCCGCGTATCGGCTCCGGCGGCCAGAAGCGGCATTGCCGCTGCCGTCGTGCTCGGCGTAGGCCGCGCCATCGGCGAGGCCATGGCCGTCATGATGGTGTCGGGCAACGCGCCGAATATGCCGTCGCTGTTTGAAAGCGTGCGCTTTCTGACCACGGCAGTCGCAAGCGAAATGTCCTATGCGTCCGGCCTGCAGCGGCAGGCGCTGTTCTCCATCGCACTGGTTCTGTACCTGTTCATCATGCTCATCAACGCGGCGCTCAACTTCTTCCTGAAGCGCAAAAAGGAGTGAAACCATGCTGACAAACAAGCTTTCCGCGGCCAGACGGGTGTATACCGCCGTTATGCGGGTTCTGCTGCTCCTTGCCGCCGTGCTGACGGCCGCGCTGGTCGTGTTCATGATCGTATATGTGCTCTATAAGGGTCTTCCGTATGTCACATGGCACCTGATCTCGACGAAGCCGAGCTATATCACCGGCGCCATCGGCATTCTGCCGGATATCTGCAACACCATGCAGATCCTGCTCGCTTCCCTGCTCATTGTCCTGCCCCTCGGCGTGGGCGCGGCGGTCTATCTGACGGAGTACGCGCAGAACAAAAAGCTCGTCGCGGCCATTGAATACGCCGCCGAGACGCTTTCCGGCATTCCGTCCATCATTTACGGTCTGGTCGGTATGCTGTTCTTCTGTGAATTTCTCGGTATGCAGACGAGCCTGCTGGCCGGTGCCCTGACGCTCGTGATCATGAACCTGCCGACCGTCCTGCGCACGACGCAGGAGAGTCTGCGGACGGTTCCGCAGAGCTACCGCGAGGGTGCGTTCGGTCTTGGCGCGGGCAAATGGCGCGTGGTGCGCACGGTTGTGCTGCCGGGCTGCATCGACGGCATTGTGACCGGCTGCATCCTCTCCGCTGGCCGTATTCTGGGCGAATCCGCCGCACTTTTGTTCACGGCAGGCTTTGCCCACACGCTGAACAAATTCGTCATCGGGCTTGCCAGCCCTGGCGCGACGCTGACGGTCGCGCTGTACGCCTACGCGAAGGAGGAGGGCGAATTTGACGTCGCCTTCGCCATCGCGGCCATTCTTATGATCTTAACGCTTCTGATCAATCTTGCCGCCGGGATCGTCGGAAAACAGATCCAGAAACGGAGCCGGCAATGAAGGCTGTCAACCCCTGCGGTCTGAAGCGGGCCGCGCTCATTAACGATCTGTCATGCTTCGGCAAATGCTCTCTGAGCGTGTCCATGCCGATTTTGTCCAGCTTCGGCGTAGAGACCGTTCCGCTGCCGACGGCGATCTTATCGACGCACACGGGTGGCTTTACCGGCTTCGTTGTGCAGGACATGACGGAAAATATGCGGCTGTTCGCCGCGCACTGGAAAAAGCTCGGCGTGAAATTTGACGCCATTATCACCGGCTACTGCTGCACAGTTGAGCAGATCAAGCTGACAGCGGAGTTCATCCGCAGCTTTTCCGATACGGACACGCTTGTGATCGTAGACCCCGTGTTGGGCGATCACGAAGCGCTCTACACCGGCTTTACCGACGCGCATGTCGATGCCATGCGGGAGCTTTGCAGTCTGGCCGATCTGATCACGCCCAACCGCACGGAGGCCGCGCTGCTGGCCGGTCTGTCCTTCTCCAGCGCAGACGAAACGCTTTTATATGCGCAGCAGGTCAAGGACGCGGTCATTACCAGCGTCGGCTCCGGCAACCGCATCGGCTATCTGGCGCGGCTGGACGGACGCGTGACGCTTGTGCAGAAGGAAAGCGTCGATATGACCGTGCATGGCGCAGGCGATGTGTTTACCAGCGCGCTGAGCGGTGAGCTTCTGAGCGGACAGGCGCCGCAGACGGCGCTGCTGCGCGCGGCGGACTTCTGCGACAGCTGCATCCATGAAACGGCCAAGCGGCAGCCCGGCCACTGGTACGGGCTGGCCTTCGAGCCGGTATTGAAAGGAACTCGTGTATGAACGATATTATCACAGTCAAAGACTTACAGCTCTGGTACGGGCAGACGAAGGCGCTCAAGGGCGTGTCGATGAACATCCCGGAAAAGAGCATTACAGCCCTCATCGGCCCCTCCGGCTGCGGCAAATCAACGTTTCTCAAGACGCTCGACCGTATGAACGATCTGGTTCCGGGTGTGCGCATTGAGGGTGAGGTCAAATATAACGGGCAGGATATCTTCGCGCCGTCCGTGGACGTGAACGAGCTGCGGCGCGAGATCGGCATGGTCTTCCAGAAGCCGAATCCCTTTCCCATGAGCATCTACGACAACATTGCCTACGGCCCCCGGACGCACGGCGTGCGCAAAAAGGATGAGCTGGACGAGATCGTCGAGCAGTCGCTGCGCGGCGCGGCGATCTGGGACGAGGTCAAGGACCGGCTGAAAAAGAGCGCGCTGGGCCTTTCCGGCGGACAGCAGCAGCGGCTTTGCATCGCGCGGGCGCTGGCCGTGCAGCCGCAGGTTCTGCTGATGGACGAGCCAACGAGCGCGCTCGACCCCATTTCGACCTCCAAGATCGAAGAACTTGCCACGAATCTGAAAGAGCAGTACACCATCATCATCGTCACGCACAACATGCAGCAGGCGCTGCGCATTTCGGACAAAACGGCGTTTTTCCTGCTGGGTGAGCTGATCGAATACGACGACACGCAGACGCTGTTCTACCAGCCGAAGGAGAAGCGCACCGAGGATTACATCACCGGGAGGTTCGGATAATGAGAAGCAAATTTGACCAGCAGCTTGCCCTGCTGAATGAAGAGCTGACGCAGATGGGCGAAACGTGCGCGAAGGCCATCGGTCTTGCCGCGCAGGCGCTCGAAAATCAGGACGCGGCGACCGCCGCGCCGGTCGCGGAGCTGGAGGAGCAGACAAACGAGCAGGAGCGCTCGATCGAAGCGCTGTGTCTGAAGCTGCTTTTGCAGCAGCAGCCGGTCGCGCGTGATCTGCGGCAGATTTCGGCAGCACTCAAAATGATCACGGATATGGAGCGCATCGGCGATCAGGCGGCGGATATTGCCGAGATCATCCCGTTTTTCCTCAGCCATAATACATTCGACTGCACGCTTGTCTGCCGCATGGCGCAGCAGGCCAGCTCCATGGTCACGCAGAGCGTGGACGCGTTCGTCCGCCGCGATGTGGATCTGGCCCGCTCGATCGCAAAGCAGGACGATCTGGTCGATGAGGATTTTTCCAATGTCAAGCAGGCATTGATATCCGCGATTGCCCGCGAACCCGGTCAGGGCGAGGTCGCGCTGGATCTGCTGATGATCGCAAAGTATTTCGAGCGCATCGGCGACCACGCGGTCAACCTGTCCGAATGGGTCGAATTCTCCGTCACCGGCGTGCACAAGCACGACGGCGTGGAATACGAATGATCCCCTCTCTCAAAAAGCCGCAGGCCCCTTTTCCGGGCTTGCGGCTTTTTGCTGCGTGTATTATAATCAATAAAAAGGGGAGCTGTCTATGGAATATTTGATCACCCGGCTCACGGACAGGCCGGAATTGAAGGCGCAGGCCGCCGCATGGTTTCACGCAAAATGGGGCGTGCCGGAGCAGGCATATCTGGACAGCATGGATGATGCGCTGCGCAGGGCAGCTTCTGTCCCGCAGTGGTATCTGGCGATGGAGGGGCCGCGCATCATCGGCGGCATGGGCGTGATCGAGAACGATTTTCATGACCGTAAGGACCTGACGCCGAATGTCTGCGCCGTCTATACCGAATCGGACTTCCGCCGCCGCGGCATCGCGGGCGCACTTCTGCAATTCGTCTGCCGCGATACGCACGAAAAAGGCATCGACACGCTCTATCTGCTGACCGATCACACCGGCTTCTACGAGCGCTGCGGCTGGGAATTCTTCTGCATGGCCCAGGGCGACGGAGAAGAGGCCCCGTCGCGGATGTATGTGCACCGGTATCATAATGAATAATCGAAAAACGCTGCGTTTGCCCGCATTTGACTATGCCGCACCCGGCACTTATTTCATCACGCTCTGTACTTATCAGCGCCATCAGACTTTATGCAGAATTGGTAGGGGCGGGGCTCTGCTCCGCCCATTTGGGCGTATCTGCAAAGCACAAATTCAGGAATTCGAGCATCGCTTCAATATTCAGGTTGATAAGTATGTAATCATGCCAAATCATCTGCATATGCTTCTTTCTCTGGCTGATACAAATCCATACTGCCCAAGGGCGGAGCAAAGCCCCGCCCCTACCACGATTTCCGAAATAATTTGTGCGTTCAAGTCCATTCGTGCAAAACAAATCAACGCAATTGAGAATACCCCGGGACGGAAGCGCTGGCAGCGGTCATTTTATGATCACGTTGTCCGAACCGAAAAAGAGTATTTGCAGATATGGACTTACATTGACAACAACCCATTAAAATGGGAATTAGATCGTTTCTACGAAAGTGAATGAGGCCGCTTATGAAAAAAGTCAGAATCACGGTCATGAAGATGGGGTGTTATCCCGATCTGATGGCGGAATATGAGAACCCGATGGAGCATCCTTGCGATATGGTGCTCGGGCAGGTGTTTGTGGCGGACGGGTGGAACCGGCCGGAGGGGCTTTGTCTGAGCGCGTGGGAGAGTATGTCGCCGTTTGTGCTGGCGCTGGCCAGCGGCGGGGAGAATCTCTATGCCGGGTGGATGAAAAATCCGCGCTCGGCCATGATCTCCTGCAACGACGGCTTCCGTCCCGTGAGTTTTTTATTGGAAACGCTCGACGCTTGACAGCTTTGCTATACTGAAAACAGAATATGAAACAGGAGGTTTTTCTCATGGGTAAAACACTTGTCGCTTATTTTTCCGCGTCCGGCGTGACAAAAAAGCTGGCGCAGACGCTGGCGGATGCCATCGGGGCCGATCTGTTTGCAATCGAACCGAAGGTTCCCTACACGCGTGCCGATCTCAACTGGATGGACAAGCAGTCCCGCAGCACCATTGAGATGCAGAACCCCGCGTCCCGTCCTGAAATCGCAGGCACCTGCGCGAACATCGCGGACTACGACACCGTTTTTGTCGGCTTCCCCATCTGGTGGTATGTCGCGCCGACCATCGTCAACACGTTTCTGGAGAGCTGCGATCTGACGGGCAGGACCGTCGTTCCGTTTGCCACCTCCGGCGGCAGCGGCATGGGCGGCACAAACAAGGCGCTCGCACCGAGCTGCACGGGCGCACGTCTGCTCGAAGGCAAGGTCTTCCGCAGCAGCACGAACGCTGATACCCTGCGCGAGTGGGTCAAGACGCTGAAATAAGACGCATATATAAAACCAGCCTCCGCTGCGGCGGAGGCTGGTTTTGCGTATGCTGCAATTTCTCTGGTTTGGTTGTAGGGGCAGTACGTTTTTGTATCGTTTCATAAAAAATAGGCTTCTGGATTATCAGGTATTGCGGAAGCGTGCCAAGAAATCCTTTGTCTGCTGGTGCTGCGGGTCGCCAAAGATCGCTTCGGGGGAACCCTGTTCCAGGATCACACCCTCGTGCATGAACACGACGCGCTCGCTCACATCGCGGGCGAAGGCCATCTCATGCGTCACGACGAGCATGGTCATGCCCTCGTGCGCAAGGTCCTGCATGACGGAGAGCACCTCGCCGACCATTTCCGGGTCAAGCGCGCTTGTCGGCTCGTCGAACAGGAGCACCTCAGGGTTCATTGCAAGTGCACGTGCAATGGCGACACGCTGCTTCTGGCCGCCGGAGAGCTGACGCGGCTTGGCGTTGACGTAGGGCGCCATGCCGACCTTTTCAAGGTACCGCATGGCCTGCTCCTGCGCCTCGGCCTTACTGCGGCCAAGCACCTTCATCTGACCCACCATACAGTTTTTCAGGACGGTCATGTTGTTGAACAGATTGAACGACTGGAAGACCATACCGACGTGGGAGCGGTATTTCGCGGCGTTGACGCTCTTTCCAGTGACGTTTTCGCCGTGGTAGAGAATGTCGCCGCTTGTTGGTGTTTCCAGCAGATTCACGCAGCGCAGCAGCGTCGATTTGCCAGAGCCGGACGCGCCGATGATGGAGATCACGTCGCCCTTTTTGACATCGAAGTCAATGTCGCGCAGGACCTCGTGCGTACCGAAGGACTTGCTCAAATGCCGGATCTCAAGAATATTGTCTGCCATATCAGCGATCCCCCCTGCTGCGTCCGAATTTAAGTTCCTGCTCCGTGCGCTCGCGGAACTCCTTGCTCTGCTCGTCATAGTTGCTGCCGCGCTTCGGGTGCGAATAGGTCCCGGCGGTCATGGTCAGCGGGTCCTCCTGCACAAGCTCATAGCTGTCGGAGCCGTCCATCAGCTTTTCGACCAGGCGCAGAATGCCGGAGGCGATCAGCGTCATAGCCAGATACCCCGCCATTTCAATGACGGCGGACGGGAAATACTTATTGTTGATGCCGACGATATAGCGGTGCGAAGCAAAGAACTCCGTAAAGCCGATGATGAACATGACGGAGGTATCCTTCACGTTGATGATATAGTTGTTGCCGATCTGGGGCAGGATATTGCGGATCGCCTGCGGGAGAATGACGCTGGTCATGGTCTGGAAATGCGTCATGCCGATGGCCTTCGCGCCCTCGGTCTGGCCGGGGTCGATGGAGATAATGCCGCCGCGGACGGACTCGGCCATGTACGCGCCGGTATTGATCGAAACGATCAGGATGGATGCGGCCCAGATGTTATCGAAGCGCAGGGCATTATCCGTGAAATACGGCAGGGCGTAGAAAATGAACACGGCCTGCAGCATCATCGGCGTGCCGCGGAAAACCTCGACGTAGATGCGGATGATGACGCGGAGAATTTTCAGAAGGATACGCTTGGGCAGCGGATCGTTTTTGGCGCACGGGATGGTATTGAGAATGCCGCAGAGCAGGCCGATGATACAGCCGATCGCGGTCGCGGCCAGCGCAAGGCCGAGCGTGTTGAGCATGCCGTTCAGGTACATCGTGTGGTATTTGTCCCACAAAATCCCGATGTCCTGCATGAGCTTGGCGAGCTTATCCACGGGGTAGTCTCCTTTCACTTTTGATTTGCCCGCGCCGGAGGCGCGGGCAAACAGTTAAACCTCCGGCTGGATGCGGATGGCTTCGTCCATGAGCTGGTTGAAGTCGTCCTCCGTCATCTGGGAGAGGACCTTGTCAATGGCGTCCTTCAGGACCGTGTTGCCCTTGCGGACGGAGATGCCGATGTTGACGTTTTCAGCGCGCTCAGCCTCGGAGGCAAACTGGAAATCGCCGGGCGTGCCGGAGAAGTTCAGAATGACGAGGTTATCGTCCTGCGCGGCAGCGCCCATGGCGGTGGGCATATCGGTGCAGATGAAGTCGACCGCGCCGGTCTGCAGCTGCATGATCATGGCCGGAGCCGTCTCAGCGGGAGCCAGAAGCTCGGCGTTTTCGATCTGCGGCAGGCAGGAATCGTACCAGATCGTGCCGGACTGCGCGGTGCACTTGCCGCCCGCGAGGTCGGCAATGGAGGTCGCACTGGCATAGGGGCTGTCCTTCGTGGTGACGCAGACGATAGTGGCGTAGTAGTACGGGCCTGCCATGTCGACCTCCTGCATACGGTCGGCGGTCATGGACTGACCGGCAATGTTCGCGTCCATCGTGCCGGACTGCACAGCCGGGCAGAGGGAATCCCATGCGGAGGAGACGATCTCAAGCTGCCAGCCGTTGGCCTCGCAGATCTTCTGGGCGATCATAACGTCATAGCCGTTGGCGTAAGCGCCGGGAACGTTGGAAATGGGGACAGCGCCGTTGGAATCGTCCATCTGCGTCCAGTTATAGGGCGCGTAGGCGCATTCCATGCCGACGGTGAGAACGCCGTCTTCCACGCCGGTCACGGCTTCGGTATTCGTGTCTGCGGCGGCTTCAGCCGCTGCGGGGGTGGAGGCGGCGCAGGCCGCCATGCTCAGCAGCATCATGGCTGCCAGGACGAGGGCAAGGATTCTTTTCATTGTTTTCATTCACCTTTCGTTTTATTTTCCCAGACAGGCCCTACAGAAGCAACAAAAAGTGGGTCGCTTCTGTAAAGCGATCCACGGAATGAACAGAAAACGGAATCCCGCCCCTGCCGTATCCATCGATAGCGCTTCACAAAGCTTTTCTTTGTGACAGTCCGGCAGATCTTATCTGCCGAGCCAACACCGCATTTGCAGGCAACGCCTGCGGCATTTCGGCGGTCTCCCCTTTTCCGAACGGCCACTGCCTGTGCTTGCCGCCCGGTACTCTTGAAGCCCGCGCCTCTATCTGGAATGATTGTCTGGATTATAGCGTATCCGCACGCATTTGTAAAGCTGATTTTTCGTTAGAAAGCAAAAAATATTTTCTTATTTTTTGTATATTCTGCACGATACGACGCGCTGGCCGGTGAAAAATCAAATTTATGAAATTGATTTGCTTTTACAGGGATTCTTTGCTATACTATAGAAAACACATCATCAGGAGGTTCGAAGATCATTATGGCTGACGAAAAAACGATCCTGACCTATAAGGGGCGCCCCCTTATGCGCAAGGACAATCTTGTCTACTACGGCTCGATGGCCGATTCTCACATTGTCATGCTCCAGATCCTTGAGACGAAAAAGGTCGGCGAGGCCGACGTGGCCAGCAAGGTCTCCGTCGAGCTTCAGCTGACCGACCCGAATGTCCGCGCCCGCGACCGCATCGTCAAGAAAAGCGAGAAGGACGGGTTCTTTACCGCGCTCGACCTCGGCTCCGTGTGGCTGGCCCGCGCGCTGAAGGACGCAAAAAAATAATTATTGATCCGTGTTTAAACGAAAGGAAGCCGTGCATACTATCTGTGCGACTTCTTTTTCATTTTTCCATTCCTCATTGGCTCGTTTTCATGCGGGCCGGCCGTCGAAGCTTTGCTTCGGCGGTTATTTTTTACGCTTTGCGCACATACTACCGGAAAAAGCGGAAGGGAGCTGATCGCGATGCGCAAGGGCGCGCAGACGCTTGTGTTTGGATCGAAGCCGGTCATTTTGTCCCGCGCGGCCATCGGCGGCAAAAAAGAAGGCGAGGGGCCGCTGGCGGCATATTTTGATTTTCTCGGAAAGGACGCGAAGCTGGGGCAGAAAACGTTTGAAAAGGCCGACAGTAAATTACAGGAGCTGGCGCTGGACACGGCGAAGCGGAAGCTCGGCGTGAGCTATGAGGACATTGACGTGCTGTTTGCGGGAGATCTGCTGAACC
>HF990612.1:23747-34293 GCA_000432135.1 Firmicutes bacterium CAG:124
CGCGGCACGTCGATCCCGTTTCTGGGGCTTTACGGCGCGTGCTCGACCATGGCTGAATCGCTGCTTCTGGCGGCGGCGTTCGTCGATGCGGGCTTTGCGGACACGGCGGCAGCGCTTACCTCGTCGCATTTTGCCTCGGCGGAGCGGCAGTACCGCTTCCCGCTCGGCTACGGCGGCCAGCGCACGCCGACGGCCCAATGGACCGTGACTGGCTCCGGCTGCTGCATCGTGGGAAAAAGCGGCCACGGTCCGCGCATTGAGGCCGCGACCATCGGAAAAATTCAGGATTACGGCATCAAGGACGCCAACAATATGGGCGCGGCCATGGCGCCCGCAGCCATCAGCACGCTGCAGGCGCATTTCCGCGATCTGCGGCGGGTGCCGTCGGACTATGACCTGATCGTGACGGGCGATCTCGGTATGCTCGGCAGGACAATTGTGCTCGACCAGTTCCGGCGCATCGGCGTGGACCTCTCCCCGGTCTACAACGACTGCGGACTTCTCATTTTTGACACGAAATCGCAGGATGTGCACGCAGGCGGCTCCGGCTGCGGGTGCGGAGCGAGCGTTTTGTGCGGATATCTGCTGGACAGGCTCGAAAAGCGGGAGCTGCGGCGGCTCCTGTTCTGCGCGACGGGCGCGCTGCTCTCCCCCACGTCCAGCTGGCAGGGCGAATCGATCCCCGGCGTGTGCCATGCGGTCGCCATCACGGCGGAAGGAGTATAGCGTATGGACTATCTGAAGGCATTTCTGGTCGGAGGCGCGATCTGTATGCTCGGCCAGCTTCTGATCGACAAAACGAGGCTCACGCCCGCACGGATCCTGGTGTGCTATGTGGTGCTGGGCGTGATTCTGGGCGGTGCGGGCGTCTATGACAAGCTCGTGGACTTTGCGGGCGCAGGCGCGACCGTCCCGCTGACGGGCTTCGGCAATACGCTTGCAAAGGGCGTGCGCGAGGCCGTGAAGGAGCAGGGCATTCTCGGCGCGCTGACGGGCGGACTCAAGGCCTCGGCGGCAGGCATCGCGGCGGCGGTGTTTTTCGGCTTTCTCGCCGCGCTGCTCTGCAATCCGAAGGATAAATCCTGAAAAAGCGGACAAGCTATCCCTGCGGCTGCGCCGCAATTCATACTTTCAGGAGGCTCATCATGAGCAAGCAGAACAAAACGAACAAGACCGAATCGCAGAACACCTCGAACCAGACGCAAAATCAGGACTCGAAGAACTGCAAGTAACCAGAACGGGAGAACGCCGGTGCATGGCGTTCTCCCGTTTTTTATGTCCGTGCGTCCACAGGGATGTACGGCTCTTTGATGAGCATGGCGCGGTAGGCCGGGCGCATGATGCGGTTGCCGGTGGCAAGCTCTTCAAGGCGGTGCGCGCACCAGCCCGCGATGCGGGCCGTGGCGAACAGCGGCGTGTACAGATCCTCCGGGATCTCCAGCATACTGTAGATCAGGCCGGAATAGAGGTCGACGTTCGCGCACATGGGGATCGACTGGTGCTTGCGCGCCATGATCTTCTCGATGCCGCGCGCTTCCACGCGCTCCATCAGCTCCAGATCATGGAGCCGCCCCTTGGCTCCGGCCAGCGACGCGGCGTATTTTTTGATGACGACGGCACGCGGGTCTGACATGGTATAGACCGCGTGGCCCAGACCGTAGATCTTGCCAGAGCGGTCGCCCGCCTCGCCGTCGAGAATGCGATCCAGATACGCGTCCAGCGACGCGTCGTCCGGAGCTTCGCCGACGTGCTCACGGATATCGCGGAACATCTGCATGACCTTGGCGTTCGCACCGCCGTGCAGCGGACCCTTCAGGGAGCCGACCGCGCCTGCGATGGCACTGTAGGTATCGGTACCGGACGAAGTCATGGCGCGGCAGACAAAGGTGGAGTTGTTGCTGGAATGCTCGGCGTGGAGAATGAGCATGAGGTCGAGCAGATGCGCTTCCTCCGGCGTGTAGGCCGCATCGGGGCGGATCATGCGCAGGATGTTCTCGGCGACGGACAGCTCCGGCTCCGGATTGTGCAGGATGAGGGAGTCTCCGTCAAAATAATGCCGCTTGGCGGCAAAGGCGTTCGCCGCGATGAGCGGGAAGCGCGCGATGAGGCCGATGGACTGCCGCAGAACGTTGTCCAGCGCGGTATCGTCCGCGCGGTCGTCATAGGAATAGAGGGCGAGGACGCTGCGGGCCAGCTGGTTCATGATGTTGCGGCTGGGGGCCTTGAGGATCATGTCCTCGGTAAACCCGGATGGCATGGTGCGTGCGCGGGCCATGACGTCGTTGAAGCGCTGCTGCTGCGCCTGCGTGGGCAAAGAGCCGAGCAGCAGCAGATACGCGACCTCCTCATAGCCGAACGTGCCGCTTTTCCGATGGGCCTCGACAATATCCTCGACGCTGATGCCGCGGTAATACAGCTTGCCGGGCATGGGAACGCGTTCGCCGTCCATCATATAATAGCCCTGCACGCTGCCGACCTTGCTGACGCCGATGAGCACGCCCGTGCCGTCCGCGTTGCGCAGGCCGCGCTTGATGCTCTGGTCTTCAAAATACTGCGCGGGGATGGCATACTGCTGCGCAATGTTTTCACTCAGATGGGCGATGTCGGTTTCAAGAAGCGTTGCCATGGTTCGGGACCTCCTGCGAATTTGTTGCCCATATTATATCGAAGCGGCAGCAAAAATGCAAGAGTACGTTTTCGATTATGCAGAATATTTTTTGAATTTCTTAGGATTCGTAAGCAATGCGATGAGCTGTGCAATATGAATTTCTAAATCATGCATTCTTCACGCCTGCTTGATCTCCGGCATCCAGCGGAAGCACTTGTAATAGATTACGAACAGCACGGACGTGGTCAGCCACGTTGCGGGATAGCACAGCGCAATGGTCCAGTTATTCAAATGCGGGAATGTTACGAAAAACAGCAGCGCCAGCCGCAGCAGACACGTGCCGAACAGCGTCAGGACCGTCGGCATGACACTCCGCCCGCAGCCGCGCATCGCGGAGGAAAGCACCTCCACACAGCAGAACGTCGGGTAGAAAAAGGCCAGCATGGTGATAATCCGGCTGCCCTCGGCCATGACGTTCGTATCGTCGGTAAAGAACCGCACGGTCAGCCCCCGCGTCAGGAACAGCAGAGCGCTGAACAGCGCGGAAAAGCCGACATGCATCCACATGCCGGTACGGATGACGGAAGTAATGCGGTCAAGCTGCCGCGCACCGTAATTCTGTCCGGCGAATGTCATGACCGTGATGCCGATAGCGTTGGACACGGGCCAATAAAACCCGTCGAGCTTCCAGTAGATCGACCAGGCCGCCGCCGTGTCTGTGCCGAGCAGATTGATGGCCTTCTGGATGATAACATTCGCGACGCTGTACATGATGGTAGCCAGTCCCGCGGGCAAGCCAATAGCCGTCATGCGGCGCAGAAGCACGCTGTCAAAGCGCAGCTCCGACACATGCAGGCGGCAGTCGCCCGGAATACGCAGCAGCACCCAGATCACGAGCCCCGCGCAGATCAGCTGCGACAGGCTGGGCGCCATGGCCGCGCCCGCCGGTCCAAGTCCCGCCATGGCCGCGCCCGCCGTTCCAAGTCCGAAAACAGCGACGAACAGCAGATCCAGCCCCGTGTTGGCCAGCGCGCAGACGATGAGGAAGTAAAGGGGCCGTTTGGAATCGCCCACCGCGCGCAGAATGCCCGCGCCCATGTTATAGACCATGGAGGGGATCATCCCGGCAAAATACCACTGCAGGTAGACGATGGAATCAGCCAGCGTATCGGCGGGCGGGTCGAGCAGGACAAGCACAGGCCGGGCCATGAGAATGCCCAGCGCCGTCATGACCGCGCCGATCACAACGGAGAATAAAATTGCCGTGTGGACAGACTTCCGCACCATATCGCCCTCCCCCGCGCCGTAATGCTGCGAGACGACGACGCAGGCGCCGGAGGACAGGCCGACGAAAAAGCCCACGACCAGATTAATGATGACCAGATCCGAGCCGCCGACAGCGGCCAGCGCCGTCTTGCCGACCAGACGGCCGAGGACGACCGCGTCGACCATGGAATACAGCTGCTGGAGCAGCGACCCCAGCATGATCGGCAGGAAAAAGCGGGTCATATTCGAAAAAACAGGGCCGTGAAGCAGATCAGGGCCCCGGGAAACGGACTTTGTCATGCGGACAAACCTCCCCGAAAAAGAATCCAGCCATACTATACTATAGTAACGGTTTCCCGGAAAAAAGCAAGAGGCCGCAGTTCTTAAATTTTTCTTGACGGCTCCGCATCTGGACGCTATAATACCCACAGGCCACAGACAATCGAACACAGGGGCGCTGGGCAACCGGCTGAGATTGCGTTTTGCGCTTGTCCCTTAAACCTGATCCGGGTAATGCCGGCGTAGGAAGCTGCTTCGTATATGAGATCTCTATCGATATGCTGCGTACTGCACGACACCAAAATCCGGTTGTGTGCGGTACTTTTTTATTTTTGGAGGGATTTTTATGAAAAAATCCAAGGTGTACGCGCTCTGCGAGGGCGCGATCATGGTCGCACTGGCGACGGCGCTGAGCTATGTCAAGCTGATGGAACTGCCGCAGGGCGGAAGCGTCTGCATCGGTATGCTGCCGCTGTTCATCTATTTCTATCGCTGGGACTGGAAGCACAGCTTCCTCGCCGCGTTTGCCTACGGTCTGCTCCAGCTGATCTTTGACGGCGCTTATGCGTGGGGCCCGACGTCGATGCTGCTCGACTATGTGCTGGCGTTCACGGTGCTTGGCGTTGCAACGTTCTTCCGGAAGATGAAGGGCGGCCTGTATCTCGGCGCAACGGTCGCGTGCGTCTGCCGCTTCCTTGTCCATTTCATCAGCGGCGTCACGATCTACCGCATCAACGAGCCGACCGAGCTGTTCAACTCCATCTACACGAACCCGTGGCTCTATTCCGCTGTTTATAACGGCAGCTATGTGCTCATCGACCTGGTTCTCTGCCTCGTGATCCTTGCAGTCCTGTCCACGCCCATGCGCAAATACCTGCGCGGCGACGATCTCAAGGCCATGCGCGGCGAATAAGCCGTTTTTCCGCAAAGCCCCGGCCAAAAAGGCCGGGGCTTTCAGTCTGTCAAAAACTGTTGTTTTCCTATTTTGCACAGGATTTCCAAGACAGTCGTAGGGGCGGACGCCTCTGTCCGCCCGATGAGCAGCCGCAAATTCTCGCAGTACTCTGTAGGGGCCGATGCCGGTCACAGCCGTTCGCGACGAAGGAGCGTTACGGATGTGGGTCTGCCGCTTGCCGGTACACATCGGCCCGTTGGGAAGTTACGAATTCGCCGCAGATTTCCATAAAAACGGTGCAATCTGCCGGGCCGATGCGACACCCGCAGGCTAGTTTCGAGGCGCAACCGCGCATAGCGCGGCTTTTAGCGCCGAAGATAGGCATCTACCCCTACACCGAAACAGGCAGTGCATACGTATGTGCCGCAGCTTTTTGCAAAAATCAGCTGCACTCTGCCGGGCGGACAGAGTCGTCCGCCCCTACGAAGCAGAGCGATATCGATCATGATCGGACTTTTTTGACACGCTGAAAGCCCCGGCGGGGAAGGCGTTCGGTGCATACGAATTCGCCGAAAATTGCCGTAAAGCCAGTGCATCCTGCCGGGCGCTCAGGCTTTGGGCGTTTCCTCCATTTCCAGATACTCGGCTTCGCAGCGCTGCTCGGCGCTGATCAGGATCTGCTTGGCCTGTCCGTAATCTGCGCGCTCAATTGCCGCAATCGCCTGCTCCGCTGCTTCTACCATCTGTGCGTACAATTTTTCATATTCCATCATGGAACCTCCTGATTATATTTCTTGATTTTTCCATTATAGTATACTTCAATAAGTATGTAAATTAGCTCTTTTCTACAAATATATACTTATAGAATTATACATCTTGCCTCATACTTACAGTAGTATATGCATGAGGTGAGCGCATGGCATATTCAGACGCACAGAAGGAAGCGACGGCGAGATACAACAAGAAAGCATATGATTTCATCAGCGTTGTCGTTCCAAAGGGCAAGCGGAAGCGGATCGCAGAATATGCCGCCTCGCAGGGGAAGAGCATGAACCGCTTTATCAACGACGCCATCGACGCGCAGCTGCCGCCGGAAAAGCCGGAAGAATAAAATTCCCGTTTCGCCGCTCGAAAACCGGCGAAGCGGGATGTTTTTTTGCAAACGCTCTGGAAACTTCGCCCGTTTTATAGTAAACTAGTCACAGCTCTCCCCCGCGCGGCATAGACTAGCGCGGAGGGATGCGGAATGATCTGGATGATCGTGTGCGCGGTGCTGGCGGCTGCCGGGCTGATTCTGATCGTGTGGGCGCTTCTGGGCTGGTGCGTTCTGCCGCCGAGACGCGAGGCCGTCACGATCTACCGCCTGTCCGCGTCTGAGCCGCAGCTCGAGCGGCAGGTGCGGGCGTTTGTCTGGTCGCGTGAAAGCGGCCTTGCGGGCGGGCGGCTGATTCTGGCGGGCGGAGAGGAAGCGCCGGAGACTGCGGCGCTGGCAGAGCGTCTGGCCGCGCAGTATACCTGCGTGGAATACCGCCCCTGCGCGGGATGTCGGGAGTAAGAAGCATGGAACAGGAATCGCAAATGATACAGGGGACCGTTCTGGCGGTCATTTATCAGAATCCGGAAAACGGTTACTGCGTGCTGAAGGTCCGCACAGAGCAGGGCGAGGCCGTCACGGTCGTCGGCGTCATCCCCATGTGCGTCGTGGGCGAACGGCTGGCCATTGTCGGTCGCTGGACGCGCCACCAGTCGTTCGGGCAGCAGTTTGAGGCCGAGTTTTTAGAGCGCCTCATGCCGGAAACGACGAGCGAGATTCTGGCGTTTCTGTCTTCCCGCGCCGTCAAGGGCATCGGACCGAAGATGGCGGAGAAGATCGTCTCCCGCTTCGGCGAGAAGAGCCTGAACGTTTTGGAGCAGGACCCCATGCAGCTGACGCAGATCCCCGGCATCAGCGAAAAAAAGGCGCAGGAAATGTCCGAGAGCTTCCAGAAGCAGTCCGGCATCCGGCGCCTGATTGAATTTCTGACGATTTATCACCTGCCCGCCCAGCTTGCCGTGCGGCTCTACCGCGCCTACGGCGAGCTTGCGCAGGAGGCGCTGCGCGACGACCCGTATCTGCTGACCGACAGCTATTACCGCGCGGATTTTTCGCAGGTCGACGCGTTTGCCATCGCCCTCGGCGTCAGCGCCGACGATGAGCGGCGCGTGGAAGCGGGTATTTTATTTGAATTATCCTATAATCTCGGCGCGGGCCATACGTTTATCCCGCAGGACAAGCTTCGCACAGCGACGTGCGCGCTGCTCGATCTGGACGGCGAGATGATCGACGCCGGGATGCTCCGCCTGCAGGAGCAGGGGCGGATGGAGCTGAGCCAGATCGCGGGGCTCACGGCCTGCTATCTGCCGGAGCTTTACGAGGCGGAAACCTACGTCTGCCGGAGAATTTTATCCATGGCGGACGGCGAATATCCCGAACCGGGACGAATCGACGATCTGGTCGCAGAAATTGAGAACCGGCAGGGCATCGATTACGCGCCGGAGCAGCGCAGCGCCATCCGCGCGGCGGCCTCCCGGCAGCTTCTGATCGTGACGGGCGGCCCCGGCACGGGCAAGACGACGGTCATGTCCGGCATTCTGCGGCTGTTTGACGCGCTGCGGCTCAAGACGCAGCTGGCTGCGCCGACGGGCCGGGCCGCGAAGCGGCTTTCCGAGGTGACAGGCCGCGAGGCCTCGACCATCCACCGGCTTCTGGAGGCGCAGTTCGACGAGGCGACGGGCCGCATGGCCTTTTTCCACGACGAGGACGCGCCGCTTGCCTGCGACGCGATGATCGTGGATGAAACCTCCATGGTGGACCTGCAGCTCATGGCGTCGCTTTTAAAGGCGCTCAAGCCCGGCTGCCGCCTGCTGCTGGTCGGCGACCCGGATCAGCTGCCGCCGGTCGGCGCGGGAAACGTGTTTTCCGACCTCATCCGCAGCGGCGTGGTACAGACCGTCCGTCTGACGGAAATTTTCCGGCAGGCGCAGCGGAGCCTGATCGTCATGAACGCCCACGCGGTCAATCAGGGCGAGCTGCCCGTGCTCACGGCGACGGACCGGGACTTTTTCTTCCTGCGCCGCCGCGACCCGGCGGCAGCCGTGAAGACCATACAGGAGCTTTGCCA
This sequence comes from Firmicutes bacterium CAG:124, assembly GCA_000432135.1. Lineage (GTDB taxonomy): Bacteria > Bacillota > Clostridia > Oscillospirales > Oscillospiraceae > CAG-170. Next base: position 31,957 of record HF990612.1, read on the forward strand.
GACGCGGCTGCCGAAAAACATGGGCATCCAGCCGTCCGACATTCAGGTGCTCAGCCCCAGCCGCAAGCACGAGACGGGCACAAAGGCGCTGAATCTTGCGCTGCAGGCCGTGCTGAATCCGCCTGCGGAGGGCAAAAAAGAAAAAAAACACGGAGATTTTTCCTTCCGAACCGGCGATCGGGTAATGCAAATCCGGAATAACTATGATATAATGTGGAAACGGGCCGACGGGCTTGGCGCGGGAACCGGCATATTCAACGGCGATATCGGCACGGTCACGGACATCGACTTTCAGGAAGAGACGATGACCATCCAGTTTGACGACCGGACGGCGGAATACGCCTTCGATATGCTCTCCGAGCTGGAACCGGCCTACGCCATGACCGTTCATAAAAGTCAGGGCAGCGAGTACCGCGCGGTCATCCTGTCGCTCTGCGGCGGGCCGCAGATGCTCCTGACGCGCAGCGTGTTATATACCGCCATCACCCGGGCCCGCGAGCTTTTGATCATCGTCGGCAACGAGGAAACTGTCGCCGCCATGACCCGCAACGACCGCCGCCAGCGGCGCTATTCCGGTCTAAAGCTCCGGCTGGAGGGTAAGGCATGAGTGTGCTTTCATGGCTTCTCGACCTGCTCTACCCGCCCAAATGCGTGCTCTGCCGGAAGCTCCTGACAGGCAAAGGCCCGGTGTGCCCGCACTGCATGGACAAGCTTCCGGAGTTTGACGGCGCAGCGCCGTCCGTGCGCTTTACGAGCGGCGGCGCGGTCAGCTTTTTCTATGAAGGGCAGCTGCGCGAGTCGTTCCTGCGCTTTAAATTCGGCGGGTCGGCGTTTTACGCGCAGACCTACGGCGCATGGATGGCTCACACAATCCGCGACAGGCTTGCGGGGAAATACGACGTGCTCACATGGGCGCCGGTCAGCCGGGCAAGGAAACGCAAACGCGGCTATGACCAGTCGGCGCTTCTGTGCCGCGAGATCGGGACGCAGCTCAGGCTCGAACCCATACAGACGCTCCGGAAGATCAAGGACCCGCCCGCGCAGTCCACGCTTGCAGACGCCGCCCAGCGGCGCGCGAATGTCTCCGGCGCGTACCGGGCCGAGCAGCCGGAGCGCTTTGCGGGAAAGCGCGTTCTGATCATCGACGATATTGTAACGACCGGCGCAACGCTGGCAGAGTGCAGCCGCACGCTGCTGCAGGCGGGCGCGTCGGACGTGGTTTACGCGGCATTTGCCGCGCCGAGAATACAAGACTGAAGGATACAACGCTATGAAATTGATTCGTGATATCGGCATCGACCTTGGCACGGCAAACGTGCTCTGCTATGTGGAGGGGCGCGGCATCGTCCTGCGCGAGCCGTCGGTCGTGGCCGTGGACAAGAATACCGGCAAGGTTTTGCAGGTCGGCGCGGCTGCGCGCAATATGCTTGGCCGCACCCCCGGCAACATCGTCGCCGTGCGCCCGCTGCGCGACGGCGTTATCAGCGACTATGAAATGACGGAGAAAATGCTTGAGCAGTTTCTCAAGAAGATCAACAAATTCACGCTCGTCAAGCCCCGCGTGATCGTCTCCGTCCCGTCCGGCATCACCGAGGTCGAGGAACGCGCGGTCATTCAGGCCGCAATGGAGGCCGGCGCGCGCCGCGTCTATCTGATCGAGGAGCCGTTCGCTGCTGCGCTTGGCGCGAAGCTGGCGATCTCCGGGCCGGAGGGCCATATGGTCGTCGATATCGGCGGCGGCACGACGGATATCGCCGTTCTGAGTCTGAACGGCATTGCGACGTCCTCCTCCATCAAGGTCGCGGGCGACACGTTTGACGAGGCCGTTGCGGCCTATATGCGCAAGCACTACGGGATGCTCATCGGTCTGAACACGGCGGAGGAGGTCAAGATCACCATCGGCTGCGTATACCCGCGCCCGCAGGAGCTTTCCATGCTCGTCAAGGGCCGCGACGCAAAGACGGGTCTTCCGAACGAGGTGACGATCTCGTCCACGGAAATGCTCGATGCGTTCAAGCGCCCGGCGCGGCAGATCGTCGACGAGGTGCTCGCCGTTTTGGAGCATTCCTCGCCAGAGCTGGTAGCCGATATCGCGCAGACCGGCATCGTCCTCACCGGCGGCGGCAGCCTGCTCTACGGCTTTGACAAGCTCATTTCCGAGCGCACGGAGATCGCCTGCTCCATCGCGGACGATGCGGACTCCTGCGTGGCCAACGGCTGCGGCCGGAGCCTGCAATGGATCAGCTCCATGCAGGAGGGCACGATCAATCTGGCCCGCCGCAAGCTGATGAAGGAGCAATAATTCAATTAGGGTGTATCTGAAAACTCCCAACGCAC
>HF990613.1:0-2511 GCA_000432135.1 Firmicutes bacterium CAG:124
CAGCAGGAAGGACGGTTCCAAATGAAAAGTAAGCTCTTCTCCCTGATCGTCTCCGTCCTTGCGGCCATGTGCCTATGGGTCTACGTCATGACCGTCGTGAACCCGGACGTCGATCTGACCATCGGCAATATCCCCGTGACGTTCTCCGGCGCGGAGGTCCTGCGCGAGGATCACGGGCTTGTCATCACCGGTGACTATCAGGAGTTCGTCTCCGTGCATTTTTACGGCAAAAACGCTGATCTCAAGACGCTCGACCAGCATAAGGACGAGCTGAAGGCCGTGATCGACGTGTCCAAAGTGCGCAGCACGAAGGACTACACCATGTCCTACGACATCACGCTCCCCAGCGCCGTGTCCGCCTCGTCCATCACAAAGATGGACAAATCCCCTGCCAATATCACCTTCACCGTCGAGCGGCAGATCCGCAAGTCCGTCGAGGTGCGGGGCGATTTCTCCAGCGTCAAGATCGCCGAGGGCTATATGCTCGACAGCACCAGCTTTGATTTTGATTCCATCACCATCGAGGGCCCGGAATCGGTCGTCAATACCGTCGACCACGTCCAGATCACCATCGAGCGCAGCAATGTGGACAAGACCATCACTGAATCCGTCCCCGTCGTGCTGCTGGACAAGGACGGCGCGCAGGTCGACCCGACGCAGCTGACGCTCAGCGCCGACGCGATCGAGGTCACGATGAAGATCGTCAAATATAAGGTCGTGCCCATCGAGGTGCAGTTCACCGAGGGCGGCGGCGCGAAGCTTTCCGATCTGGATTGGGACTACGAGCCCAAGGCCATCACGCTCTCCGGCGATTCCACCGTGCTCGACGGTCTCAACTCAATCCAACTTGAGCCCATCGATCTGTCCACGCTGCCGAGCAACGACGAAACGGTCGAACGCGCCATTCTGATCCCGAACGATGCCAAGAACGTCTCCGGCGAGGAGACGGTCTCCGTCCGGATCACCATCAAGGGCAAGCAGATCAAGACGCTCCGCACGACAAACATTGTATTTGTCGGCGTTGACGAGGAAAAATTCAAGGCTACGAGCCTGTCCCAGCAGGTGCAGGTCACCATCCGCGCCGCTGCGGCTGACGCGTCGCGGATCTCCGCGACCAGCATCCGCATCGTCGCCGACATGAGCGGCTATACGCAGGAGGGAACGTACCAGGTTCCGGTCACAGTCTATGTCGACGGCTTCGACTCTGCCGGAGCCATCGGACAGTATTCCATCGCCGCAACGCTTGCCGCAGCGGATGAGCCGGACGAACAGCCCTGAGGAAAATGGAGGAAACAACGTGATTAGAAGTATGACCGGCTATGGCCGCGCGGAAAAAATCATCGACGGACGTGAGATCACCGTCGAGCTGCGGGCAGTCAACAACCGCTATCTGGATCTGAACGTCAAGCTCCCGCGCGTCTATGGCTTTGCGGAGGATGCAGTCAAGTCGCTCGTCAAGGCGAACGTGAACCGCGGGAAGCTGGATATGTTCATCACCGTTAATGTCACCGAGGATACGAGCGTCAAGATTGCACTCAATAAGCCCGTTCTGGAAGGGTATCTGGCCGCGCTCAAGTCCATCGCCTCCGATTACGGCGTCCGAGACGACATTTCCGTCACTGCCCTGTCCCGTATGCCCGACGTCTTTGTGATTGAGAAGCAGGAGGAAGACGAGCAGAAGCTGACAGACGATATTCTGTCCGTCGTCAAGGAGGCGCTTGCCAAATTCAACGCCATGCGCGAGAAGGAGGGCGCGGCCATGGAGGCCGATCTCCGCAGCCGCGCGAAGACCGTTCTGGCGCTTGTGGAAAAGGTCGAGGCGCGCAGCCCCGTGACGCTTGCGGAGTATCGCGCCCGGCTGACCGAAAAAATGCAGGAGGTGCTCGGCGCGACGAATATCGACGAGAGCCGCATTCTGCAGGAGGCCGCCGTCTACGCCGACAAGATCGCCGTGGATGAAGAAACGGTCCGCCTGCGCAGCCATCTGAATCAGCTTGACCAGATGCTGACGGCCGGCGGCCCCATCGGCCGCAAGCTGGATTTCCTTCTGCAGGAATTCAATCGTGAGTCCAACACCATCGGCTCCAAGGGCAACGATCTGGAGCAGGCCCGCACCGTCGTCGACCTCAAGGCGGAGCTGGAAAAGATCCGCGAGCAGGCGCAGAACATCGAATAACCGGAGGCAGACATGAAGCTTATTTCGATCGGCTTCGGCAACGCCGTCGCCGCTGCGCGCATTCTCGCCGTCGTCAGCCCGGATTCCGCGCCCATCAAGCGCGTCGTGCAGGAAGCGCGGGAGCGCGGGATGCTGCTCGACGCCTCGTTCGGGCGCAGAACGAAGTCCGTTCTGCTCATGGACACCGACCATGTGATCCTCTCGTCCGTCACGCCCGAGACGATCTGCGCGCGTATGGAAGAAAAATCATCGGAGGAGACGAATTTGCAGCCATGAAGGGAAAACTGTTTGCGATCTCCGGCCCCTCCGGCGTCGGAAAAAATTCCGTGCTGAAC
>HF990613.1:2533-12218 GCA_000432135.1 Firmicutes bacterium CAG:124
GTGCTGAACCGCGTCATGCAGCTGCGTGACCGGGTGCAGTATTCCGTTTCCGCGACCTCCCGCCCCATGCGTCCCGGCGAGATCGATGGCAAAAGCTATTATTTTGTCACACGGGAGCAATTTGAACAGATGATCGCGGCGGGCGAGCTGCTGGAGCACGCCGAATACGTCGGCAACTACTACGGCACGCCCCTAAAGCCCATTCAGGCCGCGCTTGCCGCCGGGACCGACGTCGTGATGGACGTGGATGTGGTCGGTGCGCTGAACATCAAAAAGCGCCTGCCGGAGGCGGTTCTGGTCTTCATGGCCGCACCGTCGATGGCCGAGATCCGCCGCAGGCTCGCTTCGCGCGGCGATGTTTCGCCGGAGCTGATGGAAAAGCGGATGGACCGGGCAAAATGGGAATACAGCCAGGCCGGACAATACGATTATCTCGTCGTCAACGATACGGTCGAGCACGCGGCGCAGGAGCTGCTTGCGATCATGACCGCAGAAAAGTGTAAAATGATGGATCGCATCCATTGCATAAAGGAGGAACTCTAATGCTTTACCCCGCCATGTCGGAACTTCTCAAGAATGTTGACAGCCGCTATCTGCTCGTCAACGTCGTCGCGCACCGCGCCCGTCAGCTGTCCATTGAGTCCGAGCTCACGCACGAGCCGCTTGAGGAAAAGCCTGTCACGCTCGCCATCCGCGAGGTCGCTGCCGGCCAGCTCAAGGCCGAGCTTGACGATAAATACAGACACTGAGCACCCATCCCGGCGCAGGCAGCTGGCCTGCGCCGGGTCTTTTGAATGCCGGAATCAGCTTATTTTTTCGAAAATTTGCGGCGAATCCGTACCATTTCTGTGCTCAACGATGCACCTGTCAATGTAAGAACTCTTTTTGAAATCATCAACTGCCGTTCAGCATTTTCTTTTGCTTCTCCAAAAGAAAACGCTGGCTCGTCGGAACGAGCCCCCGCTATTCGCGGAGTCTCTTATCCTCTGAGTCCGTTTCTTCCTCTTCAAATTGCAAACGCTTCGCTGGTTTGCAATTTGAGGACCGGGGGGGATTTCGATTTCCCCCGGAACCCCCTTGAACCGACCAGAAAAACCGCTTCGGTTTTTCTGGACTTTTCCCGCGACGCTTGATAGAGCTTTTCTGGACTTTTCCCGCGAAGCTTGATAGAGCTCAAAATTTCCGACGCCCCAAGGCGCTCCCGCGCCAGTTGTAGGGGTCGATGCCCACATCGACCCGGCAGGTTGCACCGTTTTTACGGGAATCTGCGGCGAATTCGTAACTGCCCAATGGGCCGACAGAGTCGTCGGCCCCTACGGAAAGGCTTCAATCGCTTCCCGTATCTCGTAGGGGCGGACGACTCTGTCCGCCCGGCAGGATGCACCAAACGCGTCCAAGCACTCTTTTCTCCCCTGTCCTTTCTCTTGCAAGAGAAAAGACAGGGCCGTCGGAGACATAAGCGCGTCCAAACTTTCACCAGACAAAGGAGGAACAGGTCATGTCCAGAGTTGCACAGCTGGCTGTTGCGGCGGCGGTTTATGCCATTGACAGGCCCTATTCCTACCGTGTGCCGGAGGATATGCCGCTGGCAGCCGGGATGCGGGTGCTTGTGCCGTTCGGGCACGGCAACCGGCGGACGGAGGGCATTGTTTTATCCGTGCAGGAGGGAGTCGCTGCCGGACTGAAGGCCGTCGAGCAGATGCTGGACGACGCGTCGATCCTTACCGGCGGACAGCTCCGCCTTGCCGCGTTTATGAAGGAGCGCTATTTCTGCACGTTTTATGACGCGGTCAAGGCCATCCTTCCCGCCGGGTTATGGTTCGATGAAAAGCGGACGCTGATGCTTGTATCCGGCGCGCAGGACAAGCTGCCGCCCGGCATGGCGAATTCCGGCGCGGCAAGGCTCGTGCAGCTGCTGACCGATCTCGGCGGCAGCGCGCCGGAGCGGACGCTCCGGCAGCAGTTTGAATCGCCGCAGGCGTTCGACGCCGCTGTGCAGGCACTGCGCAAGCGTCGGCTGCTGCGCGCAGACGCTTCGCTCACGCAGAAGGCCAGCGAGAAGACCATCAAGGTCGCCGCACTTGCTGTCAGCGCGGAGGAAGCGGAGCAGTTTGCCGCAAAAAAGCAATTCTCCGCCCCCCTGCAGGCGGCGCTGCTGCGCCTGCTGTGCACCGTCGGCGCAGGCCCCTGCCGCGAATTATGCGAGCTGACCGGCGCCAGTATGCAGACCGTCTCCCGCCTCGCAAAGCTCGGCTTGATCGAGACATATGAGCAGGAGCAGCTGCGCAGCCCGAAGCGCGAGGACGTCCCGCCCGCCGGGCCGCTGACGCTGAACGCGGAGCAGCAGATCGCCTTCGACGGTCTGAACCGGCAGATGACGCAGGAAAAACCCGGCGCGGCGCTTCTCTACGGCGTGACGGGCAGCGGCAAGACCTCTGTATATCTCGCGCTGATCCGAAGTGCGCTGGACGCGGGCCGTTCCGCCATGCTGCTCGTGCCGGAGATCGCACTGACGCCGCAGCTGCTGCATAAAATGACCGCGCACTTCGGAAAAACCGTCGCGGTGCTCCACTCGAGCCTGCGCGTGGGCGAACGCTATGACGAATGGCGGCGCATCGCGCGCGGCGAAGCCCGCGTCGTGGTCGGCACGCGCTCGGCGGTCTTCGCACCGCTTCAAAATCCCGGCCTGCTGATCCTCGACGAGGAGCAGGAGCATACCTATAAATCCGAAAACGCCCCGCGCTATCACGCACGGGAGATCGCGCTCTATCGCGGCGCGAAGGAGCGCGCGCTTGTGCTCTTCGGCTCGGCAACGCCTTCCATTGAGACGATGTATCTGGCCAAAACAGGCGTTTACAGCCTCTATACGCTCAAAACCCGCTACAATGGCCGCGCGCTGCCCGACGCGCGCATCATCGACATGAAGCAGGAGCTTCGCGCGGGCAACGATCTGGATTTAAGCCGCGAACTGGAAGAGGGCATCCGTGACGCGATCCTGGATAAAAAGCAGTCCATCCTGTTTCTGAACCGGCGCGGCAACAGCCGGTATCTGGTCTGCATGGACTGCGGTGACGTGCCGCAGTGCCCGCGGTGCAGCGTCCATCTGACGTACCACTCCTCCGGCCGCCGTCTGATGTGCCACTACTGCGGCTATGTCATGCCTGCGCACGCACGCTGCGAAAAATGCGGCGGGGCGATGAAGGCCATCGGCAGCGGCACGCAGAAGGTCGAGCAGGAGCTGAAGGCGCTGTTCCCCGACACGGAGGTTCTGCGCATGGACGCCGATACCGTGCCCGCCGCAGGCGGACATGAGGCGATGCTGAAACAATTCCGCGAACAGCAGATCCCCATTCTGCTCGGCACGCAGATGGTCGCCAAGGGCCTTGATTTCCCGTCCGTTACGCTTGTCGGCGTCATCGACGCGGACATGAGCCTGTATGTCGACAACTTCCGCGCCGCCGAGACGACGTTTTCGCTTATCACGCAGGTCGTGGGCCGTTCCGGACGGGGTGCGGACGCGGGCTGCGCCATGATCCAGACCATGACGCCGGAGCATCCTGTGCTGCGGCTTGCGGCCAAGCAGGATTACGACGCATTTTACGAGCTGGAGCTGCAGATGCGGCAGCTGCGCAGCTGCCCGCCGTTCTCTGATCTGTTCACCATCACGGTCGCAGGACTGGAGGAGCGCGGACTGATCGAGGCCAGCGTCCGCCTGCGCGACGCGCTGGCCGCCAATCTCCAGAAGGAGCCGTACTGCCGCGCACCCGCGCAGCTGCTCGGCCCGGCACCGGCCAGCGTCGTCCGCGTCAATTATTCCTACCGCTATCAGCTGACGCTGGTCTGCAAAAATTCCGCGGCTATCCGCCGCTTACTCTCCTATGTCCTTGCAGAGTTCTCCAGGGATCGCAGGAACAAGGGCATTACGGCCCTGATCGACGTAAATTCCTACCAATAAAATATGCTGCTGTTTGGTTGTTTCGCCCAAACAGTTGCAATTTGTAATCAAATCTGTTATACTATCCCCGATTTGATGCAAAGAAAGGAGCGTGACAGAATGAAACCCAGACTTCGCAGCCTGCTTTGTGGTTTCATGGCGCTGACCCTTCTTCTGGCCGGGACAACGCTTGTATGCGCATACGATATTTCCTTCTCCGACGTACCGGAGAGCAGCTGGTTCTATGAGGACGTGATGACGCTGTCCGAATCCGGCGTCGTCAGCGGCTATCCCGACGGTACATATCGCCCCACCAAAAAGGTCACGACCGGCGAGTCGCTCAAGATGATCCTGCTGGCCGCGGGCTACCCGGAGCCGGAGCGCGTGGATTCCCACTGGGCCAGAGGCTATCTGAATTTCGCCATCGATCAGGGCTTCCTTGTGCGCTATCAGGATATTTCCGATCTGGACGTCAATATGACGCGCGGGATGCTCGCCAAGCTTGCCGCAAACGCGCTCGGTCTGTCTGACCCCGGCACCTACGGCACGTTTACCGACACTGACAGCGTCTATGTCGAGGCGCTTTACGCCGCCGGGATCGTCGGCGGCTACCCGGACGGGACGTACCGCCCGGACGCGTCCGTCTCCCGCGCGGAGATCGCCGCGATCGTCAACCGCATCTATCAGAGCCTTGACCCGGTGATCCCCACAGACCCGGAGCAGGACCCGGCGGAGATCACGCTCCGCACGACCGAGCCGATGATCGACTTCATCAAGCAGAAGGAAGGCTTTCAGGAGAAGGCCGCCTGGGACTACGCCCAGTATTCCATCGGCTACGGCAGCGCCTGCGGCAAGGACGAATATCCCAACGGCATCACCGAAGCGCAGGCGGATGTTCTTCTGCGCCAGATGCTGCAGGGCTTTGAGAAAAAGCTGGACAGCTTCCTGACAGAAAACAGTATTTCCCTGAGCGACAATCAGTATGACGCGCTCATCAGCCTGAGCTACAACATCGGCTCCGGCTGGATGAAAAACAGCGCGCTGTCTGCCCTGCTCAAGTCCGGATTCTACTCGACCAACGAGCTGGCCTCCGCGATGGGCATCTGGTGCCACGTGAAGGAATCGGGCGGGGACTATGTGATCCACGACGGGCTTGTCAGCCGCCGCATGGCAGAGCTGCGTGTGTTCCTCTACGCCGACTATTCCGGCTCGTCCGACGGCTTCTACTGGGTGCGCTTCGTGCAGACCGAAAAGGGCGACCGGGCGCGCGACATCGCGTTCTACGAGGCGGGCAGCACCTATGACCCGTCCTTTGACGCCACATCCAACACCGAGGTCTTCCTCGGCTGGTACACGGAATCCGGCGAGCTGCTGACCGATCTGACGGCCACGGAGAACCGCACCGTCTACGCGCAGTGGGAAAGCGATTTTTATGATTGATGTCTGACTTTTGAAAGTCCGGATTATTGGACACATCGTATGCTATACTGACCGCAGATCAACCGAAAGGGGAACTGCGTCATGGAAATTACGATGCGTTATGTCAGAGGTCATGTAGAGGTCTATACCGCGGCGGGCCAGTTTCTGTTTTCCGCCGACACCGAGGCGGAGGCTGCCGCCATGCTTGAGTAACCGCCGATCCAATCGTCTGCGGTTATCAGCGGGTTCTTGGGGGGTAAAATAAACAAACAGACGCGGTTACTGGAGGAATAAAATGAACATCCAGATCTTCGGAAAGAAAAAATGCTTTGACACAAAAAAGGCCGAGCGCTGGTTCAAGGAGCGCCGGATCAAATTCCAGCAGATCGATCTCGTCCGCTTCGGGATGTCCGGCGGCGAGTTCGACAGCGTTCTGCGTGCCGTCGGCGGCGTGGACGCGCTGATTGACTGGTCGGTCAAAAGCCCGGAGATCGACCTGATGCGCTATACGGATGACAAGCGCGCAAAAGAAGATAAGCTCTTTGACCACCCGGAGCTGATGAAAACGCCCATCGTCCGCAACGGCAGACAAGCCACCGCCGGATACTGCCCGGAGGTGTGGCAAACGTGGGAATAAACACAAAGTCGGCGGAGCGCGATGCGCTCCGCCGGTTTTTGCTTATTTTGTCTTTTCTCCGCCTGCCAGATCGAACATTGCCTTGCTGCGGCGCGCGAAGTGACCGACCTTCGGCATCCCCTGCGCAATGGCAGGATAGGCGTTGTCGGTGTCAGCAGTCTTCTGAATGTTGTACGTGCCGTACTGGTTGACCATGTCAAAGCAGTCGTCCGGCTGGCCGGGGAATGCATGGTTCATGGGCGTTGGATCGTAGCGGAATGTTTCGTCGTTTGCCATAAGCGTCACCTCTGTGACAGCTTTTGCGGAAAGGGGATTTTTATGCACGGCGTGGTGATAAGCCTCCCCTTGCCGCGCCTGTTCTGCGCGAAAAATTGTGAAAAGCAGATACAGACGCCTACTCGAATGTAGGGGCCGATGCCTACATCGGCCCGTTGGGAAGTTGCGAATTCGCCGTAGGCTACCGTAAAACCGGTGCATTCTGCCGGGCCGATGTGGGCATCGGCCCCTACGCGGTGCGTACGAATTCGCCGAAGGACTTCTGGTTTTGCTGCTGCATGCTGCAACCCCTCAGGCGCTTCGCGCCAGCTTCCCTGTATCAGAGCAGCATCAGCAGTGTTCCGCCGACGACAGCAACAAGGCCGGCAGCCGATTTTTTCGTCAGCTTTTCGTGGAACACGAGCCACGAGAACAGAATTGTCACCAGAATGCTCAGCTTATCGATGGGCGCGACGACGCTCGCCGGGCCGTCCTGCAGGGCTTTATAATAGCACAGCCAGCTGCCGCCCGTGGCTAAACCGGACAGGCAGATAAAGCCGAGTTCATTCTTTGGCACCGCGCGCAGAAGCTTTCCCTTACCCGTGACGAATACCATCATCCACGACATCACAAGCACTACGCCCGTGCGAATCGCCGTGCCGAGATTCGATTCAACGCCGGAAATGCCGATCTTGCCGAGAATGGAGGTCAGACTTGCGAACACGGCGGAACCTGCCGCGTACAGAAGCCAGCTGCTTCCAGCCTTTGCCGCGCCGTCTGACTGCTTTTTCTCGATCATAAGATAAGTACCCGCCGCGATCAGTACGATGCCTGCGCCCTTTGCGATGCTCAGCGATTCATGCAGGAAAATGACTGCAAGCAGGATAGTCAGAACCGTGCTGGATTTATCGACCGGCACAACCTTATTGATATCGCCGATCTGCAGCGCACGGAAATAACACAGCCAGCTTGCGCCGGTTGCAAGGCCGGACAGAATCAGGAACAGAAGCGTTTTTTCGCTGATTGCGGAAAGCCGTTCCTGCGAACCGACGATGAACACCATCAGCCATGAAAAGGCCAGAACCACGATTGTCCGGATTGCAGTCGCAACCGTTGAATCCGTCTTTCGGATGCCGCACTTGGCCAACACCGCTGTCAAGCCCGCAAACAGTGCCGACCCGAACGCATAGAGAATCCACATAATCCCGGCTCCCTTCGATATGAATCGACGGCCCGCCTCGGCAGGCCGTCTCCAATTCTAGCACGTTTCAAGCAAAAATCACGTTATTTTTTTCCGTGGGGCGAACATTCCATGTAATGATACTTTTTTCGCTTGGCAAACAGAAAAATCACGGAGATAAGCGTTGCAAAGACCTCCGCGACCGTGATGGCGTACCAGATGCCGTCGACGTCAAAGATCAGCGGCAGGATGAGCACGGAGGCTGTCTGGAACACGAGCGTGCGCAGGAAAGAGATCACGGCTGAGATCAACCCGTTTCCAAGCGCTGTGAAGAACGACGAAGCGAAGATATTGAAGCCCGCGAACAAAAACGCGAACGAGAACAGCCGGAACGCGTGGCAGGTCAGCGTATAGAGTCCCTCGTCATACCCGACGAACAGCTTTGCCAGCGGCGCGGCCAGCAGTCTTGCCAGCAGCGTCAGCACAGCGCCGGAGGCACACATCAGCAGAACGCTCTTTTTGAGCATATTTTTCAGCTCGGCATGGTTCTGTGCGCCGTAATGGAAGCCGACGACAGGCGCGCAGCCGATGGAATAGCCGATATCGATGGCAATGAAAATGAACTGCACGTACATCAGGACGCCGTAGGCTGAAACGCCGTCCTCACCGATGTATTTGAGCAGCTGGAAGTTGTAGAGCATACTGACGATGGACGAGGAAATATTGCTCATCAGCTCGGACGAGCCGTTGCCGCAGGCGTTCAGCAGCGGGCGCAGCTCCAGCCTCGTTCTGACAAGGCGCAGACGGCTCGAATTCGGGCGGAGGAAATAGACCAGCGGGAACAGGCCGCCCACGCACTGGCTCAGGCCCGTCGCAACGGCCGCGCCTGCAATTCCCCAGCGGAAGCCCGCGACAAACAGCGCGTCGAGCGCCATATTCGTCACGCCCGCCGCGACCGTCGCGGCAAGACCCAGCTTCGGCTTTTCCGCCGCGATCAGGAAGCTCTGGAACACGTTCTGCAGCATGAACGCGGCTGTGAACGCATTGACGATGCGGCCATAGCGCACGCAGTCCTCCAGCATCTCCGGCGTTGCGCCGAGAAACAGCGCGACCGGCCGCATGAACACCACGCCGGTCACCGAGAGCAGCACGCCGAGCAGCGCCGTAAAGAGGATCATCATGGAAAAATAGCGGTTGGCTTCCTCCTGCCGGCCCTCGCCGAGCGTTTTGGAGACAAGTGCAGTGCCGCCCGTGCCGATCATGAAGCCGATGCCGCCCAGCACCATGATAAACGGCATGACCAGATTGATCGCCGCAAAGGCCGTCTTTCCGGCAAAATTCGAGACGAACAGCCCGTCCACCACGCCGTAGATCGACGTAAAGATCATCATGACAATGGACGGGAAGACAAATTGGAGCAGTTTTCGATAGGTAAAGTGATCGGACAAGCGGATCTGCTGTTTCATTGCTTATTGCTGCGCCGCCGGGTCGGGCGGCGTTCCTCCTTGTGATGAAAGCGTTCTGAGCTGCTGCTCGAAGAGCAGGCGGTACTGCCGGGTCAGGCGAAGAAAGGCCGCGCGGTCGTCCGGGGACATCGCGCGCAGGGCGGCAGCCTCCGCCTCCGGGATGCGGTCGACGCGCTCGCGTGCAAGCTGCTCCCCCTTCGGCGTCAGCCGGACGAGCTTGCTGCGCTGGTCCGTGCCGGCTGAAAGCGCAAGATAGCCCTCCGCGACGAGCTTTTTGAGGGCTGAATTAACGGTCTGCTTCGGCTCGACAAGGAACTCACAGATCTCCGCCTGTGTAAAGCTTTTTTCCTCGACGCGGAGCGTGTAGAGGATCCAGAACGCGCATTCGGCCATGCCGCAGGTCTTCGCCGCGCTCCGATAGAGATCGTCCAGCTTTTTCGTCTCTTTGTTGTACGCCATCAGCGCCTGATCAAAAACCCGGTTCATATCCGCGCCTCCCAACTGTCCGAAATCAGACCATTGCAGTATAGTCCGATTCCGGATGTTTGTCAAGTCTTTTTTGCTCGATTGCAGCGCCAAAGGCTCCCCCTTTCGCAAAGGGGCAATGTCATCAACTTAAGACCGGTGCATTTGTTTTATGCAAAAAAACGGCAAAACAAATGCAGTTGGTAGGGGCGGGACTCTGCTCCGCCCGGCAGGATACACCGAATTATCGAAAATCTTCGGCGAATCCGTATGCACTTACCCGCTTGGCCGTAGAGGCCGATGCCGGTCACAGCCGTTCGCGACGAAGG
>HF990614.1 GCA_000432135.1 Firmicutes bacterium CAG:124
CGGCGACTAGCCAAATGCGATGCTGGCTCCTCCCGAACGGGAGGATTTTTCCCGCCGCGGCGGGGCTTCTCTGCGTTGGTTTGGCGTATTGCGCCTGCGTTTTTTCACATTGTCCGCACGTTGGCGCAACGTTGGCTTTTCCCGTTGCGCCGCGCACACACTCGCAGTCTGGGCAGAAAACCGCACACAGCGGCGACACGCGCCTCACGGCGCACTGCGGGTGCTCGGTACGCCAGCAGGGTCGATAGGGTCGATTTTTTCCACGGTGGGAAGATCGGCACCATCGACCCTTTTCAGGCAGATGAGGCGCTCGCCGTTACTCTTTCGGAATGATACGAAAATGCCGTTTTTCCTTAGAGCGTCAACGCTTTTTCGGATTTGATGCGAAAAGCTGTTCGGTGTCCAACCCTCGATTCCGGCAGGGTCGATCTTTTCCAACAGCACTTTCGCAGGGGCGCTGATTTCGGTCTCTTTTTGTAGAAGTTCAGAGAGAAGATTTTCGATTTGAAGTGCCGAAATCTTAGAAGCGCCGCTGCAAGTTTTGCTGTCCTCAAGCAGTTTCCAGACGTGATCTTCCTCTCCGAATTCCAGTTTTAACGTGCGATCTGCGATGTCCCGCCCGGTGCAGTGCAGCGAGGCAATGTTGGCAAGACGCGAATTTTTCTGGAGAACAAAGGTCGAATCTGCCGCGCCGCTTAAGCCCGTCGAGCCGGAGATCATATTCATCGGATCGTCGTCGTGGAGCTTGCGCAGATGGTGAATCAAGAGAATCGCGATGTGCCGCTTGTCCGTAAGCTGTTTCAAAAGCCCGATGTCCTGATAGTCATTTGCGTACAGATTGCTGTCACCGCCTACGCTGCGGACGCGCTGCAAAGTATCAATGACAACCAGTTTTGTACTGGGGTGTTCGTTCAAAAACTGCTCGATCTGCTGCTCCAGACCGTGTTTTAATGTATCAGCCATGATTGTAAAATGTAGCGTCGGCGGCGCATCTTCCGTCAGATCAAAGAGCCGCGTCTGGATACGCTGGAACGAATCTTCAAGACTGAGATACAGCACTTCACCCTGCGTTACTGCAAAATTCCACAGCGGCTGCCCCTGTGCAACGCATAAGCAGAGCCACAAAGCCAGCCAAGACTTGCCGATCTTCGGTGCGCCCGCGAGGATGTGCAAGCCCTCTGGAATAAGCTCATCTACCAGAAAGTGCGTCGGTTCATATGTCCTGTTTTGCAGATCTTCCGCATTGATAGTGTGTAGTTTGTTCATACTGTCACCTCCTTTCGATATTGTTGCTGCGATTTTTATTTTCGATTTCCCGCACCGATATCGT
>HF990615.1:0-5090 GCA_000432135.1 Firmicutes bacterium CAG:124
GTGGGCGGGCGGCGTGACGGTGCGCTCGTAGCCGCAAACATCGCAGGTCGTATCCGCGTCATCGGTGTAGACGTGCGTGGCCTTGTCCTTGATGCTTTCTTCCCTATTCGGGCAGTCATCGTCGGTGCATTCGTGCCAGTGGCTCGTGCCGTCCTTGCTCCAGTCGCCGTAGCTGTGCTCATGGTGTCGCCTGTATGTTCTGACTGTCGCCGTAGTCTCATTTCCCGCGTTGTCAGTTGCGACCACGGTATATTCCGCTCCCGCGTCATTGTTGCCGCCGTCGGGTGCGGGGAGACGATAGGTGGGGCCGTCTTGCTCCACACCGTTGATGGTCACGGACTTGACGCCGGAAGACGTCTCTCCCGATGCAGCCGGGTCGATCACGGTGAATGTGTACGCGCCGGGCTTTCCATCGAGGGTATCCTCGACGGTGTAGCTTTCGCCGTCCGTCAGAGTTTCCATAACCGGGGCTTTCGTGTCCCTCTCAAGCACATGATCGCACACAGTGCAGAGCTGCTTTTGATTGCTCCAGTCGCCGGGGATGTGCTTTCCGTTTTGCTTGGACATTTCCGCGGCGGGGTCTCGTGCGCCGCACTTCATGCAGGCCCAGATGTGGCAGTCGTCCCTGATCGCCCAGCCAAATTCATGGCTACATGTGCTTTCCTCGCAGCGCAGCTCCAGCTTGCTGATTACTCTGCCGTAATTGTAGGCATACGGCAGGCTCAGCCGTTGCAGGTCCACGCGCCCATTTTCGTTGGGGATAAGAAGCTCCGTTGTGGTGTCCCAGTACCAGTACTTCTTCGGTTCCTGGTTGTGGCGCCACTGCCACCCTGTCGCGCTCAGCCACACGGACTTCCCGTTTGAGGCTCCGATTTTGATGTTCTCTTCTATAGACATTGCAAATTCCTGATCTTGCATCACTATCTGGTAGTGCACCCGGTTCGAGCCTCTTCCGACCGCAGATGCAGACAGCGCTGTATAATCGGGACTCGAATAAAGCGGAAGGGCCAGCGCAGTCAGCGTTGTGTCCTTGATTAGAATGTTCCCGCTGTTGCCGTTCATGCCGCCGCCG
Organism: Firmicutes bacterium CAG:124; assembly: GCA_000432135.1. GTDB lineage: Bacteria > Bacillota > Clostridia > Oscillospirales > Oscillospiraceae > CAG-170. The sequence continues at coordinate 1,073 of HF990615.1, forward strand.
ATGCCCGCACCAAAGTAGCCCTGCGCCCTCACCACGCCGCCAGTGATGGAAATGTCATAGCCCGAACCGTCTCTTCCGCCACCGATTCCTGCACCGGCATAGTTACTCCAAGCTTCGACCGTTCCACCGGAAATCTCGATATGATGCGCATCTTCCGACTTGTTCTGTCCGTCTTGATCGCCGCTGCCGATTCCTGCTCCGCCTGACTCGCTGCCGGCATTCACCGTGCCGCCCTTGATATAAATAAAGCGTCCGGGGCCGCCCTGACCGCCGCCGATCCCTGCGCCTTCCGAAACGGACCGCACCATCAGCTTGCCGGAATACACATAAATCTGCTCGCCGACGCCGCCCTGACCGCCGCCGATACCAGCACCGTATACGCCGCTGGTCGCAAGAATCTCACCGCCATAGATATCCGTCGCCAGAGAGCCGAAATGAAGGTTCATGCCGTGTCCCTGCGAGAATTTCTTGATTCCGACCTTTGAGCCTCCGATGCCAGCGCCATACCTGCCGCCTTCACACGTGAGCTTTGTCCCCGTCTGCACCAGAACCCGGAGATGACCATCGGTTTTGTTTTTCTGCAGCGCGGCGAAATTCTCCGCGCCGATCAGCTCGCTGTCGTTGCCGATAAAGTACAGACAGGCGGAGGCGCCGCCGTAAAGCTCGATGGCAGGGCCGTCCTTGGGTGCCTGAAGGCGGACGCCGTCCAGAAATATGTGCGGCGTAATTTTCTTGCGCCCGCCATCGATTTTGATCCGGTATTGAAAATACCAGTTCGGATCTGCGGAGCCCTTGATCAGATAGGTCTTGCTGTCCGTGATTTTCAATTCTTTTTTCTGATTTGTAAGGTACACTGTCTTGTCAAACGTCGTTGGAATGGAAAGCTTGACATCCGGTAGCTCATCCGCCGCAAACGCCGTTGTCGGCAGCAGCGTCAGAACCATGCAGCATAGGAGCAGGATGCTGAGTATTCGTTTTTTCATTGGCTTTTCTCCTCCTGTTCGTGTCGGGCGTGCTTGTCCGCCGCGCCTTTTTTCTGTTTTTCTCTGTTCCTGAGCCGGAAGCACAGCGCGGTGATCGCCGCCGCCGCGGCAAAGCAGACAACGCCTACCAGCACATAGCCGCCCGCGTCCTCCCGCAGCAGCATCGCGCCGAACATGCCCCGTGCGGCGGTCTGTCCCCGCACGATAAGTGCGTCCGCCGCCCCGGCAAGTGCCGTGAATAACATCAGGCAGAAAGCGGAGAGGCTTATTGCCTCGCGCCGCTGCCTCCGGCGGGTGTTTTCCCGCACCCGCTGCTTGACGAGTGCGACCCGTCTTGCGGTATCGTACATAGTGGTGGAAGCCTCCTTTCCTTTTCCTGAAGTCAGGCTCTTTCACTTATATAGGTACATGAAATCGAAAAAACTCTCACCTCTGTCCCAAGTTTCTTCAAAAAAATCCGAGAGCTGCCGGAAACAGCTCTCGGATGAAGTTGCTTATCAATGTGTAGCCAACAGTGCCGCCGCCTTTCGGGCGACGATGATCTCCTCGTCGGTATGGACTGTGAAGACGCGGACGGGGGCGTCCTCCATGGAGATATCCATTCCGGCGATCGCCATACGGTTTTTGAAGCCGTCGAGCCGGACACCCAGAAATTCCAGACCCTCCAGACTTAGCGCCCGCACGAGCGGGCTGTTCAGGCCGATCCCGCCGCCGAAGACGATCGCGTCCAGCCCGCCCATGACTGCGGCGTATGCGCCGATGTATTTTTTGATCGAATAGCAGTATGCGCGGATGGCCAGCTCCGCGTCCTCGTTTCCGGCCTCGGCTGCCGCCTGCACGTCGCGCAGATCGCGGCCCGCTCCGCCGGACATCCCGTAAAGTCCGCTCCTCGTCTGGAGCATCTGCTTGACCTCCTCGAGCGTCATGCCGCAGGATTCGACCAGATAGAAGATGATATAGGGGTCGATATCGCCGCAGCGGTTGTTGTGCATCGTGCCGCATTGCAGCGTCAGGCCAAGCGAGGTATCGAGCGATTTTCCGTTTTTGACGGCGCAGATGCTCCCGCTGCCGCCCAGGTGGCACACGACGAGCTTCAAGTCCTCCCGTTCCATCCGCTCCTGTGTCCACTCGGTCATATATTCGATGGATGCGCCGTGGAAGCCGTTGCGGCGGATGTCATAGTTGCGGGAAATCTCGATCGGAATGGAATAATAGTACGCCTCCGGCGGCATGGTGCGGTGGAACGCCGTTTCGAACGCGCCGATGAGCGGCGTACCGGGCAGCAGCGCACGGAACTGCCGGATGGCGGCGAGATACGGCGGATTGTGCGCGGGTGCGATGGAGCTGAACGCCTCCATGCTGGAAAGCACATCGTCCGTCAGAACCTGCACGCCGCTTATGCCCTTTGCCAACACGACCTTGAAGCCCACGCAGTCCAGCGCGGACAGATCGGGAAGAACCGTGTCGGTCAGCTGCCGCAGCATACGCGCAATGGCCTCGCGGTGCGTGGGGAAGACAGCGCTTTCGTCGGTCAGCGCGCCGTTTTCATGCGTTTTGGCGTAAAACCGCCCCTCGCCCGCGCCGACACGCTCAGCCCCGCCGGAAGCCAGCACAAGCTCCTCAGGCATACGGAACAGCTGGTATTTCAGCGACGTACTGCCGACATTGCAGATCAGAATATTCATAGTGTGCTCCTTGCTTTTTTCTATACTGTAACAGATGGGGCGGGAATTATCAATACATTACATTTGGCCGTCCATATAACAGACAGCGGCCCGGAGAGAAGAAGCGCTTCCCACCGGGCCTCTATTTATTTGGGAAGATCGATTCAGTAGCGCCTGACGGTGACGGCCTCTTCCGGGTCATAGCGTTCGTCTTCCAGAACGCCGCCGTTTTTCAAAATGACCGTTTCGGACGCGGCATTGTCCGCATCGCAGACGCAGAGCACCCTGTCAAAGCCGAACTGCGCGGCAAGAGCAGCAGCGCCGGGATACTCCCGTGCGCTGCCGGAATGCGGATCGTCCGGACAAGAACGTCCCGGTCAGGCAGCATCGAGCGCATGGCAGCTCCTTTCTTTGTTTGAACGCGTCAACCAACCGTAGTTGGTAGGGGCGGGGCTTTGCTCCGCCCGGCGGGATGCCGTGGATTTATTAAAAAAACCACGGCGAATCCGTAGGGACATCCCAATGCGCTTGTAGGGGCCGATGCCCACATCGGCCCGTTGGGAAGTTATGAATTCGCCGCGGAGTTTCGTAAAAAACGGTGCATCCTGCCGGGGCAATGTGTACCGGCAAGCGGCAGACCCACATCCGTAACGCTCCTTCGCCAGCACGTCGCCCAGCCGGGACAGGTCGTAATACTTGTTGATCAGGCCGATATCCAGTCCTGCCGGACAGGGGTGGCAGTGCTTGCAGTATACGCACGTGCCCTTCGTGTCCTTCGGCGTGAGGGTGGCAATGACGGAATAGTCCCGCTCCTGCGCTTTCAGGTCAAGCAGATTGCGCAGAATGCCGTTCCGCTCGTAATCCTCCAAATCACCGATTTCATCCAGACAGTGCATGAAGCCAAAGCCGACGTTCTGCACAGAGTGCTCTCAGCCGACGGAGGTTCCAAGGCCGATCACGCTGATCTGCTCGTCCCCATGGGGCAGCTTCCGGTATTCCATAACGTTCACCTCATAAATTTATTGTACGCCTGCCAAGGCGTTTAGATAGCGGATAAACGCCTTGCTGTTGATCATGTAGGGATAGTTGATGACGATCAGATCGTCCACGCCCTGATCGGCGGCAAATTCGGCCAGATTCAGGCTCGGCTTGCCGTCGCGGTTGAATTCGCGCGGGTCGATGACGATGATGCGTCCGTAATGGCTCGTGAGGAACGGCACAAACGCGTTGCCGTAGGATTCCTTCAATACAATGCACGTCGGCCCCGGCACGTCGCTTTCGACAATGCAGATGGGCGTATCGCCGCCGATGAAGCAGAGATATTTATTCGAAACGGAATCGCCCAGCTCCGTATACACGGCGCTCACCGGC
>HF990615.1:5111-8656 GCA_000432135.1 Firmicutes bacterium CAG:124
ACGCTCACCGGCGTGCCGTTTTCGAGATTCCCGTTTGCGTAATACCGCGCGTGGGTGTCGGCGATGGGCAGATAGTATTCCAGATAATCCGGGTGCTGCTTCAGCACCTCGCTCTGCGGATATCCCTCGGTGAAGCCGTACATGGAGCCGAGGAAGGTGTCGTAGCGGCCCGTCTGGAACTGCTCCAGCGGAACGGCTTCAAAGCCTGCGGCTTCGCAGAAGGCGGTGTAGGCATAATATGCCCCCAGCTGCGTCCAGTGGTGGTCGGTGCGGAAATAAATATATTCGTCTGTGTGGCTGCGGAGCTTGGAATAGGCGTCGACGGTGACGATCTTGTCGTTCATCTGACTGTAGCAGAACTCGATCATGTCCTTCTGGCTGTGCTCACCGGTGTGCAGACTCTCAGGCGAGTAAAATTCGCCGCCGTTCGGCGTGATGAGCGAGATCGTGCGCACGTCGGGACCCATGGCGCTGGCCAGATTGTCGATCGCGTCCGCGTAGCTGGTGATGAGATCGTCCAGCCGTGTGGGAATTTCCATCGCGCGGTCGCCCACGACGACCACGGAGCCAGCGTAGCTGGCGTCGGATTCCTCCGGCGTGTCAAGCTCCGGGTCGGCCTCCGGCTGCTCTTCGGGCTGCTCCTCCGGCGGTTCGGGCGGCTGCGTCGAATCTGCCGGTTCCGGCGTTGTATCTGGCTGCGGTTCCGGCGTTGTATCCGGCGCGGCAGGCTCTGTCTGCTCCGGCTGCGGGGTCTGGCCGTTGGCCCGCTGCACGGCGTCAAGCGATTCGCCGCCCTGTGCGGCAGAATCCGTCTGGTTGAGAATCAGAACGCTGTCTTCACCGCTGCCGGAATAATAATAGAATTTATTAAGCGTCCTGTTCGCTTTCAGAAGCGATTCGCGGCCCGGGAATGTGTCGGAATAATACTGCTCCAGCGCGGGGATATACGTCCCGTCCAGCAGCGATTTGACGGAGAATTCCGGCTTGACGAACTCCCGCTTTTCGGACACGGAGCCTGTCGCGTCATAGTCGGCCAGCGAATAGACCCCGACCGAGAACATGGCGGCAAGCAGGATCAGCAGAAGCGCCGTATATACTTTTTTCATAAGCCCGCCTCCTTAAAACCGGAAATACAAAAACGCGTTATAGGTCGAGCCGACCAGCGCGATCGTGGACAGCGCGAGCAGCGCCGCGTCAAACACGAACGAAACGGCGGCATAGACGATCTGCCCGCTCTTTTTTCCGCCCTGCGCGCACACGCCGCCGAACAGGCTGCCGAGATTGCGCGGGATGGACGTTGCGCCGATGGCGCAGAGGAGCAGCAGCGGCAGATTGTTCGTCAGCTGGATGCCGGCCTGCGCGTTGGAAAAGCCTGCACCGTAAAGCCCGAACATCACGCCGAAGTTCTGCACGAGCCGCGTCATGTCGGTGTAATAGAAAATGTTCCAGCCGAAGATGATCAGCAGCATCGTGCCGAGCCTGCGCAGCAGATACGGCACGCGCCGCATCGATTTTTCTCCCACCTGCTTTTCAATCGTGAGGATCACGAAGAAATACAGCCCCCAGAGCACAAAGTTCCAGCTTGCGCCGTGCCACATCCCCGTCAGCGCCCAGACGATCGCCATATTGAGCAGCCTGTGCTTTTTCTTGCCGCCCAGCGGGATATAGACGTAATCGCGGAAGAAGGAGGAGAGCGAAATGTGCCAGCGCCGCCAGAAATCGGTGATGGACACCGCGGTATACGGCAGGCGGAAGTTCTCCATATATTTGAAGCCGAAGATACGCCCCATGCCGATGGCCATGTCGGAATAGCCGGAGAAATCAAAATAGATTTCAAACGTATACAGCAGAATGCCGAGCCACGCGGCGACTGTTGTGTTGGACGCGAGACTGCCGTCCAGGATCTGCGAGGCGACCTTGCCCGCCGCGTCGGCCAGAAGCACCTTTTTGGCAAGGCCGATGCAGAAGCGCGTCGCGCCGTAGAACGCCTCGGAGGCGTCAAACTGCCGGTCGTCGATCTGTGCGGCGACATCCGAATAGCGGACGATAGGCCCGGCGATCAGCTGCGGGAAGAGCGAGATGTAGAGCAGGAGCTTTGCAAACGAGCGCTGCGCCGGAACATCGCCGCGCCAGACGTCGACCGTATAGGAAAGCGCCTGAAAGGTATAGAAGGAGATGCCGATGGGCAGCGCGATCTGCGGGACGGGGATGGACGCGCCGAAAACCGCGTTCAGGTTCTCCACGAAAAAGCCCGCGTATTTGAATACCGCCAGACAGCCGAGATCCAATACCAGCGCAAGAATCAGAAAAATCTTTTTCCGCCTGCGCTCGATGAGCAGGCCGAAGTACCAGTTGACCGCGGCGGAGGCGATCATTAGAAGCAGATAGACCGGCTCGCCCCACGCGTAGAAGATCAGGCTGAACAGGATCAGCACAGCGTTCTTCGCGCGGATGCCCGGGCAGAAGAAATACGCAATGAGGCAGACCGGCAGAAACAGATACAGAAAGATCAGATTGGAAAAGACCATGGCACAAACGCTCCAGCTTCGACATTGATTTACATAATTCGACTTCTTTAATTTATCAGATAGCAGCGCATTTTTCAAGCGGAATCGGCTGCTTTGCGCAACTTTTTCTTCCATTCCGCGAAAAGCTCTGCTTGCTTTCCCACACCACACGTGCTATACTGATGTTGTTTTATGTGGGATTGCCACAGGAAAGAAGAGGGATCCTAAAATGCTGGCTATCGAGAGAAAAAATGAGATCCTCGACAAGCTCCGCGCCGAGCAGCGCGTCCTCGTCAGCGACCTTGCCGCCTATTATCATGTCACGGAGGAGACGATCCGCCGCGATCTGGACAAGCTGGAAAAGGAAGGATACGCCACCAAGACCTACGGCGGCGCGATCCTCGGCAACAGCACGAAGACAGACCTGTCCTATACCATCCGGAACAAGACCAACGTGGAAGCGAAAAATCAGATCGCAGCCATTGCCAGCCGCCTCATAGAGGACGGCGACCATCTGATGCTCGACGACAGCTCCACATCCTTATATCTGGCAAAAAAGCTCAAGGAAAAGAAAAACCTGACCGTCATCACGAATTCGGTCGAGCTGGTCGTGGAGCTGAGCGACGTGGAGGGCTGGACGATCCTCCTGACCGGCGGGCGGCTCAAGCCGGAATCGCTGGCCCTCGTCGGCGACCAGACGCAGCAGGCACTGCGGCGCTACCACGTTGACAAGGCCGTGATGAGCTGCAAGGGCATCGATCTGGAATCCGGGGTCACGGATTCCTCCGAGTTCCACTCGCAGACGAAGCAGTCCATGCTGCGCTGCGCGAAAACGCGGATCCTGATCCTCGACAGCAGTAAGTTCGACAAGATCTCGTTCATCGACATCGCTCCGCTGGACGTGTTTGACACCATCGTGACCAACGCCGCGCCCAGCAAAGCATGGCTCGATTATTTTGCCGAGCACGGCATTGAATGCCTGTATCCGGGCGCGAAATAAAACAAGAACAGCGCGGCTGTCCCTTCAACCGGACAGCC
>HF990615.1:8686-9637 GCA_000432135.1 Firmicutes bacterium CAG:124
GCGCCGCGCTGCTGCTTGTTCCGCACGCGGATCGTTACTTTTCTTCAGCTGCAGTCTGCGCCTCTGCTGTTTTCTCCTTTTCCACCAAGGCCATACCGGCCAGAATGAGGAAGATGCCGGCGGCGCGCAGCAGACTGAACGTTCCGTAAAACACGTAATCGAGCGTCAGCGACATCCCCAGATTGCCTGCCAGCATGAGAATTGACGAAACGAGCGTGTTCGAGCGCAGCGTCCCGACGATCTGCAGAAGCTGCGCCAGCAGCCCGCAGATGCTTCCGAGATACACCCACCATGGGACGGATACAATATAGCCCCACGACAGCTCCTTCCCGTTTTTCAGCACGAGCATCAGCAGCAGCGACAGAACCGTCGCCTCCACATAGTTGATGAGCGCACCGTTTGCCGTGCCGAACAGCTTTCCGGCGCGGACGTTCGTCATACGGTTGACAGAGTTGAAAAAGCCGTTAATCAAGGCGGTCAGATAATAGATCATTTTGCAGCCCTCCCTCAGTTCAGAACGACCAGAAGCACGCCCAGCAGCACCAGCGCGTACCCCGGCAACTGCCGCTTCCGGATGCGCGTGACTGGCATACCGAACAGGCCGAACCGGTCGATCAGCGCGGAGGAGACGAGCTGTCCGGCAGTCGAAAGCGCCATGAACGCGCTCGCGCCGACGTGCAGTGTGCACCAGCTGGACGAGGCGACGATGGCGATGCCCATCACGCCGACCAGATACACGTACCACGGCGCACCCGCGAACCGCAGCGTCTGCCGCTTTGCCAGCAGATATGCAAGCAGCAGCACGAGCGCGATCGCGTGCACAAAAAAGCAGATGCCGAACAGACTGAAATAATTGCCCATCTGGCCATTGAGCGAAACCATGACGCCCTGCAAAATACCGGCCAGAAGCAGCAGCCCGAGATACAGCAGAACAACCCCTTCTTTCTATGG
>HF990616.1:0-5774 GCA_000432135.1 Firmicutes bacterium CAG:124
AGAGCCAGCCGCGCCCGCAGCAGCAGGGGAATGCGCCGCGTCCGCAGCAGAACGGCCAGCGCCCGGCGCAGCCGCAGGGCGGCCAGAACCAGCCGCGCCCGCAGCAGACTGCTGCCCAGCCTGCCGCCAAGCAGCCGCAGCCCGAGCGCAAGCGCGAGCGCCGCGTCATCGACACCAGCGCCGTCACGGTCAATGCCGACCGTTATGATGACCGCGTCGATTCGCTCGTCTCCGACCGCGTGCAGAATTATTCCAGCGGCAAGCAGAAGATCGGCAGCAAGAACAAAAAGCAGCAGCAGGCCAAGCGCTTCGGCACAAAGTCCCGCTCCGAGGAGCAGGAGAAAATGCGCCGCCTCCAGCTTGAAATTGCCAAGAAGGCGCAGCTGGTCGTCAAGATCCCCGACGAGATCACCGTCGGCGAGCTGGCCTCCCGCATGAAAAAGACGGTGGCCGAGGTCATCAAGTGCCTGCTGAAAAACGGCGTCATGGCCACGGTCAACCAGACCATCGACTTTGACACGGCGGAGTTCGTCGCCACCGAGCTTGGCTGCAAGGTCGAGCACGAGGTCATCGTCACCATCGAAGAGCGTCTATTCGACGACCATCAGGACACCGCAGACGAGCTTGTCACCCGTCCGCCGGTCGTGGTCGTCATGGGCCACGTCGACCACGGCAAGACGAGCCTGCTTGACTATATCCGCCACGCGAAGGTCGCGGCCGGAGAGGCTGGCGGCATCACGCAGCACATCGGCGCGTATACCGTTGAAATCAATGGCCAGCCCATCACCTTCCTCGACACGCCGGGCCACGCGGCCTTTACCGAGATGCGTGCGCGCGGCGCGATGTGCACCGATATCGCCATTCTTGTCGTCGCCGCTGACGACGGCATCATGCCGCAGACCATCGAGGCCATCAACCACGCCAAGGCCGCTCAGATCCCCATCATCGTGGCCGTCAACAAGATGGATAAGCACGGTGCGAATCCCGACCGCATCCTGACCCAGCTGACCGAGCACGGTCTGACCCCGGCAGAATGGGGCGGCGAAACAGAGGTTTGTAAGATCTCTGCCAAGACGGGCGCAGGCATCGACGAACTGCTTGAGACGGTCATTCTGACCGCTGAGATGGAAGAACTCAAGGCCAACCCGAACCGTGCGGGCAAGGGCTGCGTTCTTGAAGCGCGTCTGGATAAGAACCGCGGCCCGATCGCAACGCTGCTTGTCCAGAACGGCACGCTGCGTCAGTCCGACCTTATCATTGCGGGCACGGCTGTGGGCCGCGTGCGTGTCATGACGAACGACAAGGGCGCGCAGGTCAAGGAGGCAGGCCCGTCCGTTCCGGTCGAGATCACCGGTCTTGCTGAGGTCCCGTCTCCCGGCGACGAGTTCAGCGTTGTTTCCGACGAGCGTATGGCGCGTCAGCTGGTCGAGCAGCGTAAGCAGAAGATCAAGGACGACGCCAACAAGCTCAACCAGAAGGTCACGCTCGAAAGCCTCTTCTCCAAGCTGCAGGAGGGCGAAATGAAGGAGCTGAACCTCATCGTCAAGGCGGACGTGCAGGGCTCTGCCGAGGCCGTCAAGGCTTCGCTCGAAAAGCTGTCGAACGACGAGGTGCGCGTGCGCGTCATCCACGCGGGCGTCGGCGCGATCAACGAGTCCGATATTTTGCTGGCCTCCACGTCCAACGCCATCGTCATCGGCTTCAACGTCCGCCCGAACGAGCTGGCACAGGCCGCCGCGAAGCGTGACAAGGTCGATATGCGGATGTACCGCGTCATTTATGATGCCATCAACGAGATCACCGACGCCATGAAGGGTATGCTTGCGCCCAAGTTCCGCGAGGCCATCATCGGCCACGCCGAGGTTCGTCAGACCTATAAGGTCTCCGCCATCGGCACCATCGCGGGCTGCTACGTCAAGGACGGCAAGATCACGCGCGACGCGTCTGTCCGCGTTCTGCGCGACAATATCGTCATCCATGAGGGCAAGCTCGGCTCCCTGCAGCGCTTCAAGGACGCGGTCAAGGAGGTCGCGGCCGGTTACGAATGCGGTATGTCGATCGAGAAGTTCAACGACATTAAGGAAGGCGACATTTTTGAATGCTTCGTTATGGAGCAGATCAAGGAGTAAGGACGGTATGGTCAGCGCCGGAAAATCGGCGCTGGCCAACCTGATTGTTTACAAGGAGGTACTATGGCTTCCAACCGAATTGGCCGGATCAACGAGGAGATCCAGCGGGAGCTGGCGGAGCTGATCCGCTCGCTGAAGGACCCGCGGGTGCAGACCATGATCTCCATCACGCGCGTGGACACCACGCCCGATCTGCGCTACAGTAAAATTTATGTGAGCGTGCTGGAAGAGGCCCGGTCGCAGGACGCGCTGCGCGGCCTGAAGTCCGCGGGCGGCTGGCTGCGGCGCGAGCTTGGCAGCCGTCTGCAGCTGCGCTATACGCCGGAGCTTGTCTTCACGCTCGACGATTCGCTCAAATACGGCGCGCATATGTTCGATCTTCTCGAGAAGCTCGAACGGCAGGAGGCTGCGCGGGAGGCGGAGAAGGCCAATGACGAGGGCTGAATTCTGCGCGTTTGCGCGCGCACATGACAACTTTGTCATCCTGACCCACCGCCGCCCGGACGGCGACACCATCGGCAGCGCAGGCGCGCTGTGCCTCGGCCTGCGGCAGCTGGGCAAGACGGCGTTCGTCCTGACGAACGAGCAGTTCACGCCCCGCTTCGATCCGTTCCTGGACGGGCTTGTCTGCGAGGCGCTGCCCGCAGGCGCGACCGTCATTTCGGCGGATATCGCGTCCGAGGGCCTTTTGTCCTTCGACGCGGTGCGTATGGGCCTCACGCCCGTCTGCGCGGTCGACCATCACGGCAGCAATTCTCTTGCCTGCCCGAAGCTCGTCGAGGCGGACAAGGCCGCCTGCGGCGAGATCATCCACGCGATCCTGCTGGAGCTTGGCGTGACCGTTACAAAACGGATCGCGGAGTGCCTGTATGTGGCGATCTCGACGGATACGGGCTGTTTCAAGTTTTCCAACACTACGTCCAATACCCACCGCACGGCCGCTGCGCTGATCGAGGCGGGCGCGGACGTGTATCCCATCAACAAGCTCTTTTTCGATACCAAGAGCTTTTCCCGCCTCCGGATGGAGGCAAAGCTGACGGAGACGATGGAGTTTTACGCAGACGGAACGGTCGGCGTGTGCGTCATGCCCAAGCGTCTGCTTGCGGAATTCTCCGCCACGGAGGACGATCTGGACTCGATCTCCGGCTTCGCCCGCAGCATTGAGGGCGTGCGGATCGGCGTCATGATCCGCGAGGTCGAGGACGGCCTCGGCAAGATCAGCCTGCGCACCGAAGCGCCGTATGACGCGGCGAAGATCTGCGGTCTGCTCGGCGGCGGCGGCCATGCCGCTGCGGCGGGAGCCAGCGTCCCCGGCGGCGTCGAGGGCGCGAAAGCAGCCATTTTGCAGGCGCTGCGCGACAGCGGCGTGAAGCTTTGAGGAGAACCTATGGCAAACGGAATCCTTGTGATCGACAAGAGCGCCGGTTGGACGAGTCAGGATGTGGCGGCCAAGCTGCGCGGCGTATTTCATGAACGCCGCGTCGGCCACGGCGGCACGCTCGACCCGATGGCAACCGGCGTTCTGCCCATTTTTATCGGCCGCGCGACAAGGGCGGCGGAATTTCTGGAATCAGCGGAAAAGGAATACATCGCAGGCCTTTGCCTCGGCGTTGTGACCGACACGCAGGACACGAGCGGGACTGTCCTCGAAACGCATCCCGTGACCGTCACGCGGGAGGATGTGCAGGCCGCGCTCCAGCGCTTCCTCGGCCCCATCGAGCAGATCCCGCCCATGTATTCCGCCATTAAAATCGGCGGCCAGAAGCTCTATGAGCTGGCCCGCAGGGGCAAAGAGGTCGAGCGGAAGCCCCGCAGCATCACCATCCACGAGCTGGAGCTGCTGGAAGGGGAGGGGACGGAGTATGTTCTTCGCGTCCGCTGCTCCAAGGGGACGTATGTGCGCACGCTCTGCCACGATCTGGGCCGCGCGCTCGGCTGCGGCGGCTGTATGTCGTCCCTGCGCCGGACACGGGCCGGAAGCTTTGCGCTTTCGCAGGCCGTTACCATGCAGCAGGTGCTGGATTTTGCGGCGGAGCACGATCCGCAGGAACTTCTCATGCCCGTCGACGCGGTTTTTTCGGTACATCCGCCGCTCATCGTCACACTGGGACAGGCTGCAAGGCTCAAAAACGGCGCACAGGTCAGGAACTGGCAGTTCCGGTCCGGAACCTATCGCGTCTACGCCGAGGACGGCGAGTTTCTGCTGCTTGGCCGCGTGGAAAACGGGCTGCTTACCACCATCAAGAGCTTTTTCGAGGTGAACACACTTGCAACATGACCGCGTTCTGGCCCTCGGCTTTTTCGACGGCATCCACCTGGGCCATGCCGCGCTTCTGAATAAAACGTGCGAGCGTGCGCGGGAGCTTAGCCTTACCCCGGCGGCCATGAGCTTTGATACGCATCCGGATACGCTCGTGTTTGGAACGGCCGTGCCGCTTCTCAATACCATGGCCGAGCGTGAGCTTCTCATGCGCAGGCTCTGCGGCATTGAAGAGGTCATTTTCGCGCACTTTGACGAGGCGATGATGCATATGCCGTGGGAGGTCTTCATCGAGGACTATCTCGTCCGGCAGCTGCGCGCCCGCCATGTGGTCTGCGGGCACGATTTCCATTTCGGCGACCGGGGACAGGGGAATCCCGACCGGCTGCGCGAAAAATGCCGCGCGCTCGGCGTCGGCTGCGACGTGATCCCGGAAATTCAGCTGGACGGGCAGTGCGTCAGCTCAACGGCCATCCGCGCGCTTCTGCGTTCCGGCGATTGTAAAAGCGCCGCGCGTCTGCTCGGCCACGGCCAGCTTGTGACCGGCACCGTGCAGAAGGGTGCGGGCAGGGGAGCCGGGCTTGGCTTCCCAACGGCGAATCTGCCGTTTTCCCCGGACGTGCTCGTCCCCGCCTTCGGCGTCTACCGCGCGGAGGCGGAGCTTGACGGCAGGCGCTATCCCGCCTGCGTCAACATCGGCGTCCATCCGACGCTTGGCGCGCTGTCTGCGCCGGTGCTGGAGGCCAATCTGATCGGCTTCTCCGGCAATCTATATGGAAAGGAGCTTGCGGTCTGGCTGGAAGAACATCTGCGCGGCGAACTGCGGTTCGAGAGCCTCGAAGCGCTCCGCGCCCGCGTGCTGTACGACCGGCAGCTGGTCGCAGACTTTTATCAGACATGATTTTTGAACGCATCGGCGCTTCCCATCCGCTGCTTGAAGCGTCGTTTACCCTTTACGAAGCCAGCTTCCCGCCCAACGAGCGGCGCACGCGGGAAGACCACCTGCGCGCCTTGCAGGACGCGGACTTTTTCCCGCTCGGCGCAGTCGAGGACGGAAAGCTGCTGGCGGATGTGTTTTTGTGGGAGACAGAGGACTTCTGCTATCTTGAGCATTTTGCTGTTCAGCCGTCTCTGCGCGGCCACGGGACTGGCAGCACGATTCTCCGGCAGCTGCTGACGCAGGACAAGCCTTTGATTCTGGAGATCGAACCGCCGGACGATGAGATTACCTGCCGCCGCAAGCATTTTTACGAGCGAAACGGCCTGTGTGCGCAGCCGTATGGCCATGTGCAGCTTCCGTTTCAGGGCGGCGGTCCCATTGTTCCGCTTGTCATCATGTCAAACCAGAATCTAAGCGCGCAGCAGTGCCGCGCATTTCAACAATA
>HF990616.1:5812-31899 GCA_000432135.1 Firmicutes bacterium CAG:124
TGCTGAACCGTGTCGTCCGGTACACGCAGTACCGGAAAACGCTTGACATGGCTGATATAATTGACATATAATACACATCGTATGATTGCCGGAGGGAGGTGCGTTCCATGGCGGAGGGCGTGAAGATCGCCGCGCGGAACCAGAAAGCGTTCCATGAATATTTCATCGATGAAAAATTCGAGGCCGGCATCGAACTCACCGGGACCGAGGTCAAATCCATCCGCCTCGGCACGCTCAGCCTGAAGGAAGCTTGGTGTCAGATCAAGGATGGCCAGCTTTTCATCCGGCAGATGCACATCGCGCCCTATGAGCAGGGCAATATCTTCAACAAGGACCCGCTTCGCCCGCGCAGGCTGCTCATGCACAAGCGTGAGATCATGCGGCTGTACGGCAAGGTGAAGCAGGACGGATATGCGCTGATCCCGCTGAGCGTTTATTTCCGCGGCAGTCTCGTCAAGGTCGAGGTTGCGCTTGCAAGGGGCAAAAAGCTCTACGACAAGCGTGACGACGCCGCAAAGAAGGACGCCAAGCGCCAGATCGACCGCGCAATGAAAGGACGGTAATCCCATGGAAAATCCCATTATGACCCTCACAATGGCAGACGGCGGCAAGATCGTCTGCGAGCTCTACCCCGACAAAGCGCCGCAGAGCGTCCGCAACATGATCTCCCTTGCCAACAAGGGCTTTTACGACGGCCTGATCTTCCACCGCGTTATTTCCGGCTTCATGATCCAGGGCGGCTGCCCCAAGGGCACCGGCACCGGCGGCCCCGGCTACTGCATCAAGGGCGAGTTCAAGCTCAACGGCGTGAAGAACAACCTCAGCCACAAGCGCGGTGTTCTTTCTATGGCCCGCGCGCAGGCAGCCAACTCCGCGGGCAGCCAGTTCTTCATCATGCATGAGGACGGCGAATTTCTGGACGGCCAGTACGCCGCGTTTGGCAAGGTGCTCGAGGGCATGGATGTCGTCGACAAGATCGCCGCTGTGAAGACCGACGGGAACGACCGCCCGCTCACCGAGCAGAAGATCGCCTCTATCCGCGTCGACACCAGGGGAGAGGAATACCCCGAGCCCGACAAACTCCGCGACCCCTACGGACGCGGATGACCGCAGCCGTCATTACCGGCGCGTCCGCCGGACTCGGCGCGGAGTTCACGCGTCAGCTTGTGCGGGAATTCCCGGAGATCGAGGAATTCTGGCTCATCGCCCGCCGCGTGGGCAAGCTCGAAGAGCTGGCCCAGCAGTTCCCGGAAAAGAAGTTCGTCTGCATGGGTCTGAACCTGCTCGACCCCAAAAGCTTCCGCTATCTCGGCGAAAAGCTGGCCGAGCAGAAGGCCGATGTGCGTGTGCTCGTCAATAACGCGGGCTGCGGAACGACGGGCAATATCGGCTCAAGCGCGTCGCCGGCAGACGTCATGCGCGTGGTCGACCTCAATGTCCGCGCGCTGACCATGGTCACGCAGACTGTCGTGCCGTTTATGACGCGCGGCGCGAAGATCATCAACGTCTCGTCCATCGCGGCTTTCTGCCCTACGCCCCGCATGACGGTCTACAGCGCCTCCAAGGCGTATGTCTCCGCCTTTACCGGCGGCATCGCCGACGAGCTGCGCCCCAAGGGCATTTCCGTCACAGCTGTCTGCCCCGGCCCGATGAAGACTGAATTCTTCGACGCTGCGGGCGACCATGACCTGTTCGGCAATATCCCGTGGTGTGACCCGGTAAAGGTCGTCGCCGGGACGATCCGGGCAGCAAAAAAGGGCCGGACGTTCTACACGCCGACGGCATTTAATAAATTCTATCGCTTCGTGGCAAAACTCCTGCTCATGAAGTGGATGATAAAAGCAACGAGAGTCTAATTTAGAGTTTTCCAGCGATCCGCAGCGGTTTTCCGCTGCCATATGGGGCTGCACTGGTTTCGACGGGGGCAGTGAGGCTGGATAAGCGGGCGGAGGCGCCTGGCCTCCATAAAACGGGCAATTTTTCCAAATTAACTGACAACACTTACGTTGCTCAGGCTGCCTAATTAGGCAGCCCGTCCTCCCCGGAAGGGCCACGAGCCGGGCTTGGGCGTGATCTAGTGGCGTCCGTGAACGCAGTAAGCTTTGCCTGCGTCATGCATCATGAAGCTACCAAGGCGCGTAGAGTGTCTGCTCCCGCCGCGCCGAGGGAATGTAAATAACAGACTGCGCCCGGAGAAAGTCCAGTCAAGTTGCTTTCGGACAGGGGTTCGATTCCCCTCAGCTCCACCATAAGTCCACCGTAATTTTGATAGAATTACGGTGGACTTTTTCTATGGCCGAAAACCGCTTGAAATAAGGGTTTTCGGCTGTTTCAGAACATAAGCGAACCCCGCTGCAGAGCAATTCTGCGGCGGGGTTTCGCACGTTTTATGGAGATTGCGGCTTTCTGTGACGTTGTAATCGTTAAACGGCTGGGGCAATCGTTAAATCACAGCGGTAATCGTTAAACTGATGTTGTACGCTTTCTCAAGCTGCAATAACAACTGCATTATCTTTAACTTTGTTAATCGCAGCCATAATTTCCATCTGCATCTTTTTATCAAACAACCTGGTAAAGCTTAGAGGCTTATCGAACGGAGGCTTGGTAGCCTCACGCTCCTTGTGGATATGATTTCCGCATTTTCCCTGTTTTTATACCAAGCTGACCTCCTGGACGCAAAAAAGCCGGGACTTCTAAAATCCCGGCTTCCTGCGAATATTACATTGTCTGTTCCATTGTGAACCCCTGCTCCTGTTCCGGCTGCGGCAAATGCAGCGCGATCTGCTCCTGTACACTGATAAAAAGCGTCCGCAGGCTCTGAGCCAACGGACGCTTGAATTTTATCTCGTTAAAAAAGAGCAGTTTCCCGAAATCAGGAAACTGCTCAAGCTATGGATGTGGGCTGCAAAACCCTGTGGATCACAAAGAAAACGATCGTGGCTGGAAGAGTCTCGGTCCTTCCGTATAGAAGATATAGGCAGGACGATACAAGCTGCGGGAATATACCTGCGATTCAGCAAGCGATACCCATCGTAGGTGTGGAGTTGGTCTTCTCTCACAGCAAGTATCACAGCCGCCGGCGGATGGTGTGTCCATCCACCGGCGGCTGGGTGTGAGTTTTGCGAAGGCCCGCTGCGGGGCCGCGCGGGGGGGGGCGAAGTCCCGCTGCGGCTCAGCCGAAGAGGAGATCCTTCAGATTTGTATTAAACAGGTATTCTGCAATGTAGGCTCTTGTTCTCTTATACAGTGCATCCTGTGCAAATGAGACATCATTTCCGGATTCTTGCAGCGCAAATTCATACGTCTGCCTGAGCTCCGTACCGACATTGATCTTGGCAATGCCGGCGGAAATGGCGTCGAGAATGTACTGGTGCTGAATTCCGGAGCCGCCGTGCAACACAAGCGGAATTCCGACTGCCCGGTAGAAACACAAGCGGACTGCCGACTGCCCGGTAGAGCTCTGCCACGTGCGCAACGTCGATTTTGGCTTCCGGCTTTTTCTGGTTACGGACAGCCTCGGCGACTGCGCCGTGGATGTTGCCGACTGCGACGGACAGCCAGTCGCACTTACTTTCCTCTGCAAACCGCTTTGCCTCGTCCAGGCGGGTAAAGCCCATCTTCGAAGCAAAAATCTCTTCATACGGCGGCATGACCTTGTTTTCGTGCCCCATGACCGCGCCGAGCTCCGCTTCACAGGGGATCTGCGCGGCATGCGCAAGATCAGCCGCTTCCCGCGTTGCGGAAATGTTTTCCTCCAGCGGCAGACGCGAACCGTCAATCATGACGGACTGGTAGCCTGCGCGGATGGCACGCTCGATCAGTGAGCGATAATCCACGCGCTGATAGTCCTCGTCAATCACGGGAACGTGATCCAGATGCAGCAGCGTATGTGCCGGATCCTTGTACCGGTCATATTCCTCCGCGATGCGCTCGAGAGATTCGGCTTTCATTTTTTCCCACTCCACGCGCGCAACCTGAATCATGGCGACGCTGTTTTCGTCGCGAATGGCCTCGATGATCGGCTTGACCATCGGGATATGAGGTACGTTGAAGGCGGGCACGCATTTGCCCTTTTCACGGGCTTTCAGAATGACTTCTCTTGTGTTCACAATTGTATCCTCTTAATAGCGTCGCAGATAGTCAGCGGAAATTGCCTTGTATTTCGCATACCGTTCTGCATATTTTGTTTCGTTTTCCGGAATCGGCTCGAAGTAGGAAACGGGATTGCCCATATGGGCGGCCGCGTCTTCCACGCTGGCATACCAGTTGTTTCCGAGACCAGCCAGCATACAGGCGCCAAGCGACGGAAGCTCGATGTTCTGCATTCTTCCGAGCGGAGCCTGGATCAGATCTGCCCGCAGCTGCAGAAGTTTGTCGGTACGGGAACCACCGCCGCCAAAATGCAGTCTGGTAAACGGCTGCTTACGTGTAGAGCGGATGTAGTCGACGCAGGCGACAAACTGGTAGGCCAGGGATTCGAGAATCGCTGCGAAGATCTCGTCCGTCGTGGTGGACAGGCTCATGCCGACAACGGCTCCGTGGAAGTTCTCTACATACGGCAGCATCATAAGAGAACCGGTTCCGTCGAGCTTTGCATCGGCGATGAGCTTGCCGATGTCGGCGGACGGATCACGCAGAATGTTCTTGCAGAACCACTCCAGCAGCGCGCCGGCAGTTGGGAACGCGTCCATGACCGTATACTTGTTGTTGAACGGGGAGCTGTAGCAGCAGGAGAAGATCAGAGAATCGCCGAAATCGTTGCAGCCGTCGACGAAGGTATCGGAGAAATATCCCATCTGCTCATAGGTACCCATCAGAACGCCGATGGTATCTGGATTTTCAAGCCGGACACCAGCGGACAGGAGAGAGGCAGAGACGTCATGGCAGCCGATTGTGACGGGCAGCGTCCGCGGCAGCCGGACAGAACCGTAATGGTCAATCGTGCCGACAACCGTTGCGGATTCGACAATCTGTGTGCCGAGTTGCTGCTCGGTGACGCCGGCCAGCTCCAGAATCGGCGCAGACCAGCAGTTTGCCTTGACGTCGATCATCAGTTTGCGTGCGGCCATGGTACGATCCTGCACGTCGCCAAGCCCGAGCTTGCGCATTACATACTGCTGATTGGAGTAGAAGCCAGCCGCTTTTTTGAAGACCTCCGGCTCGTTGTCCCGCAGCCACATGATTTTTGACGGTGTTGCAAGCGTGGAGAGCGTATTGCCGGTGATTTTCGCATACGTGTCCGCGCCGATTTCGCGGCCGATGGTCTGTACTTCTTTGAACGACCGCCCGCAGAAGCCGGGAATCATGCCATACAGCGCTTCGCCCTTTTCGTCGACCGGCGTGATGCTGTCGCCAAAATAGGAAAACGTAATGGCCAGCAGCTCTACATCCTCCGGCAGCTGGCGAATCACTTCGCCAACTGCCCATTCAGATGCCTTCCAGGTTTCGTCAATATGGAGCTCAACCTGATTCTGTGCGGGATAATACCATCCGTATTTTTTGTTTGTGTTCACGATAATCCGGGTTGTTTCGGCGTCAATCACCGATGCATGTACATTGGAGGTGCCGAAATCAATGGCCAGATATGCGCTTCGTTTTTTCACAGGAACGCTCCTTTCCCGGTCAGTGATTCACAACGTTTTTCAGTTCTCCGCCGCTGAAATACTGCTCAAGGTTATCCGCGACAATCTTGATGGAGCCGCTGAAGGTTCCGATATCCGTACCGGCCAGATGCGCGGATAACGTCACGTTTTTCAGCTTTCTGAGCGGGTGGTCAACCGGCAACGGCTCTTCGCGGAAGACGTCGAGCACGGCACCGCCGATCTTCTTCTGCTCCAGCGCGTCGATCATAGCGGCTTCGTCGACAAGACCGGCACGCGCAGCATTTACAAAAATGGCCGTGGGCTTCATCTTCGCGAATTCTGCCGCGCCGAACATATTCTGCGTCTGCGGGCTCAGACGGACGTGCAAGGAAACGAAGTCGGCCTGCTCCAGCAGCTCGTCAAGCGAAACCGGCACGCAGCCGAACGCTTCAATGCTTTCTTTTGTGCAGTAAGGATCATACGCGAGAATCGTCGTGCCGAAGCCCTTGAGCCGCGTGGCAATCTTTCTGCCGATGTCGCCGAAGCCAACCAGACCGACCTTCAGATTGCACATGTTGTCGGAATAGGTGCGGTTGGGGTATTTCTTTGTCCAGCCGCCGGTCTTGATATCTTCGTCCGTTCTTGCAATATTCCGGATCTCGCAGAGCATTGCGGCAACCGTAAAGTCTGCAACCGCAACAGCTGCGCGACCAGGCGCGTTGATCACCTTGATGCCGCGTTCCTTTGCAGCCTCCATGTTGATGTTTTCCATGCCGGTGCGGAGTGTCGCAATAATCTTCAGGTTCTTTGCCGCCTCGATCATGCGGCGGCTGACCGGTGCAAAGTGTGTGATGATGATCTCTGCGTCGTCCAGATACTGGAAGACCTCTTCGTTGATGGGTGTGCCGTCGGGGCCGTTGACCTCGACGGAAAGCATGGAATTCTGGTAAGCCAGCTCGTCTTCGTTGACGGTTTTTTCAACCAGCGTCAGCTCGTATCCGTACTTTTCCAGGACATCAAAGCCCTGCATCAGATTTTTGTCAATGCCTCTGTCATAAATTGCAACAATTCTCTTTGCCATGTTATAAGTCCTCTCTTTGCCCCAGGTTATTTACTAAAATCCAGCCAGCCCTTCATATAATCCAGATCCTTGCCGTGAGACATGACCTCTCCCAGTGTATCGAGCGTTGCTCTGTGGGAGAAAATCCGTTCAAGACCGAGCTGCTTGTACTTCAGAAGCATCTGGAATGCCTTGTCGAAGGTCTTTGCCGTGTTGACGCTCATGCCGATATACGTAGCATGCTTGCCACACAGATCCTTGCCCGGATAGAACTCCACGGGCTTACCGGTGCCGATGTTGCCGATTTCAACCAGCGTGCCGACGTTTTTGAGCAGATCCACGCCGTCGCGGAACGCATACTGCGAACCTGCGCACTGGAAGACGACGTCAGCGCCGTTCTTGTGGTTGTATTTGTGGATGATTGCACGGCGTTCTTCGATGGAAAGCTTGCTGGAATTCATGACTTCGTCCGCGCCAGACAGCTCCTTTGCCAGCTGGAGCTTCTGATCGCTGAAACCGCTGATGATGATGTGCTGGATGCCCAGTGTGCGGGCAATTGTCGCCACAAGCGCTGCAATCTGGCCATCGCCGATGACAAGCGCAGTCGAACCAAGATTGAAGCTGTCCTCGAAGATGCCGGGCGCGCGCATCGCAAGCTCAACGCCACGCATGGCGACCGCCATCGGATCAAGCAGCGACGCAACATTGCTGGGCATATCATCAGGCACCTGCCACATGAAGGTGCCGGGGAAAACGTACATATACTCGCCGAAGCCACCCTTGATATAAGGCGCTTCATAGATGGAGTTCGAGCGGATCGGCGCGCCGCCGAAGCCGAGCGACTCATACGGCACACCGTAGACGAACGAATTGTCGCAGACACCGCAGGCACCGATACCGTAGGTCAAGCAGTTTTCGCAGGTGCCGCAGACGACCCACGGATACAGGCAGATCCGATCGCCGAGCTTCACTTCGCCGGTGTAGCAGCGCATGGATTTCGCGGCGTCCGGCCCCATTTCGACCACGCGGCCGCAGAGCTCATGACCAAGAATGACGGGATATGCCGGATCCTCTTCGAACAGATGAAGATCGGTGCCGCAGATGCTGGCGGCCTCCAGCTTGATAATCATGCCGTCGCGGCCGCATTCCGGCATCTGGACGTCCATGACCTCAATGGTGTGCCTTTTCGTCAGCACGGCGGCTTTGCAGGTTTGATTTGTCATGATTTGTACCTCCACACAATTCACAATTATGTTTTTGCCTTGCGTCTTCTCTGCATATTGTCGAACGCAACTGCGAACAGCAGAACGGCGCCCTTTGCGACCCACTGCCAGTATTCGTCAAGATTCATCAGCGTCATGCCGTTGCTGAGCATACCCATAATCAGCACGCCTGCGACGACGTTGATGATTTTGCCCTGGCCGCCTGCAACGCTCACGCCGCCGAGAACAGCAGCCGTGATGACGTCCATTTCAAAGCCTTCGCTGGTGGCTGGCTGACCGGAGTTGAGACGGGAGAGCATGATGATGCCGGAAAGACCGGCAAAAAATCCGCTGAGCGAATAGATCTGGATCTTTTTTACAAGCACATTGATGCCGGAAAGTCTTGCGACTTCCTCATTGCCGCCGATTGCGTAAAGATGACGGCCAAAGCTTGTCTGCTCCAGCATCCACCAGCCAATGAAAAAAACCAGTGCCAGAATATAGACTGGAATCGGAATCCCGAGGAAATAGCCCTGCCCCAGCGTTTTGATGGACTCCGGAAGACCGTAGACCGGGATGCCCTGCGTCATGATGAATGCGAATCCTCTGGCGATGGTCTGCATGGCGAGTGTCGCGATCAGCGCGGGAACCTCAAAATGCGCGACCATAATGCCGCTGATAAGCCCGCAGACGATTCCAACCAGAACGCCGACCACCATCGCAGGGAAGATCCCAAAGCCGAGGTCATTGATGAGCTTTGCGGAGACAACGCCGGAAAGCGCAATAATCGAGCCGATGGAAATGTCAATACCGCCGGTCAGCAGAACCATAGTCATGCCGACCGCGCAGATTCCGGTCATGGAGACCTGCCGACAGATGTTCAGCAGATTCTTTGTCGACAAGAACGTCTTTGTCAGAACAGAGAAAAAGACGAATACGAACAGGAGCACCAGATAGACAAACACCTGGCTGATGGAAAGCTTCGTTTCTTTTTTCATAGCGAGACCCCTCTTTTTACATGCCGGAAGCCATCTCAAGGATGCGTTCCTGGCTGACTTCCTCTTTTGTCAGCTCTCCGCTTACGGAGCCCTGGTGCATCACGATGATGCGGTCACTCATGCCGATCAGCTCCGGCATTTCGGAGGAAATCATGATGATCGATTTTCCTTCTTTGACCAGCCGGTTCATAATGAGGTAGATTTCGTATTTTGCGCCGATATCGATGCCCCGTGTCGGCTCGTCCAAAATGATGATATCCGCGTTTGTTGCAAGCCACTTGGCAACGACCACCTTCTGCTGGTTGCCACCGGACAGATTCTTGGTCAGCTGCTCCATACTGGGTGCCTTGACGGCCAGCGCGTTCATGTAGGAATCAACCAGCGTGCGCTCCTTCTTCCGGCTGATGCGTAGGAAGGACTGCAGCGTGTGCAGCATGACGAGAGAAATGTTTTCCCGAATGCTGAGCGTCAGCGAGACGCCCTGGCCCTTCCGGTCTTCCGGGATCAGCGCGATGCCGTGATGGATGGCGTCAATCGGCCGGAGAATCTCAACCTGTTTCCCGCCGACATAAACGGTGCCGGAGGATCTGTGATCGGCGCCGAACAAAGCGCGCATGACCTCCGTCCGGCCTGCGCCGACAAGACCGGCAAAGCCGAGGATTTCACCCTTATGCAACGTAAACGAAACGTCGTGAAGCTTCGTTTCCACGGTGGACAGATGCTCCACCCGGAGAACCTCCTCACCGATCGGCGTGCTGCGTTGTGGGTAGTCTTCCGACAGGTCACGGCCAACCATCAGCTTGACCAGCGCGGATTTGTTGGTGTCTTTTGTGTTGAGCGTCTCGATATACTGGCCATCGCGCATGACGGTGATGCGGTCAGAAATCTCAAACAGTTCTTCGAGACGGTGAGAGATATAAATAATTGAAACGCCTTCGCTTTTCAGCGTCCGGATCATTTCAAACAGGTTTTCAACTTCACGGTTGCCAAGTGGTGCTGTCGGCTCGTCCATAATCAGCACCTTCGCATTTTCAAGGACGGCCTTTGCAATCTCCACTTGCTGCTTATAGGCATTGGAAAGATCGCTGATGCGCGAATTCGGGTCAATTTCAATATGGAACCGCTCGAATACTTCGCGCGTTTTCCGGATCATGGCACGTTTATCCGCATAGATTCCGCGCTCGATTTCCTTGCCAAGGAACATGTTTTCATAGACCTTCAGATAAGGAACCAGGTTGAATTCCTGGTAGATCATGCTGACACCCTTGTCCTTGGCGCTCTGCGGCGTCAGAGTCCGGATCTGTTCGCCGTCCAGACAGTAACTGCCGTCGTCCATCGGCTGCGCGCCCGCGATGATTTTGCACAGCGTGGATTTCCCAGCGCCGTTTTCTCCAAGCAGCGCGTGCACCTCGCCCTTTCTCAGTTCAAAATCCACATGATCCAGGGCGGTGACGCCCGGATAATACTTGCAGATTTTCTCCATTTTCAGAACAATATTGTTATCCATAGTTTTCACATCACTCCGTTTGGATCGCTTTGCATCCGGCCCTGCCGGATATGGAAATCCGGCAGGGCGTTTCCGGCTGACAGCCTATTTGTACATTGCCAGATACTCGTCGACGTTGTCGCGGGTAACGGCGGTAACGGGAACCATGTAGCTCTCCGGAATGCTTTCGCCGTTGCACAGGGAAACAGCGTACTGAATCATCAATTCGCCGGTGCCGACCGGGTTGAGGTCAACGGAGCCGCGATAGATGGTGCCTTCCTTGATGAGCTCCAGAGCCTGCTGCGTGCCGTCGTTGCCGCCGATGTAGAACTTGTCGGTGTCAACGCCCTGCGCAACGCAGGTTTCGTAAGCACCCAGCGCGCCGGAGTCGTTGATGCCGAGGATTGCGACGACCTCAGGATGCGCGGTCAGGATATTCTCGGCTGCGGTCATGCCCATATCGGTGGTGTAGCCATCGACCGTCATGACGCACTCGGCGTTCGGGCAGTATTCTGCAATACCCTGCATGATGCCGTTTTCGCGGCCGATGGTCTGCTCAAGGGATCTCTGCGTCAGAATGGCGTACTTGCAGTCAGCGTCGGCGCCGAAGGTCTCGGCCATCCACTTGCCGCAGGCGGAGCCGTTGGCCTGACCCATTTCAAGCTCGGCAACGTTCATGTTGCAGGTCGCGTCAGCGTATTCAGTTGTGTGCGTGATTACGGGGATACCGGCCGTCTTTGCCTCCGCAATAACGCCCTTCAGAGACTCGGCATCAACCGGAACGACGATGATGACATCAACGCCTTGCGAGATGAAGTTTTCCAGAGCCGCGATCTGTGTTGCGGCATCAGACTTGCCGTCGGAAATAATCGCCTTTACGTTCGCCGCGTCAGCCGCATTTCGCAGGGAATTAGCGATGTTTGCAAAGAAGTTGTTGGAGAGATCCATGGGGCAGAAGCCGACCGTGATCTGCTTGTCAGCCGCATCCGCTGCAGTGGTTTCCTCTGCCGCTTTGTCAGCAGGAGCAGTCTGCGCGGGCGTGTCCGTGTCCTGTTCCGTGGTAGTCGTCTTGGCCGCACATGCTGCCAGTCCGAGCACCATGAGGGCTGCCAGAATAAGAGCAATTACTTTTTTCATTTTGGTTCCTCCTAGTGTTTTACTTTTCGTTTTACGCAATTTGAATTTCGTTTTTCTTGCGCTGGTGCGATAATACCATTTCGTTATCATAATTGTCAATACATCATTTTCGTTTTGTTGCAATTAACAAAAGGTTGATTGCATTTTTGGTTATATTTACGTTTCGATTTTTTGTTTCAAAAGCAAAAAACAACGAGTAGTTTCTTTATAAAGTACTTGATTTTTCCTTTGGAGTATATTAGAATGAATATCAAAGATGCGCAGAATTTCCTGACTTCTACATAAGGAGGAGCCTTTTTTGGACAATGCATCAAAAATAAAGCCCGTGAAAATGGCTGCAGAAGAGCGAAGAAAGTATATTCTCTCCATGTTGGAACAGTACGGTTCCGTTACTGTTTCGGAATTAAGTGAGCATTTCGGAATTTCCGAAGTATCTGTTCGTAAGCTCCTGATCTCACTCGAACAGGATTCGCTGCTGCAGCGGACGTGGGGTGGTGCGGTTCGAACGGCTAGAACCACTGCAGAGCTTCCGTATCAAGTTCGGGAATCAAAATATCTGCAGGAAAAAATGGCGATTGCGAGAGCCGCTTATGACATGATCAATGACGGTGATTCCGTTTATCTCGACAGCGGTACGACGACCTTTGAACTGGCTAAGCTGCTCTGCAACGGGCCTAAGCGCGGCATTCTCGTCGCAACCAACGCGCTCGACCATGCAGGCGTGCTGCTTGGGCAGCAGGGCATCAGTCTGATCCTCATCGGCGGTGAGATTCGCCACGATGTACGCGCCTGTTCAGGCTATCTGGCCAAGGATATGCTCAGCAACATGGTCTTTGACAAGGGATTTCTGGGCATTGAGCACATTTCCTTCTCCCACGGCCTTACAACGCCGAATATGAACGACGCCGAAATGAAGCGCTGGATTCTGCGCACCTGCAAGCAGAGCTATGTTCTTGCGGATTATTCAAAATTCTGGAACGATTCCCTGATCCAAATCGCGCCTGCGGACCGCGTGTACCGGATCATCACGGACTGGCACATTGCCGAAGACGATATCTCGCGCTTTCAGGCAAAGGGCGTTTCCCTCGTCAGCGCACCTGCCGTTTCCAATTTGTAGGGAAATGCGTACTCTTCTGCGCCCCTTACACAGCCGTCTATGTTCCTGTAAGCCCTTGTAAAGCCATTGCAGATCGCAGTCAACCAGTTTTTTCAGCGGAACGTCCCCGAGACGCGGGACAATCTGCTGTTCAACTTCGCACCGATAGTGTTCAGCAGTCGAAAACCACAGGTAGGCGTAGATCGCGATTTCCGCCGCGCTCAGACCCAGCGAGAAAATTTCTTTCGGCAGAGGAAAATAATCCTTAACTGAGTCGCGCATCGGCCAGAGGTCACGCTTCATTCACTTTCTCCCGTATGCTGCTCCACCCAGCGGATGAATGCCTCCTTCAGCACGACGATCCGATTGCCGATCTGCGGTGCGGGAAAATCTTTTTCGTGCATCAACTCATAGCTGCTGGAGGGTGCGATGCCCAGCACCTTCGCCACCGTTGCCGCATTCAGGAACAGCGGCAGCTCGTCATAGTTCTTGTAGGGTGTATCTGAAAACTCCCAACGCACCCGGACAGCGGATCTTTTCACGCTGCGCTGCACCATTTTTCCTTGAAATACGTCAGTATTCCTGCGAAAAAATGTCTTGCTCAGCGCAAAAATTTCTCGCTGCCGGTCACATTGGGAGTTTTCAGATACACCCTAAAAACGAAATGAAAGACTGTCCTGATACTCCGAGGGTGTTTTCCCGTAGATTCTTTCATAGTTGTTCTCCTTTGTTTGTAATTACTATTCTCGATTGATTTCGTCTTTCTGAAAAAACACCCCCTATCCTTTATCCGTATTCAGAGGGCTTTTGTACCAAACTTTTTGCGTCAGGAAGAGAAAGCTGCAATCTGACCGCTCCTTGATCATGCTCCAGCACGCGCCGCGCCACTGGTCGGCTTCTTCGATCAGAAAGTCCGTCGAAAACCCGAGATAGACCAGTCCCGGCTTCATTTTATAGCCGTCCTTTTTGAGCTGCACGACCGGCTTATCAAAGTCCTTCGTCCTGACGATCATGCTCGTATCGACACCCCCGCTTGACGTCGCCCTTAGCCCCCTTTGTTGGGGGCTGTTTTTTGCGCATTTCCCAAAAAGCGCTTGCTTTTTTCCGGGAAATACGGTAGACTGAAAAAGTAGATAAGATTCAAAGCTGTACACGCATTATTTTCGTCAAAACGCATAAATTTCGACAACTGAATTCAGCCGGATGAACGAATCAGGAGAGGGCATACCCGTATGCCGCCGAAGGGGAACGCGCAACGAACTCTCAGGCAAAAAAACTGATTCCGGACGGAACTCTGGAAAGCTGCATCCGCAGCACCGAAGAAGCAATCCCGGTCAGCCGGGAGAATCTTTCAGGTTTACGAACAGAGCGCGCCTTCTTTTGGCGCGCTCTGTTTTCTGTTTTTTAAGGAGAAGCATATGATCGTAACAAGAAAAAAGCCCGTGGAGCAGGTGCTTGCGATGCTGCGCGGTGTACGCCGCGTCGCGCTGGTCGGCTGCGCCAGCTGCGCCGCAGCCTGTCAGACCGGCGGAGAAAAGGAGCTGGAGCAGATGCGCCAGCTGCTGCAGGAGCAGGGGATCGAGACAGTCGGTACGGTCTTGCCGGACGAGTGCTGCCATATGCTGCTCGTCAAGCGCGATCTCAAGCCCCTGCGCGACAGCGGCGCGGAGGCCATCGTCTGTCTGGCCTGCGGCGACGGCACACAGACTGTCGCGGCCAATACCGCTGTCCCGGTCTTCCCCGCGAATGACACGCTGTTTCTCGGACAGATCGAGCGTGCGGGCGTCTTCCGCGAGGCCTGCCGGATGTGCGGCGACTGTATGCTCGGCCAGACCGGCGGCATCTGTCCCGTGACGCAGTGCGCAAAATCGCTCGTCCACGGGCCGTGCGGCGGACAGCGGAACGGCCGCTGCGAGGTCAACCCCGAAAACGAATGCGCATGGCTGCGCATTTACCGCAAACTCAAGGAACTGGACCGGCTGGATCTGCTGGAGGCGGACCGGGCGGATAAGGATTATCGAAGCACTGCATACCCGCAGGCGCACAGCCTGCGCGAGATCAGGAAAAAGGGAGGAACACCATGAGCGAACTGAAACGAACCGTACTCTATCAGGCCCATCTGGACGCCGGGGCCACGATGGTCGACTTCGGCGGCTGGGATATGCCCATCCAGTACCCGGACGGCATCGTCGCCGAACATCTCTACTGCCGCAGCCACTGCGCCATTTTCGACGTGTCCCACATGGGCCGTATCGACGTCGAAGGGCCGGACATGGTCCGGTTTTTGCAGCACGTCCTGTCCAGCAACGTGCAGGCGCTGGATCTCAATCAGGCGCAGTACTGCATCATCCCCGACCAGAACGGCTGCGCCATCGACGACGCATATCTCTACCGCTTTGAGGCGGAAAAGTATTTCCTCGTCATCAACGCGGGCAACATCGACAAGGATCTTGCCCACCTGATGCGCGAGGCCGAGCGGTATAACGTCACACTCACCAACGTCTCCGACTGCTACGCCGCCATCGCCGTGCAGGGCCCGGAGGCCAAAAAGCTGCTCATGACCCTGTCGGGCGGCAAGGCGCTTACGCGGGAAAACGTCAAAAACGCGCTGGGGACGCTCACCATGGAGGGCCGTCCCGTCCGCATCGCCAAGACCGGCTACACCGGAGAACCTATCGGCTATGAACTCTATTGCGAATCAAGGGACGCCCGGTATTTTTGGGACCGTCTGATCGAACTCGGGGCAAGACCCACCGCGCTCGGCGCGCGCGATACGCTGCGAATGGAAGCTTCTCTGCCGCTCTACGGCCATGAAATGGGGGAGTGCGAGTTTGGCGGCGAGATCCCGGTCTATGCTGTGCCGCTGGCCAAATTCGCCGTCTCGTTCGCGGAGGAAAAGGGCGATTTCATTGGCCGCGCCGCGCTGAAGCGGCAGTTTGAGGCGTTCCAGAGGATCATGAACCGCGATTATTCCGCAATTGCGGATCTTCCGTACCGCATCCAGCCGGTCTATCTTTCCGGCAAGGGCGTTCTGCGCAAGGGCTTCCCGGTCTACAGCAAGGACGCGTGGGCAGAGGGAAAGCCCGTCGGCTATGTGACCTCCGGCACGATGATCCCCTATTTCAAGACGGAGGGCGAGGGGCTGGAAACGGTCATCACCTCCGAGACGGGCAAGCGCTCCATCGGCCTTGCGTATCTCGATTCGCGCATCTGCCAGGACTTTGATCTTGAGATCGACATTCGCGGCAAGCGGCAGCCGGCCAAGGTCGTCGCATGGCATATCCGACAGGATGCCGCGCCCTATGTCCGTCCCATCCTGCCCGATCATCCTGCCCCGGCTGCGCCGCACTGCGACGCGCCGTATGCCGAAAAGGCTGCCGCGCTCCTGAAAAAAGCGCAGGAGAACCATCTCTGGCGGCAGCACCGGTGCATCAATCTCATCCCGTCTGAAAACACACAATCGCGCGCCGTGCGCCTGCTTTCGGCCTCCGATCCGTCGAACCGCTATGCCGAGCATAAAAAGCAGAAGGCGTTCTATGACGCGGAGATCTTCTATTATCAGGGCACAAACTTCATCGGCGAGGTCGAGGCACTGCTCGTTGAGGAGATGAAAAAGTTTCTCGGCGCGTCGCAGGTCGAAACGCGCGTGACCTCCGGCCAGATGTCCAATACCGCCGTCTTCTCCGCGCTCATGGACTTTAAGAACCGTGTTGACCGCAAGCGCACGCCGCAGCGGCTCGGCTGGGTCATGAACAACCATATCGTCCGCGGCGGCCATCTGTCCGCACAGCCCATGGGTGCGCTGCACGACTATATCGCCGTCGATCCCGTCACCGAAAAGCAGATGGTCGTCAATTTCCCCGTCTGCGCCGACGACCCGTACCGCATCGACACGGAGGCGGCAAAGCTGCTGCTTGCGCAGTACCGGCCGGAATTCGTGATCTTCGGCAAGTCCATGGTGCTGTACAAGGAGCCGGTCGCGGAGCTTGTAAGCTTCATCCGCGAGCAGGGCATCCGCACGACCGTCATGTACGACATGGCCCATGTGCTGGGCCTGATCGGCGACCACTTCCAGAAGCCGTTTGAAGAGGGCGCGGAGATCGTCACCGGCTCGACGCACAAGACCTTCTTCGGCCCGCAGCGCGGCGTGATCGGCGTGAATTACAAGCCGGAGGACCTCAAATGGGGCCTCTGGGAGACGATCGAAACGCGCGCCTTCCCCGGCAGTGTCTCCAACCATCACCTCGGAACGCTGCTCGGCCAGCTGATGGCCGCGTATGAAATGAACGCCTTCAAGGACGAATACCAGAGGGCCGTGATCGAGAACGCGAAGAGCTTCGCCGCCAGCCTGAAGGCCGAGGGGCTTGACGTGGCGGGCGACCCGGCCGTGGGCTACACCGAGACGCATCAGGTCATCGTCCGCGTCGGCTACGCCAGAGGCCCGGAGATCGCGAAGCGGCTCGAGGAGAACAACATCATCTGCAACTATCAGGCCACGCCCGACGAGGAGGGCTTCACTGCCTCCGGCGCGCTGCGCATGGGCGTAAACGAAATGACCCGCTTCGGCTTCGGCAGGGAGCAGTTTGCGCACCTTGCGCACCTGATCGCCGACTGCATCCTGCGCAATGCGGACGTCCGGGAGGAAGCTGCCCGCCTGCGCGAGGGCTTCACCGATATGCGCTACTGCTTCTCCGACGCAGAAACGGAAAAGCTCATTTCCGCCCTGGCCGAGGCTACGGGGATCTGAGCGGATAGAGTACACTTTATCAGAAATTTGCCTGCTCAGTGTAGGGGCCGATGCCGGTCACAGCCGTTCGCGACGGGAAAACAGCTCAAAAACTCGCGCAGTACGGCTTGAAGGCAGCTCGCCGCGCGCCGCAGTTCTCCAAGCGCTGAGTTTTGTTTCGATTTTTGCATCCGATTCCCGGACGGCTCCTGCCGTCCGGGTTTTGCTGTTTTTCGGCACGGTTCAGGCACTTGCGGCATAGAATGACGCGGGAACAGACGTTCCCGGATCTTTTATGGAGGGATATAAAATGGCTTCTTCCTGCAACGGCTGCTTCGGCGGCCTCGTATTCCCAGACTTCGTCCAGCAGCGGTGCTGCAATCCCTGCTGCAAGCAGACGACCGGCTCTGTCGGCGGCACGTCGACCACAAATCCCACCTGCACCTGTACCTGCACCTGCACGCAGCAGAGCGGTACGGTCGCCGGTACGTCGACGGGCTGCGGGTGCTGCCGCCGGTGCGGCTGCGGCTCGTGCGGCAGTGTAGGCGGTACTTCCAATTCGAACGCCAATTCCGGCTGCGGATGCAGCCGCTGCTCCGGCTGAGCAGATATGCGGCGGGCCGCTCCACCATCCGGTGGGGCGGCCCACTGTTTTCCGCTCTTTACAAATAGAACAAATCTGTTATAATAGTTCCTGGATAATATCGTCACGTTGCACAACAAGCGCAGAACAGGAGGCATTTTCATGCGGCTTGCAGTTCCGTTTGACCATGGCGAAATTTACGGGCATTTTGGCCGTACCGCGCAGTTCAAGCTTTACGATCTGACCGACGGGCGGATCGTCTCGACGGCTATTGTGGATACGATGGGAAACGGCCACGGCGCGCTGACGGGATTTCTGAAGGCGTATGCCGTCGACGCGCTCATCTGCGGCGGCATCGGTGCGGGTGCGCGCCTCGCGCTGGAGGAGGCCGGGATCCGGCTCTATCCAGGTGCGGCGGGCAGT
Organism: Firmicutes bacterium CAG:124; assembly: GCA_000432135.1. Taxonomy (GTDB): domain Bacteria; phylum Bacillota; class Clostridia; order Oscillospirales; family Oscillospiraceae; genus CAG-170. The sequence continues at coordinate 24,106 of HF990616.1, forward strand.
GCGGACGAGGCAGTCCATGCCTTTTTGGCAGGGACACTTCAATATCAACCCGATCTCGTTTGCAGCCACCACAAGGACACGCCGCCGCGTGTCTGCGGCAGCCACACCTGCTCGGCTGCCTGCTATCACGAACAACAGGAGGAACCCTGCCATGAACCGAACTGACGCTCTGTACCAGAGCTTTCTGGATATCCTGCGGGAGGAGCTTGTGCCCGCGATGGGCTGCACGGAGCCGATCGCCATCGCCTATGCCGCGGCGCAGGCCCGCGCCGTGCTCGGCAAGCGGCCGGAGCGCGTGCGCATTGAGGTCAGCGGCAACATTATCAAGAACGTCAAGAGCGTGATCGTGCCGCATACCGGCTCGATGCACGGCATCGCGGCTGCCGCCGCCGCCGGTATCATTGCGGGCCGGGAAGACAGGGAGCTTGAGGTTCTGAGCGAGGTCACGCAGGCGCAGATCGAGGAAATGCGCGCCTATCTTAAAGAAGCTGCCTTTGAGATTCGCCCCATTGACTCGCCGTTCATTTTCGACATCCGCATTACGGTCTGCGCGGACGGCGATCAGGCCACGGCCCGCATTGTCGGCAGCCACACCAATCTTGTCCAGCTGCTGCACGGCACAACGCGCATCATCGACCGCCCGTGCAGCGAAACAGTGTCCGAGCGGCGCACGGACCGGAGCATCCTGACCGTGGAGCGTATTGTCGATTTCGCTGATTCCCTCTGTCCGGAGGATGTGCAGGAGCTGTTTGAACGTCAGATCTCATATAACATGGCCATCGCGGAGGCAGGACTCAGCGGCTCCTATGGCGCGAACGTCGGCAGAACGCTGCGTGAGGCCTATGGCGAGACGGTAAACAACCGTGCCCGCTATATGGCCGCTGCGGCCAGCGACGCACGGATGTCCGGCTGCGAGCTGCCGGTCATCATCAATTCCGGTTCCGGCAATCAGGGCATCACTGCCTCCGTGCCGGTCGTTGTCTACGCACAGGAGCTTGGCGTGAGCCGCGAAACGCTCTACCGGGCGCTGGCTGTGTCCAATCTGAGCACGATCCATATCAAGGCGCATATCGGGACGCTGTCCGCCTACTGCGGAGCCGTCTCGGCAGGCTGCGGCGCGGGAGCGGGCATTACATATCTTTATGGCGGCGGATATGAGCATATCAAGCACACGCTCGTCAACGCTATGGCGATCACGTCCGGCATCATCTGCGACGGGGCCAAGCCCTCCTGTGCGGCCAAGATCGCGACCAGCGTGGACGCGGGACTGCTCGGCTATCATATGTACCGCTGCGGCAACCAGTTCTACGCCGGGGACGGCATCGTCAAATCCGGCATCGAGCACACGATTGAAACCGTCGGCACGCTGGCCCACACCGGCATGGCCGACACCGACCGCCAGATCGTCCGCCTGATGATGGAGGACTGAGACGGTTGGAATGCGTACGCGCCAGCACATTACCGGGAAATTGAGCTTTAAAACCCACAAGCCAGTAGGGGCGGACGACTCTGTCCGCCCGGCAGTGAGGCGCCAAATCATTGAAAATTTTCGGCGACTGCGTGTGCACTCGCCTGTACATTTGTAGGGGCCGATGCCCTCATCGGCCCGGCAGAATGCACCGATTTACGGGAATCTTCGGCGAATTCGCAGCTTCCCAACGGGCCGATGTGGGCATCGGCCCCTACTATACTGTGCGAATCCGCACTGCCTGCAAATATGGCGAAGCATATCCAGCGCCCCTTTTCTCTCCCCACCAACTCAACCAATCAACCCCACAAAACAGAATTGGAGGAACAAATTATGAATTTTCCCGCTGAACTGAAGTATTCCCGCGACCACGAATGGGTCAAGATGCTCGACGACACGACCGCTCTTGTCGGCATCACGGACTTTGCCCAGAGCGAGCTGGGCGATCTGGTCTACGTCAATCTGCCTGAGCCCGGCGACGAGGTGCTTGCGGGCGAAACGGCCTGCGACGTCGAATCCGTCAAGGCCGTGTCCGACGTTATGAGCCCCGTGACCGGTGTGATCGCCGAGGTCAACGAGGAGCTGGACGATTCTCCCGAGCTTCTGAACTCCGACCCCTATGAGGCGTGGATCATGAAGATCGAGCATATCACGGACTTCTCCGAGCTTCTGAGCGCGGAGGAATATGAGGCGTTCACGAAGGAGGAGCACTGATGGGCACCTTTGTCCCGACGACAGCTGCGGAGCGGGAGCAGATGCTGCGGACGATCGGCGTATCGTCCGTAGAAGATCTGTTCCGGGACGTGCCGCAGCAGATGTATCTGGACGGATACTTGGATCTGCCGCCCGGAAGGAGCGAGCTGGAAACGCTTGAGGCCGTCTCGGCGCTGGCAGAGCGGAACCGCGTGTTCAAAACCTGTCTGCGCGGCGCGGGCAGCTACCGGCATTATATCCCCGCGGCGGTCAAGGCTGTCGTGACCCGCGAGGAATTTGTGACGGCCTATACGCCCTATCAGGCCGAGATCAGCCAGGGCATTTTACAGGGAATTTTCGAGTACCAGACCATGCTCTGTGAGCTGACCGGCATGGACGTGTCCAATGCGGGCGTTTATGACGGCGGAACTGCCGCCGCAGAGGCCATCCCCATGTGCCGCGACCGCAAACGCACAAAGGCCTACGTCTCCGCAGCGGTCGACCCGAACGTCCTCGGCGTTATGAAGACCTACTGCTTCGGTTCCGGGACAGAGTTAACTGTCGTCCCGATGAAGGACGGCAGAACAGACCCGGACGCGCTGCGCGCCATACTCGGTGCGGATGCCGCCTGCTTCTATGTCCAGCAGCCGAATTTCTTCGGCCTGCTGGAGGACGCGGAGCTGCTCGGCGAGATCACGCACGCAGCCGGGGCCAAATACATCATGGGCGTGAACCCCATTTCGCTGGCAGTTTTGAAAACGCCCGGCGAGTGCGGCGCGGACATCGCCGTCGGCGAAGGTCAGCCCCTTGGCCTCGACACGGCCTTCGGCGGCCCGTACCTCGGATTTATGACCGCGACGAGCGCCATGATGCGTAAGCTCCCCGGCCGCATCGTCGGTCAGACGCACGACACGGAGGGGAAGACCGGCTATGTCCTCACGCTTTCCGCGCGGGAGCAGCACATCCGCCGGGAAAAGGCCTCGTCCAACATCTGCTCGAACGAACAGCTCTGCGCGCTGACCGCCGCCGTCTATCTTGCCGCCATGGGCGAAGCCGGACTGCGGCAGGCCGCGGCGCTCTGCACGTCCCGCGCGCATTATTTTGCGCAGCGGCTCGAAGAGGTACTTGGCTGGAAGCGCGTCTATCCCGGCGAATTCTTCCACGAGTTTGTCACTGCCTGCCCGTGCCCCGAGCGGACGCTGGAAGTGCTGGAGGCGCACGGGATTCTGGGCGGCCTGCCGGTGGAGGGCGGAATTCTCTGGTGCGTGACGGAGCTGACAGATAAGAAAACGCTCGACCATGTGATCGGGCTTTTGCAGGAGGTGAGCGGCCAATGAAGACGATCTTTGAACAGGGCGCGCCCGGCCATGGCCTGTCGCTGCTTCCCGCGTGCGATGTGCCCGTCGTGACGCTGGCGCCGGCGCGCAAAAAGCCGCTGCGCCTGCCGCAGGTGAGCGAAAATGAGCTTATCCGGCACTATACCGCGCTGTCGCACCGCGTCCACGGCATGAACGACGGCTTCTATCCGCTGGGTTCGTGCACGATGAAGTATAATCCCAAGGTCAACGAAGCACTTGCGGCGCTGCCGGGCTTTGCGCGGCTCCATCCGCTCCAGCCGGAGCAGACGGCGCAGGGCGCGCTGGAGCTGCTGTATGAAACGGGAAAGCTGCTCGGAGAAGTGACCGGCATGGACGCGTTCACGCTCCAGCCCGCCGCAGGCGCGCACGGCGAGTTTACCGGCCTGCTGCTCATCAAGGCGTATCACCTTGCACGCGGCGATGCGGCCCGGACAGAGATCATCGTCCCGGACTCCGCCCACGGCACGAATCCGGCCTCGTCCGTCATGGCAGGTTTCCGCGTGGTCAATATCCCGTCCGGCGCAGACGGCTGCGTCGATCTCGCGGCGCTCCGCGCCGCCGTCGGGCCGCAGACGGCGGGACTGATGCTCACGAACCCCAATACGGTCGGTATTTTCGACAAGAACATCCTCGAAATCACGAAGATCATCCACGATGCGGGCGGTCTGTGCTATTATGACGGCGCGAATCTGAACGCCGTCATGGGCGTCGTTCGTCCGGGCGACATGGGCTTTGACTGCATCCACCTGAATCTGCATAAGTCCTTTGCCACGCCGCACGGCGGCGGCGGGCCGGGTTCCGGCCCCGTTGGCTGCAAGGCGTTCCTCGCGCCGTTCCTGCCCGGCCCCATCCCGGAAAAGACCGAAAGCGGCTTCCGCTTTACGCAGCCCGCGCAGTCCGTCGGCCGGGTGCGGGATTTCTACGGGAATTTCCTCGTCGTCGTCAAGGCGTTCGCCTATCTGACCATGCTTGGCCGGGAGGGCGTGCATGAGGTGGGCCGCAACGCGGTTCTGAACGCGAATTATATGATGGCCGCGCTGCAGGATATCTACGACATGGCCTACCCCGGCCCCTGTATGCACGAGTTCGTCATGACGCTGGATCGGCTGCACAAGGAAACCGGCGTTTCCGCGCTCGATATCGCCAAGGGGCTGCTTGACAACGGTATTCATCCGCCCACAATGTATTTCCCACTGATCGTCCACGAGGCGCTCATGGTCGAGCCGACGGAAACGGAATCCAAGGCCACCATGGACGAGGCAATCGAGGTCTTCCGTGCGCTTGCCCGCCTCGCGCATGAGGACCCCGAAGCGCTCCACACCGCGCCGCACAATACCCCTGTCCGCCGCCTCGACGAGGTGCAGGCGGCAAGAAACCCCGTTCTGCGCGCCGCGCTTGCGGAATAAGAAAAAACGGTCTGCCGCCCGGCTGTGCATCTGCATAGCCGGGCGGTACTGCGCTGTCAGGGGGAGGATAGCGTGCGGTTTAGCAGGCTGGTCATGCCTCCGGTGGCCCCATCTTTTCCGCTTTGCCGGAAAAGATAGGGGGGAAAAGGGGCGCTGATTACGGTTGGTGCGTGCTGCGGGTGCAAGTCTGGCAGGCATCCAATTCGTAGTTGCTGCGAACACGCGCAGTCACCCTACGAGCGCTTTGGTACGCGCCGCCTGTTACGGGACGTCGGGGTTGTTAATAGCTGCGTTGGAATAGCTGCGGTAAATCAGCTCTGCGTTCAAATTTTGCAGGGCAGTACGGATTCGCTGCAGATCCCAAAAGCCGGAGGGGATATGCTGCAAGGTTCAGCGTGCTCCGGAATTTACGGCATTCGAATCCCCTCGGGCCCTTCGGGTCAGCTCCCGTGCCAGTGCTGTAAAACAAAAAGCAGTGTTGACAAATGCAGATGCATATTATAAAATTGGAATATAGAATAATTAGATGATAAAGGAGGGCCGCAATGGGATTACAGCATGGGATCCTTGGATTTTTGAATTATGGCCCGTGCAGCGGGTATGAGCTGACAAAGGCGTTTCATTCCTCCGTGCAGTTTTTCTGGCCTGCGCAGACCAGCCAGATCTATCTGACGCTGGGCAAGCTGGAGGATGCCGGGCTTGTCACGCATGAGACGGTCATTCAAAACGGGAAGCCGAATAAAAACGTCTATTCCATCCTGCCCGCCGGACGCGCGGAGCTGCAGCGCTGGCTGTCGGAGCAGGGAAAGACGGCAGACGGCTATAAGAGCGAATTTCTGATGAAGGTCTTCTTTGCTGAAAATCTCCCGCCGCAGCAGGCAATCACAATGCTGCGCGCCTATGCGGACGGCTGCCGCGCGTGGCTGCGGAGCATGGACAGCGTACCGCAGAGCATTGAGGATTACGGCAAGCTGACCGACGCCAGCGCGCCTGTATATTGGGCCTTTACGGCGCAGTTCGGCAGAAATTATGCGCAGATGTGCATCGCCTGGGCCGAGGACTGCATCAAACGGCTGGAGGAAATGGTATGAGAGTTCTGGTTCTGAACGGAAGTCCCAAGGGGGACAAAAGCAATACATACCGGCTCACAAGCGCGTTTCTGGACGGCCTGCGGCAGACGCAGCCGGTGGAGGCCGAGACCATCGAGGTCGGAAAGCTGCATCTGCTGCCGTGCCGCGGCTGCTTCGCCTGCTGGAGCAAAACGCCGGGCAAGTGCGTATTGCAGGACGATATGGCCGGTGTGATCGGGAAAATTCTTGCCGCCGACGTGCTGATCTGGAGCTTTCCGCTCTATTATTTCAGCATTCCAGGCCAGCTCAAGCTGCTCATCGACCGGCAGCTGCCGATGTCGCTGCCGTTTATGACCGACACGGACTCCGGCGGCCACCCGAGCCGGTACGACCGCTCCGGCCAGCGGCAGGTCGTGATCTCGACCTGCGGCTTCTATACCGCCGAGGGCAATTATGACGCGGTGGACGCGCAGGTTTCCCGGCTTTGCGGCAAGGATGGCTATACGTCCGTCTACTGCGGACAGGGCGAGCTGTTCCGCGTCCCGGCGCTGCGCCAGCGCACGGATGCGTATCTTGAGCTGGTCAAACAGGCGGGCGCGGAGTTTGCGCGCGGCGCGATCCTGCCGGAAACGGCCCGCGCCTTGCGCCAGCCGCTGTTCCCGCGCGCGGTATTTGAGCAGATGGCGGACGCCAGCTGGGGCGTCAGTCGGGAGGATACTGCCGCGGCAAAGACCCCGGAGGCCGGGAGGCTGTCTCCGGCGCAGGCCTTTACGCGGCAGATGGCCGCGCTCTATGACCCATCGACATGGGACGGGAGGGACCGTGTTCTGGAATTTTTCTATACGGACACCGGCGAAACCTGCCAGATCGTGCTCGGAAAGGACGGCCAGCGCGTGCTGCAATCGGACTTCCTGCCCTGCACGACGCGCATCGAAACGCCGCTTTCCGTCTGGCAAAAAATCGGCAGCGGGGAGCTTGACGGCAAGCAGGCGATGATGGAGCACCAGTACCGCGTGACCGGCGACTTTTCGGTCATGCTCCATTGGGACGAGATCTTCGGCCTTGGAGCCGCCGCGCCGCAGCCGTCCGCCGAGCCCCGGAAGAAGACGAACATGACGCTCATGCTGCTGCCGTGGATGGCGATCTGGATCGCGCTGTCTATCCACGCGCAGATCGGCGCGTGTATCGGCCTCGCGGTCTGTGCGCTGCTGCCGTTCGCGTTTCTGAACTACCGCATGACGGTTTTCGAGCCGTGTTCGATTCTGGCGGTCGGCACGATCTGCGTGCTGACGCTTCTGGACGCGCTGCCGCTCACGCTGCTGCTGCCCGCGTCGTATCTTCTGTTCGGCCTGATGTGGGGCGTAACAGTCTTTCTGCCCATGCCGTTGACGGCGTATTATTCCATGAACGGCTACGGCGGCGAGACAGCGCTTCAAAATCCGCTGTTCATGCACACGAACCGCATTCTGACGGCCTGCTGGGCGGTTCTGTATCTGCTCACGCCGGTCTGGACGTGGTATCTGCTGCAAACGCCCGTTTCATACCTGACCGGCGCGGTCAACTCCGCCCTGCCCATGCTCCTCGGCGCGTTCACAGCCTGGTTCCAGCGCTGGTACCCGGCGCATTACGCCGCAAGCAAAAAATAATGACACCCATGCAGTCCCCCTGTTATGCCGATCGAAGCGCATGACAGGGGGGCTTTTCTGCATGGTCGGGAGCTGGTCAAGCCTCCGGCGGCCCCTTCTTTTCCGCCTTGCCGGAAAAGAAGGGGGAGAAAAGGGGCGCTTGGACGCGTTTGG
>HF990616.1:31928-33905 GCA_000432135.1 Firmicutes bacterium CAG:124
GTTTGGTGCGTCCTGCGGGTACGGTTTAGGCAAGTCCTTATTTTTGGGTATTACGAACACACATACTCACCCTACGAGCGCTATGGTACGCGCCGCCTGTTACGGGACATCAGATTTACAAGTAGCTGCCTTTGAATGGCTGCTGTAAATCAGCCATGCGTTTAAAATTCGTGAGGCAGTACGGATTCGCCGCAGATTCCCGTAAAAAGCGGTGCGTCCCGCGGGCGGACAGAGTCGTCCGCCCCTACACCGAAATGCGCAGATGCATACGAATTCGCCAAAGATTTCTGATGATTCAGTGCATCCTGCCGGGCGGAGCAGAACCCCGCCCCTACCAACTGCGGTTAAATTTCAACGATTTTACGTAAAACGGACAGGCGTGCTCATTCCCCCGTAAAGCTTTTGCAGTACGGGGCCAGACAGCAGCGGTCGCACGCGGGCTTTCTTGCCGCGCAGACGGCCCGGCCGTGCAGGACGAGCCTGTGGCAGAAATCGGAGGATTCCTCCGGCGGCAAAATCGCGCGCAGCTGCTGCTCGACCTTTGCCGGGTCCTTGCCGCTGGCGAGGCCCAGCAGGTTGCAGATACGGATGCAGTGCGTGTCGCAGACGACCGAGCCGGGCGTCCCATAAATATCGCCCAGCAGCAGATTCGCCGTTTTTCGGCCCACGCCCGGCAGGCGCAGAAGCTGCTCCATCGTGCCGGGCACCTTCCCACCGTATTCGTCCCGCAGCATCCGGCAGGCCAGCACGATATCTTCCGCCTTGTGCTTGTAGAACCCGCAGGAGTGGACATAGCCCTCGACCTCGGCCACGTCTGCCTCCGCGAATGCGTCCAGCGTCGGATAGCGCGCGAAGAGCGCAGGCGTGACCAGATTGACCCGCGCGTCTGTGCACTGTGCGGACAGGCGCACCGCGATCATCAGCTCGTAATCCTTCCCGTAATGCAGCGCGCAGAGCGCGTCCGGGTATTCCTGCTTCAGCGCGGCAATGATACCAGCTACACGTTCCGATGTTTCCATACTTGCTCATCCCTTGCCTTTTTTGTTTTATTGTATCATAAGCGCGCTGGAAAGGGAACCGCCCGCTTGTAATTGGCAGCGAAAACCGGTATAATACGTTAGAAATCAAAAAAGGAGGCGGGCGATATGTATCAGCCCCTCGCGGACGCGCTTCGTCCGCAGGAACTTTCCGACGTTTGCGGCCAGCAGCATATTTTAGGAGAAAACGGGCTGCTGCGCCGGATCATTGAAAGCGGTTCTGTGCCGAACATGATCTTCTACGGTCCGTCCGGCACGGGCAAGACGACCGTTGCGAACCTGATCGCGAAGAAAACGCAGCGAAAGCTGTGCAAGCTCAACGCGACGACCGCGTCCTCTGCCGACATCAAGGAGATCTACGCCCAGCTCGACACGTTTCTCGCGCCGAACGGCGTGCTGCTGTATCTGGACGAGATCCAGTATTTCAACAAAAAGCAGCAGCAGACGCTGCTGGAATACATCGAAAACGGCAAGATCACGCTCATTGCGTCCACGACGGAAAATCCGTATTTCTATGTCTATAATGCTATCCTGTCGCGCTCGACGGTGTTTGAATTCAAGCCCGTGGAGAAGGACGAGGCGCAGCGCGCGGTCAGCCGGGCGCTCAATTATCTCGAAGCGCGCGACAGCGTGACCATCCTGCCGGAGCCCGGCGTGAAGGAGCACATCGCGCAGTCCTGCGGCGGCGATATCCGCAAGGCGCTCAACGCCGTCGAATTCCTCTATACGGCCACGCGGCCCGAAAACGGCGTGGTCAGGCTCACCATGGCAGACGCGAAGCAGGTGTCGCAGCGCTCGGCCATGCGGTACGACAAATCCGGAGACGATCACTATGACGATCTTTCCGCGCTCATGAAGTCCATCCGCGGCTCCGACCCGGACGCCGCCGTGCACTATCTGGCCCGGTTTTTAGAGGCGGGCGATCTGCCGTCCGCCTGCC
>HF990616.1:33925-45778 GCA_000432135.1 Firmicutes bacterium CAG:124
CGCCCGCCTGCCGCCGCATCCTGTGCTCCGTGGCGGAGGACATCGGCCTTGCCTATCCGCAGGCCATCCCCATCGTCAAGGCCTGCGTCGACAGCGCTTTGCAGCTGGGCCTGCCGGAGGCGCGTCTGCCGCTGGCCGACGCGGTTCTTCTCCTTGCCACGGCCCCGAAGTCCAATTCCGGCTGCATGGCCATCGATGCGGCCATCGCCGATGTGAAGGCAGGCAGAACCGGCCCCGTCCCGCGCGAGCTGCAAAATGTCCACGCCGACGGCACGGGCTTCGAGCGCGACCAGGGCTATCTCTACCCGCACAATTTCCCGAACCACTGGGCCCGGCAGCAGTATCTCCCCGACGTGATCAAAGACCGCGTCTATTACACCTACGGCGACAACAAAACCGAACAGGCCGCCAAGCGCTACTGGGACGAGATCAAGAAGTGACGCACCGCTCAAGGCTCAGTTGGCGGCGGAGCCGACTGAGGGGTTGCGGCAAACAACCGAACAACTGAAACCCTTTCGGCGAATACGTACTACACCGCGTAGGGGCGGACGACTCTGTCCGCCCCGGCAGATTGCACCGTTTTTACGGTAATCTGCGGCGAATTCGTAACTTCCCAGCGGGTCGATGTGGGCATCGACCCCTACAACGAAATAGGGAACCGCTTGCGAATTCGCCGCAAATTCTCATGCAGATGCAACATCTCCCGGCGGGCGGACAAGGCGTCCGCCCCTACGTCGAAACAGGAACGTGCTTACGGATTCGCCGCAAATTTCCATAGAAAGGCTGGTGTCCATTTTGAAAAAATGGCAGAAAAGTTTGATTCTTGTGCTGGCATTTGCCGTCGCAATCCTTGGCTCGGCTATCGTGACCATGCAGCTTACACGCCGCGAGCAAACACCCGCCGAGGCCAAAACGGCGGAGATCGGCGCGTATCTTGACCGGTTCTTCATCGACGATTATGATGAAGATACGCTTGCCGACGCTGCCGCGTCCGCCATGGTCGAGGCGACCGGCGACCGCTGGAGCTATTACCTGACCGCCGAGGAAAAGAGCAGCTATGATGAGCAGATGCAGAACGCCTATGTCGGCATCGGCGTGACCATCACCGCGCAGGAAGAACTCGGCGGAATGCGAATTGAGGCTGTGACCGCAGGCGGCCCGGCGGAGAAAGCCGGACTGCTCACCGGCGATATCATCACCGAGGTCGAGGGCGAAAAAACGCTTGACCTCGGCATGACAGGGACGCGCACAAAGGTGCGCGGCGAGGAGGGAACCTTCGTGACGCTGACGATCCTGCGCGGGGAGGAAAGCTTCCCCGTTTCGGTCGAGCGCCGCAGCATCCAGACGCCCGTTGCGACGTATGAAATGCTGGACGGGCAGATCGGCTATATCAAGATCGCCAATTTCGACACCCGCTGCGCGGAGGAGACAAACGCCGCCATGGACGAGCTGATCGCGCAGGACGCGAAGGCGCTGATCTTTGACGTGCGGAACAATGGCGGCGGATATAAAAACGAGCTGGTCAAGGTACTGGATAAAATACTGCCGGAGGGCATTCTGTTCCAGAGCGAGGACTATCAGGGCTCGAAGCAAATCGACCGCTCGGACGCGGACTGCATCGACCTGCCCATGGCCGTGCTCGTCAATCAGGATAGCTATTCCGCGGCTGAGTTTTTCGCCGCCGCGATCCAGGAATATGACTGGGGTACGGTTGTCGGAACGAAGACGGTCGGCAAAGGCAATTTCCAGACGGCTTTTACGCTCTCCGACGGCTCCATGCTGAACCTGTCCATCGGCAAATACTACACGCCGCAGGGCCGCAGTCTGACCGATACCGGCATCACGCCAGACGTTGAAATCGCCCTTTCCGACGAGGACGACGCAAAACTTTACTACGGTCAGCTGGAAAAAGCGGACGACGCACAATTACAGGCCGCAATCCGCGAAATCACCCAGAAACTCTCTTGACATCCCTATCTTTGCCCGATATAATGTCTGCTGAATCACTGTAAATACCGGGCGTTTTCTGCCCGATCGATTATGGAAGGAACGATCGTAAAATGGCAAAAGAATTCAAGATCAGTGCGCTCCGCCTCAAGGAGCTGGAGCAGGAGCTTTTTTATCTGAAGACGACCCGCGAGAAGGAAGTCGCCGAGCAGATCAAGGAGGCGCGTTCGTTCGGCGACCTCTCCGAGAACAGCGAATACGACGAGGCCAAGAACGAGCAGGCCAAGCTTTATGGCCGCATCGCCGAGGTTGAAAATATTCTCGCCCATGCCGTCATTATTGACGAGACAGAGGACTCCGAGGGCAAGATCGGCCTCGGCTGCACCATCAAGGTCGAGGATATGGAGACGGGTGACGAGGAGCTTTACGCCATCGTCGGTTCGCAGGAGGCCAACCCCATGGAATGCCGCATTTCCGACGATTCCCCGTTCGGCAAGGCACTGCTTGGCCACAAGGTCGGCGACATTGTTGAGGTTGAGGCCCCCATCGGCGTGCTCAAGTATAAGATCCTGACGGTTGAAAAGTAACGAATCAGAAAAAGAGGATAGCTATGGAACAGGAAAACAGGAATCAGCAGAACGCGGCCCCGCAGGTCAGCCTCGGCGACCAGATCAAGGTCCGCCGCGAAAAGCTCGCGCAGCTGCAGGCGGAGGGCATGGACCCGTTTGCCATCACCCGCTTCGTCAGCACCACGACCGCACAGGAGATCAAGGAGCATTTTGACGAGATGGAGGGCAAGCCCGTCTCCATTGCGGGCCGTCTCATGTCCAAGCGCGGCATGGGCAAGGTGTCCTTCTGCGACTTGCAGGACAAAACAGGCCGCATCCAGCTCTACGCCCGCAAGGACGAAATGGACGAGGCCGAATATAACCGCTTCAAGAAATACGACATCGGCGATATCGTCGGCGTCGAGGGCGAGATCTTCCGCACGCAGCGCGGCGAAATGTCCGTGCGCGCGAAGACCATCACGCTGCTGTCCAAGTCCCTGCTGCCGCTGCCCGAGAAGTTCCACGGCCTGACCGACAAGGAGACGCGCTACCGCCAGCGCTATGTCGATCTGATCGTGAACCCGGAGGTCAAGCGGAATTTCATCATCCGTTCGCAGTTCATCAAGCATCTGCGGGATTATCTGGACAATATGGGCTATATCGAGGTCGAAACGCCCGTTCTCAATACCATCGCGGGCGGCGCGGCGGCAAGACCCTTTATTACGCACCACAATACGCTCGATATCGATATGTATATGCGTATCGCGACCGAGCTTCCTCTGAAGCGCCTGATCGTCGGCGGCATGGACCGCGTGTATGAGGTCGGCCGCATCTTCCGCAACGAGGGCATGGACCCCAAGCACAACCCCGAATTCACCACGGTCGAGCTCTACCAGGCCTACGCCGATTTCCACGACATGATGGACATCGCCGAGGGCGTTTACACCACCTTCGCCCAGAAATACCTCGGAACCTATGAGCTGAACTGGATGGGCGAAACGATCGATCTGACCCCCGGCTGGCCGCGGCTGACGATGGTAGATGCCGTCAAGCAGTATGTCGGCGTTGATTTCGGCGCGATCACTGACGACGCAGAGGCCGTTGCTGCGGCAAAGGCAGTCGGCGTCGAGCTGGCGGAGGCTGCCGAAAAGACATGGGGCAACGCGCTTTACGCCTGCTTCGACCAGAAGGTCGAGGAGCATCTGGTGCAGCCGACCTTTATCACGATGTACCCGGTCGAGGTCAGCCCGCTGACCAAGCGCAGCCCGGAGGACCCGCGCCTGACCGAGCGCTTTGAGTTCTTCATCTGCCGCAGCGAGATGGGCAACGCCTATTCCGAGCTGAACGACCCCATTGACCAGCGCGAACGCTTCATGAAGCAGGTCGAGCAGCGCGAACGCGGCGACGACGAGACGGAAATGCTCGACGAGGATTTCCTCACCGCGCTTGAATACGGTATGCCCCCCACGGGCGGCATGGGCATGGGCATCGACCGCGCCGTCATGCTCTTCACCGGCGCAGACACCATCCGCGACGTCATCCTGTTCCCGACGATGAAGCCGCTGGACGTTCCCAAGACGAAAAAACCGGAGGAAGCCGGTATCATCGGCGGCGCGACGAGCACAGTCGAGATCGAGGTCAAGGACGAGCCGATTGATTTTTCTAACGTCGAGATCGAGCCGCTGTTCAAGGACTATGTGGACTTCGAGACGTTCTCCAAGTCCGACTTCCGCGCCGTCAAGGTCAAGGCGTGCGAGGCAGTCAAAAAGTCCAAGAAACTCCTGAAATTCGTGCTGGATGACGGCACCGGCACCGACAGAGTCATCCTTTCCGGTATCCACGAGTACTACGAGCCGGAAGAGCTCGTCGGCAAGACCTGCGTCGCCATCACGAATCTGCCGCCGAGGCCCATGATGGGCATCGACTCCTGCGGGATGCTCATTTCCGCCGTCCACCACGAGGAAGGCGTCGAAAAACTCCATCTTCTGATGCTCGACCCGCACATCCCCGCGGGCGCAAAGCTGTATTAATTTGAATTAAAATTACAAAAAGCTGGAATGCACAGACCCTTGTGCATTCCAGTTTTTTTATGGATTTCTGCCCGCAGACCTCATTCCAGTGCGGAGGCCAGTGCGTCGAGCGGGTCGACGGCTTCGCCGTCGCGGAAAACGCTCAGGTGCAGGTGCGGGCCAGTGGCCCAGCCGGTCGCGCCGACGGCGGCGATGACCTGCCCCTGCGCAACTGTGTCCCCGGATTCGACATAGAATGCGCGCAGGTGTGCGTACATCGTCTGCACGCCGTTTTCATGCTCCAGCGTCACATGATAGCCGTAGGCTTCGCTGTAGCTGCAATCCAGCACCGTTCCGGCCGCGACGGCCAGCACATTTTGTCCCGCCTCGGCTTCGAGATCAACGCCGCTGTGAAACGATTCCTTCTGCGTCAGCGGGTGGACTGTCCAGCCATACGCATCCGTCACGGCTGCGTCCGCGTCCTCCAGCGGCCAGACGTAGGCGGGGGCTTCTGCTTCCGGCTCCTGCGCGGCAGGGGCCGGAGTTATAACCGGGTCAATGTGAATGACCGGCTGATTAACCGGCGCTTCGGGTGTTTCGGCCTGCTCCTGCATGGCGACGGGCGCTTCCGGGACGCGTGCGGCGGTCTGCGCCTGCGTTGCAAGCACGCCTGCTGCAAGCAGGAACAGCGCCGCAGTAAGCGCGCCCGTCCAGACGGGGAGTCTGCGGAAGCGCAGAATCGCGCGGACGCGCTCCTCCGCACAGCTTTTTGCAAAGCTGCTGCAAAGGGGAGAGGGCTTTGTCTGCCGCTGCGCCATGTCAAGAAGCGCCAGCGCGTAGGGCTTCTTGCAGGCCGGGCCGAGCGCACGCAGAACGGCCTCGTCGCAGGCCAGCTCCATATCGCGGTTCGCAAGGCGCACCATAATCCAAACCAGCGGGTTCCACCAGTACAGGCACAAACAGACAATCAGCAGCAGCTTGCGCAGGCAGTCTTTGCGGCGGATATGCGCCAGCTCATGTGCCAGAACAAGCTGAAACTGCGGCTGACCGGCCGGCAGATCGTCCGGCAGCAGTACCGTCGGGCGGAAAACGCCGAACGTCAGCGGGGCGCGGCGGCTTTCGGTCACACAGATCCTCGGGTCGCGCAGAAAGCGGAACCGATCAAGCAGCGCGTCGACGGACGGCTGCGGCAGAATGCGCCGGGGATGGAACCGGCGCGTCGTGCAGACATAGCCGGCTGCCAAATACGCGGCAAGCAGCGCTGCGATCCCGAACCAGAGCAGCAGCCGCCAGTCCGTCCCCGATCCGGCGGCGGACGCGGTCTGCGCCGCAGAGAACTGCGGGAAGGGGAGCAGCGCAGACGCAATAGGCGCGGTCTGCGGCTCCGCCGTGCCGCGCAGCAGGTTCCAGACGCTCAGCCGCGTCGGGATCTCGACCGGCAGCAGGAACCGAATCGCGGCGGTGCACCAGAGCGCCGGGAAAAGCCTTCGGGGCAGATGATCTTTCAGCGTCAGCCGCAGCGCGAGGATCAGGAGAACCAGCGCGCTTCCGCCAAGGACTGCCGCCTGCACACCCTTCATGCCTCCTGCGCCTCCACCAGCGCGCGCAGCCGCGCCAGCTCGTCTTTGGACAGTGAGCGGTCGGACAAAATCGATGCGAACAGCAGCTCCGCCGAGCCGCCGAAGACCTTGTCGACCAGCGAATCGGCCTCCTCCTTCTGCGCCTGCCGCTTGGTGATCGCCGCATGGCAGACAAAATTTGGCTCCCGCCGCTCGATCGCGCCCTTGTCGATGCATTTTTTGATCACGGTATAGGTTGTGTTCTTGTTCCAGCCGATGGAATCCGCCAGCCGCAGGGAAATTTCCTTTGCCGTGCGGTCATTCTCCTGCCAGAGCACTTCCATGACCTTCCATTCCGAATCAAACAGCTTCATAAACAGCCTCCCATTCCAACTCTTACGTCCAGACTATCACATTCGTCCAAATCTGTCAAGAGGACTTGACAAACGCAGACTACTGTGATAGTTTACAAATAGACTATCGCGATAGTACAGCGAGGAAAGGAGGTTCCGCATCCCTTTTACACAAACAACCAACCATACATACAGCAAGACAAAACGCATATTAGAAATTTGCGGCTGCCGTCCAACTTTTTCTTTTGCTTCTCCAAAAGAAAAAGCTGCAAAAAGAAAACGAGCCCGGGGGGATTTCGATTTCCCCCCCGGAGCCCCCTTGAACCGACCAGAAAAACCGCTTCGGTTTTTATGGGAATCTGCGACAAATCTGCAGCTGCCCAATGGGCCGATGTGTACCGGCAAGCGGCAGACCCCCATCCGTAACGCTCCTTCGTCGCGAACGGCTGTGACCGGCATCGGCCCCTACAGGACTCCGGCGAATCCGCACTGCCCTGCAAATTTTGAACGCAGAGCGGATTTACCGCAGCCATTCAAAGGCAGCTGCTTTCAAATTCGTTGTACCGTGACAGGCGGCGCGTAGAATCGTGCCCGTAAGGTGACTCGGTGTGTTCGCAACGATTAAAAAACCGGTTCCTGCCTGAACCGTATCCGCAGAACGCACCAATCGTAACCAGCGCTCCTTTTCTCCTCCTTCTTTTCCGGCAAGACGGAAAAGAAGGGGCCGCCGGAGGCATCCCACCCTCACACACCCGAATCCAAAGGAGGTCATGATGAAGAAAACCCAACGGCTGACCGCCGTTTTTCTGCTTTTACTTATACTCTGCGGCTGCTCGACACCGACAGCCCCGGATACCATAGTCATGCCGCAGACATCTGCGGAAACCTGCACAGAACCCGCGCCTGTTTCAGCAGAACCGGAACCCGGCGTGTTTCATCTGGAATACGAGCAGACCGCGCTGCCGGAGCCGCTTTCGGCCGTCACGGCGCTGACCGTGCTGGACGGCACGTTCCTTCTCGGCGGCGTTTCGGAGACGGGGCTTGCGCTCGTGCGCCTGACGGCGGAGGGAAAAAGCGAAGAACTCCCGCTTCCGGGCAGCACGGAGTATCTCTACGCGCTCTGCCCGGACGGGGCAGGCGGGGCGTGGCTGCTCTGCGGAAGCCTGCCGAAGGGCTATTTCGATGCGTTCGGAAACTTCCGGTTCCTTTCAAAGGAGCCGGAGGGCAAGCTTGCGCTGGCCCACTATGACGCCGCGTTCGCCTTGCAGGAGATCGTGCCCCTGCAGACGCAGTACACCGACCGCTTTTTCCAGCTGTGCAGGCTTGAAGGCGGCTTTTGCATGATGAGTGCATCGCTGCTTATCCGTCTGGATGAGGCGGGCGCGGAAACGTCGCGGCAAAGTCTGGACGCAAAGGACGGCTGGAGCTTCGCGGCCATACAGGAGGCGGACGGCGTTCT
The DNA here is from genome assembly GCA_000432135.1 of Firmicutes bacterium CAG:124. Taxonomy (GTDB): domain Bacteria; phylum Bacillota; class Clostridia; order Oscillospirales; family Oscillospiraceae; genus CAG-170. The sequence goes on from HF990616.1 coordinate 41,801, forward strand.
GTATGTCCTGACGCGGAATTTTTACAGCGAGGAGCTGCCGGAGCTGCGCAAATTCGCGCCGGATACGCTTTCTGCGCTGGAGGCCGATACCTGCACCTCGGAGGTCATCGGGCTTGCCCTGTGCGCGGACGGACGGCTGCTGATGGGGAACAGGGAAGAGCTCTTCGCGTATGATACCGGTTCCGGAGAAACCGAACCGCTTGTCCGCTGGCAGGAGCTTGGGGCGAACGTGCTCGCCGAGCAGCCGTGGGAACTGGAAGACGGATATCTGCTCTTTTCGCCGGGCGATACATCTCTCCAGCGCCTGCGCCGCGTTCCCGGACAGGCGCCGGAGCGGACGGTTCTGACGCTGGCGGTCGTGTGCGGAGATACACCGTTCGGAGCGTTTACGCAGATGCTGCAGGACTTCAATCTCAGTCAGGACGCGTACCGGATCGACTGGACACTCTACACGGATTCGCAGTACGCGGACGGCGAACCGGCCGATCTGCTGCGCACGGAGCTTATCGCCGGACGCGGGCCGGATCTGTTCGTATTTTATACCAACGGCTATACCCCCGTCCCGCTTGCGGCGGAGGACGTCTGCACAGATCTTTTGCCGCTGCTGGGCGATGAACTGACGCGCGACGCGCTTCTGCCGGGGTTATTCGACCTGATGCAGCCGGACGGCGCGCTCTATCAGCTGCCGCTGACCGTCTCAGTCGACACGCTCGTCGCGCCGTCGCGCCTCATCCCGGAGCCGGGCGTGACGTTTGCCGAATTTGAACAGGCGCGCAGCCAGATGCCGGACGGCTGGGTCCCCATCGATTCGTGGAACACGCCGGGCAACCTGTTCGCCTTCTGCGTTCCGTTCTGCATCGGCGCGTATGCAGACAGGGAAGCCGGAACCTGCGACTTTGAAACGCAGGGCTTTTATGACTGCCTCGCGTGGTGCAAGGCATGGGGCGGCGACGGCTCGACCCCGGAGGAGCCGGAGATGACGCTGGTCAAGCTTACAAGCATCCGGGGCGTTGACCAGCTTGCCGGGCGAAGCGAATATGTAGAGAAAAACTGGTTCGGTGAGCCGGGATATACCTATGCGGGCTTCCCAGCGCAGTCCGGCAGCGGCAGCGCGTATCAGGTTTTGTCGAGCCTCGGCCTCGGCCAGCAGTGCAGCGATCCGGACGGCGCGAAGGCGTTTTTCGAGTTCTGCTTTTCCTATTCGCAGGACGGTGCGCTTCCTGCAAGCCTCCAGCGCCTGCAGTCGGAGCTGGCGGCATACAGGGCCGCTGACTCGGACGGCGGAGAGAGGACGGTCAGCGAGACGGATGCGGCGCAGTTTTACGAGCTGCTGAACGGCATCACCGTGCTGGCGGGGCTGGACGGCCAGCTGACCGAGATCCTGCAGGAGGAGGCGGCCGGTTATTTTGCCGGCAGCATGACGGCGGAGCAGGCCGCGCGGAATATCCAGTCCCGCGCAAGCCTCTATTTGCAGGAGCACCGCAGGGCATGACAAAGCCCCGGCAGAGCCGGGGCCTGGGTCAGCGCCTGCTGACCTCATAATCTTCGTCGCGGAAGATCCAATCGTCCAGATCGCCGCAGTCGGCGGGGCCGTTGTTTCTGTATGTCATATTCGCTGCCTCCTTTTTTCACGATCCAGACTAGTATATGGAGGCGCGCATGAAAATGCGCGTGAAATATGACGCCGCTCCGCAAGCAGCTGCGTTTCCGCAGAGCCGCGCGATGCACGGGGTCAGGCAGACTGAAACAGGATCAGAGAAAAGTAACGGATCTTCCCGTCGTCCGCCCAGCATTTCATGTGAACAGCGTCGGCCATCCTCTGCGCGTCCACGCAGTAGGCCGACATACAGGACGCGTGCTTCCACGGGCCTGCGCCCATCATCAGAAGATCGGTCAGACCGTCCGCACGCATCTGCTCCATAAGCTGCTCGGTCAGCAGATTCTGGTGCTTCTTCGCGGCCTTCTGCTCCGCCGTATCCCAATAATCGACGGGGGTTGTTTCGATCATCAGGATCAGCGCCGTCTGGTACCGCAGCATATCCGCCGTCATTTCCTCGACCGTTCCGCTCATCGGCGGACAGGCCGGGAGAACGCCGTAATTGCCGCAGAGGTTCTGCGCACAGAACCTGCGGTATTCCGGCACAACGACCAGCTCCCGCACCGGCAGAACTGCTGCGTCCGTAAATCCGGACGCCTTTGCCATTGCAGCATAATCCCGCATGGAACCCTCTCCTGTCTCGAACTGTCTTTGCGGTCATTATAGCGGTTCGCCGCCGCATTGTAAAGTGCTGTGCGGCACCTATGCCGTCTGCGTGTAGTCCTGCAGTGCCTGCTGAAGCGCGGCAAGGGCCTTTTTCTCGATGCGGGACACATACGACCGGCTGATGCCGCACTTTGCGGCGATCTCCCGCTGCGTCAGCGGCGTCCGGTCGCCGAGTCCATAGCGCAGCGTGATGACCATCCGCTCACGCTCTGACAACACCTCGTTCATGACCTCGTAGAGCTTTTTGTATGTCTGCCGCGCGCTCAAGTCCTCGAACAGATCCTCGTCCGAGCATAAAACATCCATCAGCGACAGCGCGTTCCCGTCCTTCCCCGTCTCAATGCAGTCCGAAAGCGAAACATCCCCCGCCGTCTTCTTCATCGACCGGAAGTACATCAGGATCTCATTCTCTACACATCTTGCTGCATATGTTGCGAGCCGGGCGCCCTTGCTGGCGTCGAAGGTCGAGATCCCTTTGATGAGCCCGATCGTGCCGATCGAGATCAGATCCTCCTGATCGGCGGACTGCGAATAGTATTTTTTCATAATGTGCGCCACCAGGCGGAGATTGCGTTCGATCAGAATGTTGCGGGCCTCCAGATCGCCCTCGGCGCTGCGTTTCAGGTATATGCGCTCCTCTTCGGCGGTGAGCGGCTTCGGGAATGAGCCGCCGCCGGAGATGCGCAGCGATGTGAGCATACTGCTGAGCATCAGCCAGACTGCTGCGGAAAGCATAGGCTTTCACCTCCACAGAAAGCCTATGTCCGACCGGCAAGTCCAGATTCCGGTTTGCAAATATTTCGGGATATGGTATGATGGAGAAAAAGGAGGGCGCGCGATGAGGCGGTTTCTGCTTCGGCTGGCGTGGCTGGCCATTTTCCTATGCGTGCCGGTTCAGACGGCTGCTCTGGCAGCGGAACCGGCAAAGCCTTTGACGGTGCGGGCTGTGTTTGAAGGGGAGCTGCCGCTTGCCGGGATGCGGTTTAATGTGTACCGGGTCGCAGACCGTTCCGGCGGCGGGACGTGGAGCCTTGAGCCGCGTTTCAAAGCGTATCAGACGCGGCTGGAAACGCAGAACGGCGGGACGGAAGCATGGGCCGCGCTTGCGCGCGTGCTGGAAAAGGTGGCCTTGATGGAGGAAGCCTGCCTGCCGGACGCTTCTGCGGAGACAGACGAGGATGGTACGGCAGTCCTTGACGCGCTGCGGCCCGGCCTGTATCTGCTGAGCGGGCAGAGCGTCTGCGTGAACCGGCAGATCTATACGCCGTCGCCTATGCTGATCGTCTGCCCCGCGGAGTGCGCGGCAGAGCCAGAGCTGACCCGCAGTCCGGAAAAGGCGGATTATTCCGTCCAGATCGTCTGGGACGATGAAAAGACGCCGGAGCAGCGGCCGGGATCGCTGCCCGTCCAGCTGATGTGCGACGGGAAAGCCTATGGCCGCCCGGTTCTTTTATCCGAAGAACAGGACTGGCATTATACATGGAGCAGTCTGCCGACGGCGCATTACTGGGCACTTGCGGAGCAGAACGTTTCCGGCTACCTCGACGCGGAGGTGCAGAAAGAGGGGACAGTCTTCCGCGTGACCTATGCCGCAGCGCAGCCGGAACCGAAGCCTCAGCCAGGGGCCGGGGAAGCGCCGGAAACCGGAAAGCGCGGCTGGCTTGCAGCACCTGCGCTCATACTGATCGCCGCAGCGGGGATATTCCTGCGGAATC
>HF990617.1:0-4363 GCA_000432135.1 Firmicutes bacterium CAG:124
GGTTCAGCGTGTTTGCCGCAACGGGGTTCAACGCAGCGCCATTCAGGCAGGCGATCTTGCGGCATTGGAGCGCAGCGTATGAAGCCTTTTATCTGAAATCAGGACAATAGATTCTTGAACAGATCGAAGATGCAGGCGTAAGAACAAGCATCCCGTACAATTACGAAAACGCAATTTTTAATTTCAATTTTAAGGAGACCTTTTTGAAGCGTATCACTTTATCACTGGAGCGTGTAGTCTGACCGGGAGGTCTGGCAAATTCCATCACACGCCATTCCTCCCGAAGAACCGGAACCGACATCTTCAGGAGGAGCAACATGAATCGCGAAAACAAACGCAAAGCCTTTGAAAAAGGCTACTATAAGACCCACGCCTGCAGCGACACCTTCATCTGCAAGGTCTGCGGAAGGACTGTCGTCCCGGAAAACGCAGGCTCCGGCCACCGCAACCACTGCCCGAACTGCCTTGCAAGCCTGCATTTGGACATTGAGCCGGGCGACCGGGAAAGTGACTGCGGCGGGATCATGGAGCCGATCGCCGTCTGGGTGCGCAGGGGCGGAGAATGGGCCATCATTCACCGCTGCCGCCGCTGCGGCGCGCTCAGCTCCAACCGCGTGGCGGCGGACGACAACCCCATGAAGCTCATGTCCATCGCCATGAAGCCGCTGTGCCAGCCGCCGTTCCCGCTGGAGCGCATTGAGGAAATGACTGCCTTGATGGGCGGCGACGGACAGCTTCGAAAATAAAAACAGGAACGTTGAAAACAATGCAGACAATTTTGATTATTGACGACGACGCAGCCATCGGGAGTCTGGAGCAGGAGGTTCTGGAACGGGCAGGCTACGCGGTGCTCCGCGCCTATTCCGGCACGGAGGCGCTGCTTCTGCTGAAAGACAGCCGCCCCGATCTCGTTCTGCTCGACCTCATGCTGCCGGGGCTGTCCGGCGAGGAGGTCCTGCCGCAGCTTCAGGGCATTTCCGTCATTGTAGTCAGCGCCAAAACGGCGGTGCAGGACAAGGTCGGACTGCTGCTGGGCGGCGCGGCGGATTATCTCACGAAGCCCTTCGACACGAAGGAGCTGCTGGCCCGCGTAGCTGTTCGGCTGCGGGACGCGACTGGCAAAGACCATATTGAAGCGGTCTGGGGCATCGGGTTCCGGCTGAGGCCGGAATCTTGACCATTTCTGGACGATTTTCCTGACCGCTTTCTGAACCTTTTGCCAGTACCATGCGGATATCAGGCAAAGGAGGGATAACGAGGAATTCTCCATCCTGCCCGGCGAACAGAGCACAGCGGGCACAGATTGACGCAGTGGCTGCGAAGGAGGAACCCTCATGTCAAAACGGACGCGGCAATACATCGGGATCCTGGCGGCACTTGCCGCCTACTACCTCGTGCATGAGGGTGCGCATCTGCTGTATGCCCTGCTCACCGGTGTGTTTCGGCAAATCAACTTTATGGGACCCGGCGTGCAGATCGACGTCTGCGCCGAACGCATGACAGATACGCAGCTCGGCGTCTTCTGTCTTGTGGGCGCGCTGGCGACTCTCTGCGCAGGATATCTGTTGACGGCGCTTGCAGCGGCTATCTGCCGCGCCGGAAGCAAGCTGCTTCGCGCGCGGTATCGTTGGACAGGACGCTGTATGTAAAATCGCCGGATCTGTTATCCGTGGAGAGGACGGAGACGGCCGGCCCCTCCGGAGGGGCTTCCAGCTGTTTTTCGGCCTCGGGCGCTTCCGGTTCTGCCGGGGCGGCGGGCGCTTCTTCCTGCGCGGTCAGTTCGTCCGGCAAGACGTCTTCATAGGCTGTCTGCATCCGGAACTCCGCCGCCAGCGCCTGCATGGGCAGGCTGCACAGCAGGATCGCCGCCGAGCAGAGCAGCGCGGTCAGACTGGTAAAGCATCGCTTCATTATTGTTCCTTTTTTCTCCCGTTTTTCAAAAATTGCTACTTTCTCCCATATTTACCGTATAATATGTAAAAATTCAATTCAAGACCATTTTCTATGAAAAGGAGCCGCTGCTTTTGCAGCGGCCCCCGTCTTCGCCTCCGGTGTTCTGGAGAAAAAGACTTACTTCATGTTGCGCTCGTAGGACTCGATCATTTTCTTGACCATCTGGCCGCCGACGGAGCCGGCTTCGCGGGAGGTCAGGTCGCCGTTGTAGCCGTTCTTCAGGTTGACGCCGACCTCCCTTGGTGTTCTTTTTCATCTTATTTTTTGCCGGGTTCCGGATTGGATGGCAGCGGGAAGCTTCGCACGGGGGCTGGGGCCAGCTCGCCGACGAAGCGGTAAAAGATGCGGATGCTCTGGCAAAACGGCTGCTCCCGGCGGACGGACTTCCGGATACCCTGCGGCAATTCCTTCGGTCCGATCTCAATGCGCTCAACAAACAGCGACAGCGTTTCTCTGTCCAGCTTCTCAATGTGTGTATAGCGCCGTGCAAGGGCGAAAAAACGCTGATAGTCCTCCGCTGCGTTTTCTGTTTTGTCCGGTTCCAATGCTGTCAGAAGTCTTTGAAGTCCCGCGCCCTCAGTTTGAAGCTGCGACACCATATCGGATAGCCGGGCATCCTCCAGTCGACCCTCCGCATTGTCCATGTAGAGCTTTGTAATCACCCTGTCGATGGTTTTCAGACGGGCGGCGGCCCGCTCCTGCTCAAGCTGCCGGGCCTGGACTGCCTCGGGCGTTTGCGCTTCCCGCCGGGCCTGGCCTGCCTCGGACGTTTGCGCTTCCCGGAGAACATCGCCGACAAGCCGGTCGATCTGTTCATCGGTCATGGCAAGGATCTCGTTCAGATCCTGCCGCACGACTTCCAGAAGGTCACTGTAGCGGATCCGGACACCCTCGCAGGGATCTGCAATGTCGGGCCGCTGTCTGGTGCAGGACAGGTACCAGTATTTCTCGCGTTCCCCCTTATAGACCGTTCCGCAGGAGCAGAGCGAATACCCGCAGCGTCCGCAGACGGCAATGCCGGAGAAAATGCTTTTGCGCACGTGGTCGTATTTCTGATAATTCCGAGTTCCTTTTCCGAGATTCAGCGCCGCAGCGTCAAATGTCTCCTGCGAAACAAGCGGCAGATGCGTGCCGCGCGTGACTGCCCAATCCTCCTGCGGGACGGGGAGCTTCTTTTCGGAACGGATGCTGGCCTTTCTCGTTTTGCCAAGCAGCGTATGCCCGAGATAGACCTCATTCTTGAGGATCCGCTTGATCGTCGTATAATTCCAAAGATCAGAGGCGTGGCTGGCGCCCTCGTCGCCAAAATGATCGCGATACAGGACGCGATATTTGAGCGGCGGAATGATCCCGCCGGCGTTCAGCTCCATCGCAATTTTCCGGGAGGAATCACCGGAGGCCGCCGCGGCAAAAATTCTCTGCACGACCGGCGCGGTCACCTCATCCGGGATGAGCTGATGCACATTGTCCGGATTCTTTTTGTAGCCATACGGTGGACAGGCACAGTATTGCCCGCTCTCACGCTTGTTTTTCAGAACGTTTTTGACCTTGCGTGAACCGTCACGCAGGTAGACCTCGTTCATGGCGAACTGGAACGGTGCAAAGACGTTTTCACGCGCCGTATCAAAGCCGTCGGAAATCGTGAAGAAGTGGATGCCGTGCTCCGGAAAATATTCTTCGGCGTAGTAGCTTGCCTCGCGCATATTTCGTCCAAGTCTGGAAAGATCGACGGTAATGACCGTATTCGCGCTCTTCTTCCTCAGGAATTCCAGCAGCTTTTTGAAGCCGGGGCGTTCAAAGTTTCCGCCCGACCAGCCGTCATCCTGAAAGACAGCCGCGACGATCAGTTCTCGTTTCGCGCAATACTCTTTAATCAGACTGATCTGGTTTTCAATGCTCCCGGATACGCTCTTTCCGGCCTCATCCACGGAAAGACGCACATATGCGGCAACAACAATTGATATGTTGGTCCTCATGTTTAGCCTCCTTGAACCAACTTCCCGTTCATATTATAACTTACCGGCGCAGATACGTCAATTTTTCCGTCGGTTTTCGACGATTCCAAGATTTTCTTTGCAATGATCTCTGCGGCGCTGCTCTGATCCCGAAAGCTTCTTTGTACGCAGTAGGTTGCACCGCCAATTTTAATTTCATGCCGATCCGTAGAAAACACCTCCTGCGCGTATTCTGTACGCTTCCCGGATTTTCTAATCAGAATCATGGCTGTGGTATATGGGATCGCAAAAAATGCACCGGTGCGCTGCAGAAGCACCGGTGCATTTTTCATGGCAAGCAGACGCGGCTACCCGTTCAGCGGAAGGGCCAGGCGCAGCAGGAACACACCGTTTTCAGCCTGCAGCTCAAACAGGCCGCCGCGGCGGGCGGCGATGGCCTGCATACTGCGGCAGCC
>HF990617.1:4370-16805 GCA_000432135.1 Firmicutes bacterium CAG:124
GATGGCCTGCATACTGCGGCAGCCGTAGCCGTGACCCGCGCGGTCGGATACCGGAAGCCCCTCGCACATGACAATCTCGCCCTGATACGGGTTCTTGATTTCCAGCAGCAGCTTATTGAGCCGCACGCCGCAGTACAGCGAGACGGTCCGCTGCTGCTCGTCCAGCCCGGACACGGCGCGGAACGCGTTTTCCAGTCCGTTGGACAAAACGGTGCACAGCTCGGTGTCTGGAATGCTCAGCGCTGCGGGGAGGCGGAGCTCCGCCGTCAGCCGGATGCCGTGCTGCTGCGCCTTTTCCGCAAACGAGGAGCACAGCAGATTGACCAGCTCGTTTTCACAGTAGCGCCGGAAGCGACTCGTTGACTACATGAATTCCGGCGTAAAGGGCATCGGAATAGATCGTCGTTGCGTAATCAAAGAAATAGAACGCGACCGGAAGGCTGCCGAACAGCCCAAGCGCCGCCCTTGAGCAGGTCATGGCTTCGTATGCCGCACGGACAAAATACCGGCGCAGCAGGAGAAAGACCGGAACGATCAGCACCGCATAGCTGATCTCGCCCGCCAGAACAGAGTGCGTCAGCGCACTGACGATCTCGCGTACCCAGTTGAGAATCTCACAGCACAGGTACGCGGTAAAGACGCTGACGATGGACACGCCAAGCGGCTTATGCAGCAGAAAAATCAGCCCCAGCGTCAGCGGCAGGTGGACGATCAGCGGATACAGCCGCTTGACCGTGTCGACGCCGAACAGGAGCCAGGGCGGGATCTGAATGAGCAGCAGCAGAACGCAGAGCAGCGCGACCGTCCGCCTCTGCCTCCGGCTCTCGCAGCCGCCCGCGATTTCCACGCTCAGACACAGGCCGAAGATCAGGATCAGGCCATAATTCAAAATGCCGATGATAACCTCAGCGGGCACAGCTCATCCCTCCCGTTCCAAAAACAGCAGCTTCATGTAATCCTTTTGGAGCTGCGGGTACAAAAGCCGTGAAACCGGGAGGTTTTTTCCGGAAAACGTTCGCACGCCCGCAGGCGAAAGCTCGCTGATCTGCATCATGTTAACAATATACGAGCGGTGGATCCGCGTGAATTCCTCCCGCGCGAGCAGCACAGCCTCATAATCGCGGAGCGTACCTGCCGTCTGCCGCACCTGACCGCCGGCCAGATTGAAATACAGGTGCTTCCCGTTGACCTCGACAAAGGCCAGCTGCGAAAACGGGATGCGGATCAGCGTGCCGCTGGTTTTCAGCGTCAGACTGTCCTGCGGTCGCTGCTCACGCTGCCAGAGCTGATCCAGAATGGGGTGCAGCGTCTGTGCGCGGACGGGCTTCAGCAGATACTCCATCGCCCTCACGCCGTAGCTCTCATACGCAAAGCCCGGCGAGGAGGTCAGGAACACAAGCGCCGCCGCCTCGTCAAAGCTGCGCAGCTCACGCGCGGCAGCCATGCCGTCCATGCCGGGCATCATCACATCGAGCAGATACAGCGTAAAGCGCTCCCTGCGCGCCGCATCCAGCAGCTGCGCCGCGCTGCGGAACGTGCGAAAATGCAGCGGGCAGCGCCGCTGCGCCTGCCACTGCCGCAAAAGCTCCGTCACAGTCTCCAGCTCCTCCGCCTGATCGTCGCAGACCGCGATATTCATCCGCACCGCCTCCCTCGAAAATACCTTTTCTGCATCTTATCATACTCCGGCGTATCTTTCCAGAGCGCGTATGACATTTCAGGCAGAAAAAGCATACATCTCGTGCCGCCCATGCGCATTTCCGCACAGCAGCTGCTATACTCAATATAACCGAAAAGAAGGAGGGACGCGGGATGGAGCAGTGGATCGCGTGGCTTGCCGCGCTTGTCAGCTTCTCCGCCTTCCTCGTCCTCTGGTTCCGGGAGGTGCGGCGGATGCTGCGGTCGCTGAAGAGCATTGTCGACAGTGCGCTTGAGCAGGCTGCCGCCTGCCGCAGAAGCGCCGCCGCGGACGAGCGCGCCGCCGGAGTTCTTGCGCGCAGCGAAAGCATCCTGCGGCAGGCCGTGGAGAACTACAATCATGCGCTGACCCGGCCGTGGAACTTCCTTCCCGGACATCTGATGGGCTTTCACAGGCTATGACCGCCGCGTCAGCGGCACAGAAACAGCAAGGAGAGAGAATTATGGGATTGTTCAGCAACAACAAAAAGCTCTGCCCCATCTGCGGCAGCCCCACCCCGCGCCTGCTCGCAACGGTCGTCGATGATCAGCCGCTGTGCAAGGCCTGCGCCGCGAAGATCGACCTGCCGGACGGCTCGCTTGCGAATATGTCGATCGAGGCTTTCCGGAATTATCTTGATTTTTATGAGGAAAACCGGCCCCTGCGCGAGCAGTTCACGCAGACTGAGCAGTTCAGCTTCGGCTTTTTCAGCGGCGGCATTCTGCTCGACACGGAGCACCGACTGCTCCGGCTGAAATACGGCGACGGAGCCTTTGCCTTTACCGCAGAGAACTTCGCCTGCTTCCGCATCTATGAGGACGGCCGGCTGCTGATGGAGGGCAAAACGGGCAGTCTCGACCTTTACCGCAGCGAGGTCCCCGCGATTTTAAAGAAGCTTGCGCCGAAGGTCCTGACCTATCTGCGGGAAAAGCGCGAATATGAGCGGTTCGAGGAGCTGGAGCGTATGCTCGAAAAGAACGGCGACTCGTCCTCCACGCGCCGTCTCCGCCGCTCCGAGCCGCGATTTGACGAGCCTGCGCCGGTCCGTCAGTTTGAGCTTGAGATCCAGCTCCGCCATCCCTACTGGGGCTCGTTCCGCCAGAAGATCAGCGCGCCGGTCTTTATGCACGACGAACCCAATCTCGACGACTACAAGCGCGATTACGAGCAGAAGGTCACAGAGCTGCACACGCTTGCCGTCAACCTGATGAAGATCCTCGACCCGTCCGCGCCTGAGCACCGGAATGTGGGCGGCACGGACAGCGAAAAACAGCCGCAGACCCGGCCCCAGCCTGCCCCGCAGACAGACACCGTCACCGAGCTCAAGCGCTATAAGGAGCTGCTGGACGCCGGAATTCTGTCCGAGGAGGAATTTACCGCCAAGAAAAAGCAGCTGCTTGGCATCTGAACCGTCGTTTTCGCGGCAGAAATGACAGCCGCGAACGAATAAAACGCAGAAATAGAAAGGAAAAAGAAACATGAAGAAGAATGTAATGCGCATCGCAGCCTTGCTGCTGCTCCTCAGCCTGCTGCTGAGCCTCACCGCCTGCGGCGAGAATGCCAAGAGGCAGGAAGCGGTCGACGCCTACCGCAAGGCCGCCGCGGGCTACAATGCGACGCCTACAGCAAGGCCGCCGATGCCTACAATGTGATGGCGGATAAGATGAACAACTACGCCGATGTGATCGACGAGGATATCCTCGCCGACTGCCAGAGCATGGGCGATATGCTGCAGCGCTACAGCGACATTCTCAACACACGCGACGATCTGACGGACGACCAGTACGACGAAATGATCAGCTGGTTCGCGTCCGTTGAGGACTGGACGGGCGAGATCAAGGATATGCTCGACGCCTCCTTCGGCTGATCCGCGCACTGCCATAAAGCATAAATCAACGGGAGAACACACAAAGCTGTGCGTTCTCCCGCTTTTGCGTTTTACCGGCGGTTCTGCCAGAGGATCTGCTGCTCTGTTATGAGCGGATAGGCGATAAGCGCGCTGCCGTCGAGATTTTCCCGGTGCAGATCGACCGCTGTCAGACAGCGATTATCATAGGTGGAATAATAATAGACGCCGCTGTGTGCATTGCAGCAGGAGGTATAGATCGTGCGCTCGTACTGTCCGTCTGCCACCTCGCAGCAGCCGCGCTGCTGCTCCACGGCGCCGAGGATGTGGAAAAACTGGCTGACGCTCCCCTGCTCCGTGTCGTCGGAGACGGCGTTCAGCTTTGTAAACGCGGCGCGGACGAAGCGCGACATGGACGACAGATCGCCCGGCAGGCCCAGCGCGCCCATGCCCCGGCTGTATGGGCGCAGCGGGAGCGCTTGGGAAAAGCGGTTTTCCGGCTGTCGGGGCGAAAGGTGCATATAGTTGTTCAGATTGAACAGCTGCTCGCCGAACGGCGGGTTATTGGTCAGAACGCCGATAGGGTTTTCATAGACGTGCAGGCCGTCTGCGGTCGATTCGACCGTGACCGCTTCTCTTTCGTCGGCAATCAGCCAATGCAGCTGCGCGGCGGGCAGAGCGGCGCTGAACGGCGTTCCGGTCAGGTTGAGCCGGGAAAGCTCTGTCCGGGCCTGTTGAACCGACGCGCACCGGCCCAGCAGCCATGGGATGAATTCAAACTGCGCAATGTTCGTCCTGTCCGGCTTTGGCTGCGCGTACACGGCGTTGCCGACAAAATTCAGTCCCGCCATGCACAGGCCCTTTTCGTTGACAGCGTCGTAATAAAGCGGATACCCATCCGCCACATGGGCCATGCCGATCATGGCATAGTGCGTATGCACCGGGCCTGCGTGACGGAAATCGAACGGGTAATTCCGCGGCGTAACCGTCACCTGTTCGCCGTAGCTACATTCGTAATCCAGCGTCCGGCCAAAATAAAGCTGCTTTGTCTGATATGTGATCGCAGTACACATCTTGCGCTGCACTCCTTTCAAGCTTGCGTTGCATTAGTTTGTGCAGTTTTTACCGGATAAAATTCGTTTTTGCAAGCGGCTCCTTACGCGGATTGGGAACGCCTGCGGCCTTGCCTGCCTCGATACAGCGCAGGAGCCAGGCCATATTGTGCCCCAAAACGCGCATGATGCGCACGCCCTCCTCGTCCTGCTGGATGTCTTCGGCCCTGGAGCCGTGGACGTTGTTCCAATAGCAGGAGGAAACGATGGGCATTTCCGTGATTCCGGGGTATTTGAGCAGCTGCTCGTACGCGGCCGTGGTGCCTGCGCGGCGGGCGGAGGTAATGACGGCAGCGGGCTTGCGACAGAACGCTTCCTTCGGCGCAGAATAGAACAGGCGGTCCATGAACGCGGTCATATTGCCGGAGGCCGCCGCGTAGTGGACCGGCGTGCCGAACACAAAGCCGTCCGCGTCCTTTGCCTTTTCGGCAAAGTCGTTGACCGCACCGCCGAAGACGCATTTGCCTGCCTTGGAGCAGCCGCCGCAGGCGATGCATCCGCCGATGGGCGTATTGCCGATCCAGAAAATTTCGGTATCGATTCCGTCCGCGTTCAGCGCGGAAGCGACCTCGCGCAGCGCAGCATCGGTGCAGCCGTGCTCATGCGGACTGCCGTTTACAAGCATGACTTTCATAGGGAATCCCTCCTGATTGGTTTTCTTCTTTCATACCACAGTTTCAGGAAAAATGCAAGCGGAACAGCGGAGCAGAAAGCAGCCGCCGCTTTTCCAAAACCGGAAAAGCGGCAGCAGAACGCTCAATCCCCCTCGACCATGCGGTAGCCGACGCCGGATTCTGTGAAGATGTAAGCAGGCTGGGCGGGATTTTTTTCGATCTTGCGGCGGATGTTTGCCATATTGACGCGCAGAATCTGGTTATCGCTGCGGGCGCTGGGGCCCCAGAGCTCCTTGATGAGATAATCATATGTCAGGACCTTGCCCGCGTGCAGGCCGAGCAGCGCAACCAGCTTATATTCGTTCTGCGTGAGATTGGCGTCGCGGCCCGCGATATAAACGCGGTGCTTATCGTAGTCGATGGTCAGCTCTCCGGCGGTGAACACGCCGGAATTGGCGACGGCGGCTGCGCCTTCCGGCGTCCGGGTGTGGCGGACGGCGGCGCGGATGCGCGCAAGCAGCTCCTCCGTGCCGAAGGGCTTTGTCAGATAATCGTCCGCGCCTGCGTCGAGGGCTTCGACCTTGTCGCGCTCGTGGCTGCGGGCGGAGACGACCAGAATGGGGACCTTCGACCATTTCCGGACGTTTCTCAGGATCGTCATGCCGTCCATATCCGGCAGGCCGAGGTCGAGAATGATGATATCCGGACAGTGCGATGCGATCATGGTATTCGCCATCGCACCCGTGCCGGCCATAAGCACATCGTAGCCGTTTGCCGTCAGGATCGCCTGCATAAAGCTGCGGATGGTCCGCTCGTCCTCGACCAGAAGAACCTTATCTCTGATGTTCATGTCTGTTTTCCTCCAATGGCAATGAAAATTGCAGCAGAGCGCCGCCTTTTTTCCGGTTTTCCGCACGCATCGTACCGCCGTGCGCCTGCACGATGGACATACATACAGACAGGCCGATGCCCATATTGCGCCGCTGGTCGGAGATCTCCTCCTGATCGCGGGTGAGATAGCCCTCGAACAGGTGCGGCAGAAGCTCCTTCTCGATGCCGCAGCCGTTGTCCGCGACCTCGAAAACAGCAAGGCCGCCGGCGCTCGACAAGCGCAGCTCGATCCTTGTGGTCGTTTTGCCATGCTGGACGGCATTTTCCATCAGATTGATCAGCACCTGCTCAATGAGAATGATATCCATCGGGATCATAAGCAGCGTATCGGGCGCGGTGATGCTGACCTCGACCGCAGGATAGTGCCGCTTGAATTTCATGGAGGCTGCGCCGAGAACCTCTTCTCCCGCCTCCAGCTCCTTTTTGATATTCGAAGCGCCGGACATACGCGTGACGGACAGCAGATTTTCCACCACGCCGATGAGCCAGTTGGATTCGTCGCGCATATTTTCCAGCAGATCTCTGCTGGTTTCCGGTGAGATCTGACTGCCGTTTTCCAGAATCGCGTCGATGCCGCCGACGATGGCGGTCAGGGGCGTACGGATATCGTGAGAGACGGCCCGCAGGAGATTGCCGCGCATTTTTTCTCTTTCCGCTTCCGCACGGAGCTTTTCCTGCTGCTTGATCTGGGTGGTCAGCGTACCGACAACGACGGAGACGGCCAGCATGACAAGGAAGGTCAGCGGATAGCCGGAAATGGTAAAATTGAGCTGCATATAGGGGTATGTAAAGATCCAGTTCACGCCGACGACGCCGATCACCGAAGCAAGCAGGCCAAACAGGTACCCGTCGGTGAAACGCGAGACGAGCACGACCGCGCATTCGAAGATCAGCGCGACATACACGTCGGACGAGTCGATCATCCGCAGCAGCGCGCACAGCAGTGCCGCCGCTGCCAGAATGCCGACGCACACGGCACAGTCGCGCCAGGAAAACAGGAATATCTGCCGCAGCCGCCCGCGTAAGATCTGATCCTTTGTATTTCGTGTCATATCCATCGATCCTCACCCAGTATATAATAGCATAAAAGAAAACAGCCGATATGTTAAGGGCCTGTTAAGAAGTAGAAAACGCATACACCAGTGGCTTCCCCGGTGGAGAGGCCGCTGGGTGCTGCGCTAAAATCAGTCAGATCACATATTCATCCGCTGCGTCGGCGGTGGCCAGGGTGGAGAGGGGGATGGCGTCGAGACAGGCGGCGATTTGTTTGTCGAGCCGGTTCCAGACGGCGGACAGGCCGGAGGATACCTCGCAGCGCGTCAGCTGTACGTTCGTGCCGAGGCAGGACAGGGAGCCGTCCGCCGCGCGGATGATCTCGCCGATGGAATAGTCGGACGGTTCGCGCGTCAGGCGGTAGCCGCCGCCCTTGCCGTGCGTTCCCTCGACCAGTCCGTGCTCTGCCAGCGTGCGCAGGATGCGCTCAAGATACTTCTGCGACAGCTCCTGCCGCTCGGCGATCTGCCGCACGGGGACAAAGCCGCCGCGATGCTCCGCCAGATCCAGCAGGATCAGAACCGCGTAGCGGCCCATGGATGAGATCAGCATACGGATTCCTCCCTTGCGATGATGCCGCCGCCAAGGACGGTGTCGCCATCATAGAGCACGGCGGACTGGCCGGGCGTGATGGCGCGCAGCGGCTCGTCGAAGACGAGGCGGACGCCTGCCTCCCCTGCCGGATAGACCGTGCAGGGCTGCTCCGGCTGGCGGTAGCGCGTTTTTGCGCTGCACCGGAACGGAAGCGCGGGCGCTTCGCCAGAGATCCAGTGCATACCGGGCACGAGGCATTCTCTTGTAAACAGCGCCTCGTTCGGGCCGACGACGACGGCGTTCCGCTCCGGCAGGATCTTCACGACATAAATTTTGCCGTCCGACGGCATCCGCAGGCCCCGGCGCTGGCCGACGGTATAGTGGATAATGCCGCGGTGGGTGCCGACAACATTGCCGTTCAGGTCGAGGAACGGGCCGGGTTCTGGCGTTTTGCCGGTGCGGCTCTCGATGACCTTCGCGTAATCGCCGTCCGGGACAAAGCAGATGTCCTGGCTGTCGTGCTTGCGGGCGTTGATCAGGCCGGCTTCGGCGGCAATTTCACGCGCTTCGGTCTTACGCAGGCTGCCAAGCGGGAACTTGACCCGCGCAAGCGTCTCCTGTGTCAGATCGTAGAGCACGTAGCTCTGGTCCTTCGTCTCGTCGAGGGCCTTTTTGAGGACGTACTTCTCCCCTTCCCGCTCGATGCGGGCATAGTGCCCGGTGGCGATATAGCGGCAGCCCATGATATCGGCGCGCTCAAACAGCTTGTCGAATTTCAGATAGCGGTTGCAGTCGATGCAGGGGTTCGGCGTAATGCCGTGCTCATAGGCGTCCACAAAGCGGTCGATGACGCACTCGGCGAATTTGTCCTTGAGGTTGAAGACATAATACGGCATACCGAGGCGGTAGGCCACACTGCGTGCGTCCTCGACATCGTCGAGCGAACAGCAGGTGTTGGCCTTCGGAATGCCCGCGTCTTCATTATCATAGAGCTTCATCGTGCAGCCGATGCAGGAGAAGCCTGCGTCCGTCAGCAGCTTGGCCGCGACGGAGGAATCCACGCCGCCGGACATGGCGACCAGTACCTTTTCAGTTTCCATTGGCAGCCGGGGACGCCTGCATGGCGGTGATCGTGCGCTCCATCAGCTCGTCAAGGCTCCAGCCGAGCATATCCGCGCCGCGCTCAATGACCTCGCGTGAGCAGCCTGCGGCGAACTTTTTATCCTTGAACTTCTTTTTGAGCGACTTGAGCTGAAGGTCCTGCACGCTTTTTGTCGGCAGCATCCGCACGACTGCGCCGATAAGGCCGGTCAGCTCGTCCGTGGCGTAGAGCACCTTTTCCATCTGGTGCTCCGGCTGCACGTCGACGGTGAGCAGATAGCCGTGGCTGACGACCGCATGGACAAGGCGCTCGTCCACGCCGCGTTCGCGCAGGATCTGCGCCTCCTTCGTGCAGTGCTGGTCGGGATACTGCTCAAAATCCAGATCGTGCAGGATACCGACGGTCTGCCAGAAGTCCGCCTCATCGGCATAGCCAAGCTGGGCGGCAAAATACCGCATCACATCGCCCACGATACGCGCGTGCAGGCGGTGGAATTCACCCTCATTATATTCGCACAGCAGGTCCCATGCCTGCTCTCTGGTCGGAATCATAGTTCTGCCTCCTGATCGTCCAGTTTCATTTGATGATTATAGCACAGATCGGTGTCTGTGTACAGGGAAAGTGTCTGGTGTGTGCTGTAAAACGCGAAAATCCTCACCTTGCCGTGCGGCAGGGTGAGGATTGGGGTGCAGGCTTTCAGGGCGTAACGTCTGACATATCGTAGAGGGTGGGTTTTCCGTCGCGGGCGCGCTGGAGAGCGGTGAGGGCGTAGAACGCCTGCGTGGTGGCAAGCAGGTTGCCTCCGTCCTCCGGCGTATGGGCGAAGCTGCCGTCGTCCTGCGCGAAGCGCAGGAGCACGTCCTCCAGCGTCTGCCCGTTCTTCACAAAACGCGCGTCATCCAGCGAGAGGCCAAGCTCCGTCAGTGCTGTGAGCACCTGACTGACCGACTCGCTGCTCTCTGTTCCCCAGGAGGAAAACGCGCCGTTTTCCTCCTGCATCTGCGACAGACAGGAAAGCCCGGCTTCTACTGCCGCGGACACGTCCGCGCGGCTGCGGTAGCGGGCAAGCGCCTGCAGGGCCATGGCGGTCAGATCGGGATCTGACGCGCCACCGCCGAGACTCCAGCCGCCGTCGGCATTCTGCCGGGTCAGAATTGCGTCGACATAGCCGTCGCGCGTCGCCTGCACGGCGGCTGCGGAATTCTGCGGGAGCTCATAGCCGCCGCAGTCCAGCGCCAGCAGCGCAAACGCCGCGCCGTTGACGCCCTGTGCCGTCGTCTTTTCGAGGTCTGCCAGCGGCAGGAGCAGATTATAGCCGCCGACGTTTTGCGGGTCGCGCCCGATCGCCGTGAGGGCAAGGATCAGGCGGGAATACTCGGTATACCGGTTCTCGTCGAGGGTTCCGTCTGCCGCCTGCACGGCGGCTTCGACCGCCGTATAATACCGGTCAAAATATCCGTCCGACAGATCTGCCCCGGCACGCGCCAGGCCAAACACGATCCAGTCGCCGTCCAGCGAACCGAAGCCCGGCTCCGGCACCGCTGATTTCAGGTACTTTGCCGTCCGTTCCAGCGGCGTCTGCGTGCCGCCACAGGCGGACAGGAGCAGGCACAGCGCCAGAAGCAGCGCAACCGCTCGTATTCTTTTCATGCTGTTACCTCTTTACCGTCATGGCCCGGCAGACCGGCTGGTTATCCTGATCCAGCAGGAACAGGCGGATCCGCGCGCCGCTTTCAACTGCCGCAAGCGTCTGTGCCTGCGTCAGCAGCTTTACCTGCACCATGCGTCCATTCTGATCATAATAGGCCACGGCCAGCTTCTGGCCATTTTCAAATTCGCCGCTGATCGTAAGCGAGCCGGTTTTGATATCATAGGCCCAGGTCAGCATGCCGATCCGGCCGTTTTCCACCGTTCCGGGTTCGACCGTCAGCCTGACGGACGCGGTCGGTGTCTGCGTTTTGACGTTTGTGAGACGGCCGGACTCCTCGCTGTCCTGATCGTGGTACCGGACATAGGGGAAGCGGATGTCGATTGCCGCATCCTCCTCCGTAAGCGGGTCCTCCGACCACTGGACATACTTTGTCACGTCCCGCCGCAGGCCGTTCGCATAGACGAGATCGACCTGCATACCGGCAGGGTCGAAGACCTCACCGGCCCGATACTGCGTTTTATCCGGCTGACAGGTAATTTCCAGCGTGACCGACGGCCCGAAGGCCATGAGCTTCGCGCTGTCGTTCTTGAAATACATCACGCCATAGGAATCCACGACCGGCGAGCAGATCGCATACTGCGCGTCCTTTCCGCTGGGCGTAAAGAGGACATAGGGCGTATCCACGCCGGATTCCTCCGTGACATAGTCTGCACGCGTCTGCCCTGCCTTGTCCTGCAGGACGCGGAGCTTGCCGGGCGTATAATTGTCGACGAAATAGACATAGACATAGCCGGTCGTCTTTTCATAGGCCGTCGTGAGAATGCCGGAGGTCTGCGGATAGCCCTGCGTCTGGACACGGTAGGCGATCGTGTGCGACGCAAGATCCACAACTGTAAGACTGTGGCCGCCGTACTCGCTGAACTGCGCCGTACCTCTGACGCCGATGTAGGCACGGCCATTGTACACCACCGGCGTTGAGGTGCTCATGGCCTGCGCGGTGCTCGTGCCGTTTTCCAGCTTCAGCGTCCACTTGCTGCCTGTCCGCAGCTGCCAGCCGTCGGACGTTTTCCCGGTTTTTACGCTGCAGAACCAGCCGCCCTTCGTGGTAAAACAGAAGGCATCGGTCGCTTTATCATAGCAGATCGTGCTGCGCACGTCACCGCAGAGGCCGTCCCATTTGTCGAGCAGTCGCCCGGTCTTCGCGTCGAGCATCAGAAGACTCCCGGTCATGGACTTGCTTCCGTCCGCGCCGTCGTCCGTGCCGACCAGAACATAGTCCTCGCAGGCATACGCGCCTGCCCAGTAATAGCCGCCTGGCGTCGTCCAATACCAGCAGGCGGTCTTTTCTTCATCCGTGCGCGCCGGGTCCTCGTCCGTGATGGACAGGCAGACAAAGTTTGCGGGAGATTCCTCGCTGCGCCAGAAGCCGGTGTAGAGATAGTCGCCGCAGACGGTGATCGGGCTGTTCGGCTGGCCCTCGAGCGGGTCATGGTAGATCCAGAGCGATTGCAGCGTTTCGGCGTTGAACGCCTGGATCGTACCGTCGGAAAGTCCGACGAACACCATGCCATTGGCATAGGCCGGAGGCGTGATGGAAAAGCTCGACGCGCGATCCATTTTGGCCTTCGTCAGGATCTCGCCGGAAACCGGGTCGACACGGCAGATCATATCCCCCGCGCAGACGATCAGAACGCCGTCCACCAGCAGCGGGCAGCCGGTCGAGCCGCTGTCTATGCCGCTGCCGATCGCATTCGACCAGTAAAGCGTGGACGCGTCGGCATCCACCGGCATCTGGATAGATACGACGGCGTTGTTGCTGCCTGCGGTGCCGCCGGGCGTGCCATTGGTGTCATAGCTCGTTCCGCGGAAATCGGCCCATTCGGCGGGAAGCTGCCGCAGCGTTTCGTTCTTCTGCGCAGCGCTGAGGGTCATTGCGGCGCGGGCCGCGCCGCCC
>HF990618.1 GCA_000432135.1 Firmicutes bacterium CAG:124
TCTCTCTCTCTCTCTCTCTCTCTCTCTCTCTACATTAACAGAATGTGAACAATCAGGAAAAGAGTAAACAAGGTCTTTGCCGTCAGTACCTTTTCTGAACGCTACGATTTCAAATTGGTCAGGGTTATATTGCGACAAGAACGTGATTGGAACACCCATGACGCCATAATAATCACAGGGAATATCTACTGTTCTGTCAACATTGATAGCGTCGTAGTTATCGTATTTGGGATATAACTCTGGCGAGTAGTTCCTGAATAGGGGCATATTTTCGTGCCTTTTTTCGATATCAACATTTGTGAACCAGCAAATGTTTCCCATCCGCCGCCATTTCTGTCCATGCTCATCAATCTTAAAATCAGTTTTCTTAATCTCGTAAGAATCGGGTACTTTGAACCAAAAATGTCCACTATTATACCCCAGCCATAATCTGTTTTCAGCAATCATCGGAAAAATCTCTTTGTATGTGACAGCATTCATATTTCCAATGATTATAAAGTATTTTCTGTATTCTTCAAGTAACGTAATATACTCGCGGAACAGGGAGAACGGTGGGTTTGTTACCACCACGTCAGCTTCTCTTAGCAACTCTACACACTCTGGGCTTCGGAAATCTCCGTCACCATTAAGAAGTGTCATAGTATTCTTTCTGTTTCGCATAAGATATTCGACATCCGCAAGATCTGCCCGCCCATCGTTGTTTTCGTCTGTCACCTCGGTGATTTCTACTCGATAGGGTCTCCGAGTGCTACAAACCAATGGAGTTGTGTCGGTGTCTGGAACAAATGCAAGCTGTCCAGCATTGTCAACATAGTACTCAAATTCGTCTCCGACCACGGGTGATGTTGCATAGCAAGTTGTTACCAATTTCTTCAACCTCAAAGTGTTGAAATTCATGGCAAAGTACTTAAAGAAGTTACTCTCGTAGGGATCATCGCAGTTGCACAAAACTGTTTTGCCAGCAAAGAAACTCCGGTAATGCTTGAGTTCCTTTTCAATCAGCGAAAGTTGCGTGTAGAACTCGTCCTGTTTGTTCCTTGCAGAATCATGTAGATTGCTATTTCCCGCCATTATCTGTCACCACCTTCTTCGGTAAAAGAAAATATTTCCACAACATCATCAAGCCCACATCCGAGATAGTTGCAAATCTTTGCAAGGGCTTCCATGGAAACTGGCATCTGTTTTCCCATTTTTGCGAGCATATTTGTACTAATGCCTGTTTGCTGCCGCATCTCGGTTTTCGTGATTTTTCTATCTATCAACAATTTCCATAACTTGTCGTAGCTGTAAATCATCATGGTGCCCTCTTTTTGCATTTTGCTTTTATAATCTTAGCACAGAATCTCCCAAAACGCAACAAATTATTGCATATTGAGATATGTTTTGTCCGAGTGGCAGTAAGTACAGCGAATATTTGTACCTTTTTCCACGGTAGCAAAACAAGCATTGTGATTCCAGCAAAGAAGTTCATTATAGCGCAAACAGATTTTACTACGTGGTGCTTCTTAAATCTGTGTTTCCCATGCGCTGAGCAGTAGCTATTTTTGCACTTCTACACCAGAACACACGTATAGGTGAAGTCTGATATGCTTGCTTTTGAACAATGCCCCATAGAGAGAAAAACAAGTGATTTTCGACCCTTATACTATTTTCTGATTAAATTCTTTAATTAGAAAGGTTCCGCCTTTGGCGTAACCGATTCCGTGATTTTGATAAAATCACGGAATCGCGTCTCATAATGATCTTCATTTTAAAAACTCCCATTCCATGAATGAAAGTTTTTAATTGAATATCAGTATTAGATGTACAAAACAGGCGGCACTCAGCTTCAGCTGGGTGCCGCCTGTTTTGTTGTCCAATCCTGTTTAGCAGATGCCGATTGTGTAGTTTTCTCAAATTACTGTCTTATCGGCACACGGCAATCGGCCGCCGTTTTGTTGTTCAAAAGGGTCTGGTTTCGAGATCCATAAAATCGTGGATCACGTCGAGTATGTGGATGGGTTCGAGCTGCTGATCGGTACAGAGTTTTGTCAGCCGGACGACGCCGGGACGGTTGTTGGAAAAGGGCGCGGTAATTGCAATGGTCGTCCAGCAGCCGCTCAGGTACTGCTGGCCCAGAATGCCGTATGCATAAAGCATTCTTGCCGCGCCGTGCGCCTCGTAGAGCACGTACCGGTAAGCGGATTCCGGAACCTCGCTGACCGGGTCTGCCGAAAGCGTGTCCAGCTTGTCCCACTCGGCTGAGATCCGAAACGCGGTCTGTAAAAGCGAAACAGCTTCCTTTGCAAGCTCCTGTGCACGCGGGTGCAGCGTCTGAAGCTCCGCAAGCAGCGCGTCCGCGCTGAATAATCCGCGCGCATCTGCGTATTCCGGCCCTGAAATCAGCTGGGCCGGTGAAATCGAGAGGCTTTTCGCAAGCTCCTCGATAGAATCCGAGCGCAGGCATTTGTCCCCCTTCAGATATTCCTGAAAGGTCGAACGCGGAATGCCG
>HF990619.1 GCA_000432135.1 Firmicutes bacterium CAG:124
TCGGGGGTTCAAATCCCTCTCCCGCAACCATAAATCGCCGTATTTCGTGAGAAATGCGGCGATTTCTCTATCATTTTGTTCGGATTTCTCCGTTTTGCTCATTTGCAATTCATGCTCCCCGTGGAGTCTTTGTTCCGATTCGCTGGACATAGTTTCCATATTAAAGCGCCTCAGAAGTTCTGATTGGAATGCTGCCGCTTGACAGCTTTACGCGCTATTTGCAATAAAGTATGCAATAGCGCGTTTTTTCGTTTTATGCCGTGTGGTTTCGGCGCTGCGGAAAGGTCGGCAAAACAATATCTGCAAACTTGGCGCGAGGGGCAGCGCCGTTTAATCTCGGCGCTGCATCCATCTGACCCATGTTAAGATAATTGCTCATCATGCCGATGGCCTCGCGCTCGATATCTTCGTTTTTGTGAAGATATTTGCGCGTTGTTTCAATCGACGAATGCCCCAGAATCCCCTGCACGATATTGAGCGGTACCTTGTCTTCCACCAACCGCGTTGCCAGCGTGTGCCGCAGCGCGTGGGGATTGACCTTGCGGATCTCGCAGCGTTTGGAAACTGCGGCCAGCCGGATCTCAAAGCTCTTGGGATCGAGGTGCGTCCCGGCCTTGGACGGGAACAGCAGCCCGTCCGGGTTCGGCCATGTGGAATTTGCCAGCGTGAACAGATGCCGGATCAGGAGCTCGCACAGACCGTCAGAGATCGCGATCTCGCGGTTCGACGTGCTTGTCTTCGGCGTGTTCTGGACGATAAGGTGTGTTTTCTTCTTCGGATCGTAATTCAGAATCTCAATGTTTGGATTCTCTGGAGAAACGGCTGCTGTTGGAACACGGATCAGATTTTTCGTGACCGAAAGCGTTTGCTTCTCCAAATCCAGATCGGAAATTTTCAGCGCCAGCACCTCGCCGACGCGGAATCCGACGAACAGGGTCGTCAGAATCGCGACGCGCTGCGTTTCCCGCATGACCTCCTCAATGAAGACCTGCATTTCCGATGGACTCAGGACGCGCATTTCCGGTGTTATGACCGTCGGCCTTGCAGTGTCAATCGTTGGATTGCAGGGCAGCCGGTACTTCCGCATGGCGTATGCGAAAAAATCCTTGAGCAACATGTGTTGATTCTGAATGGTCTTTGCAGATAGCCCGCCTTTACGCCCATCCGCACGGCTGCCGTTTTTTTGCTTCCGCTGATAGTAGTCCTGCACAACGTCCTGCGTGATCTGATAGAGCGGCAGGTTTCCAAAGGCATCCGCGAAATGAATCCGATAGGTATCCAGATAGCTTGCATAGGTAGACGGCTTTCTGGCAGGCGGCGATTTGTAAAGCTCAAGCCATTTAAGGAAGGCTTCTGAGAACAGTATCTCCGCCTCGATGGGGTGGCCGAGCTTGGCCCGGAGTTCTTCGAGACGGGCGGATTCCGCCGCCTGTGCTTCCTCCTCCGCCTTGATGCGTGCCTGTTCTTCTTCCCATTGTGCGCGGCGCTCTTTGCAGATCGTCTTGGTACGGCCCTTGAACGCTTTGCGGTATGGACTGCCATCCTCTTTTCGGCCGTATGTAACCTGATAGACCCATGATTTATCCTTTTGCTGATAGAAGCTGCCTTCTCCGTTTGAACGACGTGCCATGCTATCAACCTCCAATTTCTTTGTAATATTTGGAGATTTGACGTTAATTCATAATCGTATGCGAGGACTTCATCCACTCATAAAACGGTTCCTTTGGAACGCGAAAAGAATTGCCGATGCGAATGACTGGAAATGACTTGCTGTGGATCAGATTGTACGCAGCGTTGATGCTGATGTTCAGGATCTGCTTGATATCTCGTACAGTCAAGGTTTCATTTTCTCTCTTTTCCATAGTGGAATCCTCCTCATACGAAGTAAAATATGAACTTTTCAAGGTGCAGAAGCTGACTCGTATAGTTATTGTACGACAACTCTGCGGGGTATGCAATGGCAAACGGGCGCAGACCGCCACTTTATTTTAAAAGATGTTTCTCTTTTCTGGTTCTCAAATCCTGCGATATACATGCGGGAGCTTTATTCTTCCGGGCCGTCAAAAACAGCTCCGGTGAACGTATACATCTGTACAAGCGCATCGACCGCTTGCTGCCGTGTGGAATAAGCCGTCCGAAGCGAAATGCCCATGTTTTTTGCGATATCACCCCAGCTATTCCGGTGGATGTAATATTCCTGTATGATCTCCGCCTGCCGTGGTGCTAAAAGGCTTATGCGGTGATGCAGCCGATCACGCTCCCGGATCATGGAGACATATGTTTCCATGACACTCTCTGCGACCTCATGATTGAGGCGCTGGGCGATCTCTTTGTAACACAACGCAATTTCCGGCACGGTATGCGGGTATTTTGCGTTCGCCTCAGCATCCTTCTTGGAAAAGGACATGACCTCTATCATTTCCTGCGGCGAAACGACCATTGAGGAATATAACTCATAGCGCATGAGTTCGATCCTTTTCGATGTTTCCGGATAGGTCTCCAAAAGCGATAAGACATATTGATTCACATCTTTCCCCATGAACAGCACTCCTTCAAACTCAAAATTTCAATGGATGCGGAACGCAAGAAAGCAAAAACAGATGACTCTGAATCGGTCCATTCAGAGCATCTGTTTTTTCCATTTTAAGAATAGCACAGGCACTTGCGAAAAAACAAGTACACACACCAAGCAAATTTCCTGCAAAAACTGTGCAGAAAAACTGCGGGCACAGTCCAGTCTTATCATAGGTGCTTTTCAACGTTCCACGTCCCTCCTCTGTAAGATGTATTTAACGAGCTTGTAGAAAAGTGACAGTTTATACAGATTGAAATACAATTCAGTCTGCTGCACTTCGCAAAAACGCCGCCCCATCCGATATGATGGGACGGCGTCATTTTTTGTAGGTGGGCTTAATCTGCGGTATAAACTCCCGTATCAGAACCGCTGGAATTTGACGCATAGAACGTGACGACTGCACGGTAGCGGCTATCAGGATATTGCGGCGTATACAGTACTGTTTCAGAATAAATTCCAGCATCTTTGCTTTGCAGTTCCGGTGTTTCTGGGTATGTAAAATTGTATTCTGTCCGCCAGTAAGATCCAGTATATCTTTGCACCGAGATCCTGCTAACACCAAGCTGATCCATTATGGCTGGAGCAATCACTTGAAAATGGATGCTCAGATCTCCGGTTGACGTCTTTGTTATGGTTGCGTAATATGCGGAAAGATATGCACTGGCCCTTGCGGGAGCAGCAAATATCGTAGTTGCCAGCAAGATGGAAAAAATGACAAGCACGGCCAGAATACGCATTGCTTTTTTTATCTTCATAATACAATCCCCTTATTTGTGTTTCGTATTTACTGCATTGACAATAGAATTTCTTTTAGCATGTCAATATCCATGGCATCTGTTGGTACGCTGATACAGCATTCAAAGTGAGGTGTAATCCATGCAGCAGTACGATTGTCAACGTTTTCAAATACGCTGTACATGATACCGCTTGTTGAAAATGTTTCCAATAGGGAGCCGGATTTTTCGTAATACATAAGCGGAGTTGACTGATAACTGTTGTAACTCACAGCAAGGAGTTGGCCGGATTTATTTGTATAGCCAGCAAGAAATTCCAACCAAGTTCCGTTTGGCTTGACAGCAACAATTCGAGGGGTAAATCCGTCAGGAATCCAGCGTGGAGCAACAACCTCCGTTACGCCATAAAAATCAAGAGCCTCTTGCAGCGACGTAAACTGTTGATTTTTGTTCAGGTCAATCTCCGGCCATTTCCCATCGACGACAAGGCTGCGGGTTTCTTCGGTTCTTCCAAAGCTAAACAGTTCTTCCGTCCATCTGACTATCGCACCAAAAACATCGACGCCGCTTGCCTGTACCGTCAGCAGCGAAGCAATGAGAAATACCAGTGTTGCCGCGAGAATGGTGAGTTTCCGCACCGGCTGACGCCGATGTGTGTGCATGGGCTTCCCGCTTATTGCAGCACAAGCCTTCGCATCAGGGGCACAATCGGCATAGTCGGATATCTTCCCGGAATACTCCTGCTCAAATTCATTCCACGCTTCTTCCGAAGAACGAGATGGATCGTTGATTCCGCGACGCTCCATTTCCGCAAGGATCATCTCTATTTGTTTGACATCAAGCGCACCATCCGAAAATGTTTCGCAGCGGAGAGTATTTTGCAGTTCTTCGTCGGACATTTTTCGATATATTGTTTCGGCGAGACTGGCTCCGCTATCATTTTGCATTCCTTGGCCCCTCCCTTCATAAAAGCTATTTGAATATATCGTCCAAAAGTGACACACTAGAGCAATTTATTTTTTTCGATAGCTTTTTTTAATGCCTGTTTTGCCCGCTGAATCCGCTTTTTACAGGAATCCAATGAGATCCCAAGACGGTTTGCAGCTTCCTGATAGCTTGTGTCTTCACAGTATATCCAAATCAGCAGAGACAGAGCCTCATCGTCGATCAGCCCCGCGTACATATCGTTGATGGAATGCACATACTCGCCCGCTTCATCGGCTATGGCGTCAGGACTCAGTTCCGTATATATGAATTGCCGCTTCTGATATGTATTGCCGATCACGTTCTTCAAGGTGTTAATCAGCCATCCTGTTGGGTTTTCGCTGCTTGTTACCCGGTCCAGCCGTTTTTGTGCGATTAAAAATGTTTCCTGTACGAGATCTTCTGCCAGATCCGGATTGACAAAGCTTCGCGCGAAGCGGTAAAGGTAACTGTAGTGCTCAACATACAACTGGTGTAACGGATCATTTTGCTGCATCCTGTTTCCACCTCCGATAAGAACAATCCAATACCTCCAAGTTGTTATTTTGATTTTTGGTTGAGCCAGTTACACACTAAAAGAATGTTGTTCTCGATAAATTCTAGGTCGTCATTCGGCATACTCTCCAGCATTTTTACAATGTGTAAAATTCGCCCGTCTTTTGTGTTGCCGTAAATCAGGATATCGGCACTGGTTTGCAGACCTTCTGCCACCTGAACCAGTGTTTCGATGGACATCATGCGCTGACCGGTTTCGATCTGCGAACAATAAGCTGCGCTGAAATTGCATATCTCCGCCAATTCTTCCTGAGTAAGCCCTTTGGAATCTCTGCATTGACGAACATTTTCCCCGATTTGCAGTTGTAATTCATTTTTGTTTTTGTTCATGTTCTGTCTGTCAACCTAACTGAGAGTTAAAAAAACTATAACAACATCATAATTATAATCAGCATGAACAAGAGAATTGAAGCTGCTAACAGCTATATTATTCTAGCTGTCAGCAAGGTATGAAAAATATTCCCTCCCAGATTGTCACTTTTGCAGCCTCGTATCAAATAGTAAATATAGAAGCAGCGTGGAAATTTATTTCCCCCAAACAACTTGGATGTGTTGTACCAGAGCAAGCTGTCTGCGCTGACTGGTTATGAAAAGGCAGCAGAGATAAAGGTAAACAAGTTTTTAGAAAAAATTCGCGTAAAGTGTCCCACTTTACGAAAAGAACCGCCGAAGCGCCTGCAATCACAGGGGCTTCGGCGGGTGACTGACCAGATTTTTTT
>HF990620.1 GCA_000432135.1 Firmicutes bacterium CAG:124
TCCCTTGCGACGCTTGTGCGTCTATCCCTTGTGGACTTGCCGTCCGCAAACAGCATGAAATGCTGTTCGCCGCCAGCAAGGTTTATAAATTACATCAATATCTATCAGTCAAATGGTGAGCAAGAAAGGGTGATTTACATGAAAAAAATGTTTATACTGGTTATGGCAGTTATGCTCTGTTTCACACTAACTGCTTGCAATGAAGAAGAAAATATCGACTTTTCTTTTGAATTGTCCAGTATCGAAAATGTGGAAATGTTCCGCTTCACTAATCCTGCGGATGCGGAGAAAAAAGTGATTACCAAATCAGAAGATATTGAAGAAATTTATCAGACTTTTGAAAGTGTTTCTCTGAAAGATAAAACAACTGAACCTACTGCTGGTGGCTCAGTGACCAGTTTCCGATTTAATCTTTCTGATGGTACATCTTATGAGGTTATCTATTCGGAGGTCGCTGTAAAAGCTGGAAGAGTCATCACAACAGGCATGGAACAAGATTTCTTCACTTCAGCCGATATAGGAGCATTCTGGGGGAGTTACGACTACGAAGTAACAACTGCATTGGAAGATGAATTGCCAGCATTATATGAGTAAAAAATGAACAGGTATTCAGAACAATACCGCACTGCGTGTGACCGCGAAAGGCAGCGGACGGGTGCAGGTCGCACTGGACGGTGAGCAGGTCGGCACGCTGTCCTTCCACTCCGAAAGTTGGGCGGCGGAGGCACTGACGATCTCCCGAGCCCGTGTTCACGCAGCGCTCCGGCTGACGGTAACAGAGGGCAGCTTGGATATCCTGTCGCTGCACTTTTCTCCGGAGGTGAATGAAATACACCCTAAATAATACTGACATATAGTAGGAGACCCGTCCATATTTGTGGACGGGTCTCCTGCTTTTTTATCATTCTGCATCGAAGCCTGCAAATAAAAAGTCAAGCCCCAAACAGGATCTGACCCAAGAAAAATTTGCAAAAGGCAGGCAGCGCAAAAAGGCAACGCAAAAAGGCCACCACAAAGCGCTGGTCTAATAAAAAGTGTGAAAATAGGGACTACGTCAGTCGCTTGTTTTCAGCCCGGTGGAATCCATATCTACCGGCGTCAGATTGTCCAATGTAGAAAGATAGTCCCGCACCTGTGCGTAATAACGCCGCAGAAACTTGTTGGATGCAGCAGTCATGTAGACGTAGAAGGGTTTACCCTCGCTGCGCTTTCGGTCAAGGAACTGAAATACCGGCTCATCCAAAGGCGCGCTTTTGAGGTATATCCCCATATGATGCCGGTCATACAGTCCCGCTTTTTTAAACGCTCAGCGGTTGACGACATTCTGCGGATTTCCGGCAAGGAATGCGCGGATACTAGAACGAATTATAACCGAATGTGAACCCAGCGAAGTGGTTCACATTCGGAGAGGAGCAACAACGGAGCGAACGAGACCTGCCGTTTGCAGCGGGGCGAGGAATGCGCAGTTTGTTGCGACGAGAACCCAGCGAAGCGGACCGCGTTTGAGAGCTTGTCAAAAATACTTTTTTGACAAGCTCAGGAAAAGAGCCGTCAGACTCTTTCTCCCTCTTTCGCTGCGGCCGTTGCTGCTTTTACGCGTTCTTCTCCTGCTGTGCAATTTGCTTGAGCAGAATTTCCTCCGCGTAGCCGCAGGCGCGCGCAACCGAGCCGTCTTCAAACGGATTGGACAGCTCCGCATAGCGCAGCGTCTCCAGATAGCTGCGGCTGCCGCCGGTCTTGCAGAGCTTGAGATAGTTCTGCCACGCGGTGGCTTTGTCCTCGGCGTACTTCTTCTTAAATTCCATTGCGCCCATCGTGGTGAGCGTATAGTTAATATAGTAGAACGGATAGAGATAGATGTGCAGCTTGTGATACCAGTAGCCGCCGCGCTCCATAAACGCGTCGTTCTCGTACTTGCGCCACGGCATATACTTCTCCTCCAGCAGATGCCACTGGTACGTCCGCTCCTTGGGTGTCAGCTCGGGATGCGCATAGCAGATGTGCTGGAACTCATCCACCGCCACGCCGAACGGCACAAACGTCAGCGCCTCCTGCAAGTGCGCAAACCGGAACTTGTCCGCCTGATCGCCGAAGAACCACTCGGCATAGGG
>HF990621.1 GCA_000432135.1 Firmicutes bacterium CAG:124
CCTCCGATTCCGGCAGCACCAGACTGATGTGGCATACGTTTTCCGCGCTGCGGCTGGACATCATGTGAACGGACAGGTGATACTGGTCGTCATCATCAATGACAAGTCCTTTCAGCGCGTTGCTGATCGCTTTCCAGCCTTTGTTGTCCTGATCGAAAACGTGCCGCCCATCCACATCGCTGTGTTCGTCGATCACGAGCAGCATCTGCCTGAAATGCAGGCGGAAGTTCGTGTGCTGCATATAGGCTGTCAAAAGCTGCCGCACGGTATCCGTCAGCCAAGTCGCGGGCATATACCGGCAGTGAGGAAGAAGCGTGTCGATCTGCATATGCACCCAGCCTGCGCCCGCGATCTCGATATGCCCGGACGGGAGTTGGAACTCCAGCCCGTCGCGCCGCCCGTATCCGCCAGCGCCCGGCATCTGTGTTTCGCAGAGGGCGCGTAAGTAGAGCGTTGCGGACTCGAAAAAATACGCGGTTTCCTCTAATGTAAGCTGCAATTTCTCGCGGCTCATTCTGCCGCCGTCCGCAAGCGCCGTCAGCGTATTGGCTTTCTGCAAAGCACGGCTGATGACCGACTGGATCTTCTTCATTTCCTTTGCAAAGCGTTCTTCGTTCATGCTTCTCGTTCCTTTCTGTTCAGCAAATCCGTTGGGGATGTTGTAATGGCGTCGTATTCCTTCTGCGTCGCGTAAAAAGCAATCGGCACATGGTTATAACCGATGCAAAGAACTGTTCAGCAGATCTGTTGGGGATGTTGTAATGGCATCGTATTCTTTCTGCGTCGCGTAGAACGCGATGGGCACATGGTTATACCCGATGCACAGAAGCCCTTCGCCGCGGCGGAATCTTGTGATCTGTCGGACTTCTTCCTCGGACAGGTTCAGGACATTCTGAATGAGCCGCGCTTCCTGTTCCTCCATCTGCATGACGATCTTGATGCGGCTGGAATCCAGGATGCCTTTGCCGTATTTGCCGTTATCCAGCGAGAACAGATCCTGCATACCCTGCGTGGACGTGATGGCGATACCGCCGAGGCCGCGGATGGTCTTGACCATCTCCTGAATATAGCCTGCCGCCAGCGGATTGGAGTTTGCACCGACCAGCGACCAGAGTTCGTCTGAGATCAGTGCCGAAAGCTGCCCGCCCGCACTTGAAATGAGGTCGTTCGCAATGTCCGTTGCCCAGAAGATACCGGGCAGGAGCAGGTCGTCCGGCATACCCGATGTGTCAATGACGATATATTTGTTGTCGAGGTCGATCTCATTCCGGCCGCCCATCGCGGAGGCCGAGCCGGTCACATACCGCGCCAGCACGACGGCCAGATGCCGCGTATCCGCGCTTTCCTGAAGCACGTCGTACCAGTCTGCAAGCACAGGCATTTCGCAGAAGCTCCCGTCTTCGTTCAGAACGGAAGTATTGTCAAATGTGATACCATACCGCCGGTAACACTCGACCAGCGACGTGTCCAGATAGTTCCGGTCTTCGTCGCTGAGATCGCGCTTCTGCAGGCTGTACCAGATGATAAGCCGGGAGATTTTATCTGCCAGCACGGAATCGTCTCGGGAGGCAAGCCCCTTGAGGCCTGCGTAGGTGTCGAGCGATTTTCTGCGGATCGCCATGATATTCGGGCAGTCCGGCGAGGATGGAGACATTCTCAGATACAGACCGCCGAGCTGTTCGCAGCGCGGGCGAAATTCGTGGCCTTTCTTCGGGATGATGTAAATGACGCGCTTGCCCTGCTGCCGCAGACGCCCGCCGACGCATTGGAGCGTGAACGTCTTGCCCGCGCCGGACGATCCGCCAATCCAAATGTTGCCGTTCGTGTATTTGTAGTCGTCGTAGGGGTTCAGAAAGACCGGCGAGCGGTTGTACATATTGAGGCCGAGGAAGATGCCGTTCCGGTCAGACAGCTCATAGGACGCAAACGGGAACGCCGCCGCCACACCGCTGGTAAGCGCATTGCGGCGCGATTTGCGTTCAATGTCCGGATCAAGATAGAGAATCGGCAGCATGGACAAAAACGCCTGCTCCTGCTTGTACTCGCAGCGGCGGGCGATCATGTCCACGGAGACACACAGCTTTTCAACTGCCGTGACACGATGCTCCAGCGTCTCCGGATCACCGGCCGTAACCTCAATGAGCGTGTGCATATAATAAAAGTCCTCACCCTGCCGGTTCATCACGTCCTTGAGGTACATTCCAGAGGCGATGGCGCTGTCCAGTTCCTCAAAGTCCTGCCGGGTGTCCGCAACGTCACGCATTCGGCTGCGGTTCATCATGGTCTGCTGCGAAATCTTCGCCAGAATTTTTTCTTTGGATTGCTTGTCAAAGTGAAATGAAATGCTGACGCCCTCGCCGGCCTCGACCAGCGGTGCCAGCCAGCTTGCGCCGACGGTCGTGGAGTAGCCGTAGCCCGTAATGTAAAGATAGGCATGAAAAATGCCGTCCACTAC
>HF990622.1 GCA_000432135.1 Firmicutes bacterium CAG:124
AACTACAAAAGCGACGGATGCAGCACTCAGAACGAGTTCATTGCAAAGGCGATTCTGTTTTACTGCGGCTATTTGCAGAGCGAATATGCCGGAGACTTCCTGCCGAAGATCCTCGGAGAAACGCTCGAAGCCATCCTCAGTATGTTCGGGGATCGCATCGGCAAGCTGCTTTTGAAGCAAGCTGTTGAGCAAAACATCTGTAATCATATCCTTGCGTCGGATACAGATATCGACGCAGAAACGTACCAAAAAATGCGCGGCATGAGCTATCAGGAGGTGTTGCGAACAAACGGACAAATCTCGTTCCCAGAGGTTCTGCGTCAGCAGAAACGACTCTGAGTTTACAGAGAAAAACAGCTTGCAAGCCGAAAAACTTGCAAGCTGCCTTCTAAAAAATCTGCGCTTTACTGCACACGATATCCGGCCAAAATCAGGCTGACAATCATCTGCCAGAAATCGTGCTCCTCCGCGCTGTAGTACCGGCTGTCCGAAATCTCGTGAAAAGACACGATGCGGTTTATTTCATCCAGCCAGGCTTCATTTTGCATACACTTCGATAATCTCTCTCAAAGATTCTATTTCCGCATCGCTCAGGTGCTTGCAGTAATATGTATAGTCACCCTCGCTTTCGCGCACGACCACATCCACGTAGTCAAGGGAATCGTCCAGAAGATAACTGCGATTTTCAATATCAAACTGGTACGCACATACGGACTCGGAATCATTTGCGGTTGGCGTCATAGAATCAATCGAGAATAGCGTCTCTACGACCGCTGCATCTTCGGCAGACAGCGTGCACGTTTTTTCACCAGATGGAGCTGTGCTCAGGTCAAAAATTGTCAGCGTCATTATTGCTGGCAGTCTATCACCGGAACTGATTT
>HF990623.1:0-4525 GCA_000432135.1 Firmicutes bacterium CAG:124
AATAAAAGTAACCAAGGACGCCTCGACAAGCGGTCGTCCCCGGTGAAATGCTGATTCTTAAACTATGTTAAGAAACCGTCACTTTGCCGAGTGGCGGTTTCGCCCGTTAATGCGGATCGTAATAGTCAATCCAAAGATATGGAAAGTCAAAGTGATCGGCATCGGAACACCCCCTTTACAGAGGATTCCGGGGAAAACCGCCCGTCGCTGTTTTGGCGCCCTTGGGGTTCAAAAAGAACCATACCTATTTTACCAGACCGGTCGAAAAATGTCAATCAATGGCGTATGCTGTGCCATTGGCAAAAGAAAAGCATGGCATTCTATACAACAGGAGGGCGCTGCCGGTAAACGGTCAGCGCCCTCTGGCGATTTTGCGGTGTGCCGCAGGGACTGCGTGTGTTTGTTCCGCTTTTGTCTTACAGGAAGTTCCGCACATCGAATACCTGCGGCGGGAGAACGTCGGAAAGCTCCACAAGCTCCGGGACGAAGCCGCCGCTGCGGTCGACCGAGATACGCGGCGATTTGAGCAGCGTCCGGTCTGTCGGCTCTCCGGCCGGCAGCGTCAGCAGCGCGTCCGTGCCGCCGCCCCGCTGCGACTGCAGCAGGATCGAGCCGCCGTGCGCCTGCATGATCGCCTGCACGACAGGCAGGCTGAAGCCCGCGCCGAAGCGCGAATCCTCCGGTATCTCCGGCCTTGCGTAGCGGTGGAACGCGCTGCATAGGATCTCCGCGTCCATGCCCTCGCCGCTGTCGGACAGACGGATCACGGCGCGTCTGCCGTGCCGCGTGAGCGTCAGATGCAGCGTGCCTCCCGGCGCAGAGAACTTGACTGCGTTGGACAGCAGCGCCAGCAGCGCACGGCGCACCTGTCGGCGGTCGATCCAGACGAAAATGGGAGCCTGCGGCAGATCAACCTCCAACGCCAGCCCCATTTGCCGGCACAGCTCGTCCGCGCGCTGGGCCAGACCGTCCAGAAAATCGGTCAGGTCGGTCTTTTCCAGAGACAGCGGCAGCCGCCCGTGCTGCACATAGCTCAGATCGGTCAGATTCTCCGATGCCCGCAGCAGCTGATAGCAGGCGCGGTTGAGCACGGCCAGATTCTGCTGCACAGCCGGATCCTCTGCTTCGGAAAGAAGCGGGAAAAGCGTTCCGGATACGGACAGCAGCGTCGTCAGCGGCGTGGAGATCGACTGCGCGGCGCGGCAGAACGCGGCAAGTTCGTCGCGCGTATCCTGCGGCGGCAGGAACAGCAGCAGCGCATCGTCCAGCGGCTGCGTATTGGCGCTGACGCAGACGCCGCCGGCCATCACGGGCAGCACGGCCGGGCGTGCGTACAGCATTTCCGGCAGTGCCGCGTCCTGCGGTAAATAGGCGCGGAGCGCCGTTCCCACAGCAAAAAGCTCCTGCGCGTGGCAGTTCAGCTCCGCGACGGCGCCGTCCCGCACAAGGATGACCGGCTGCGCTGCTCCATCGTAAAGTGTGTGAAATTGTTCAGACGAAAGCGTCATAGCGCGATCCTCCCTGCGTGTAGCATATGCAGGTTTCGGGAAACAATCAGTCTCAGGAAGTTCCTGTTTCCCCATCATAGCGGATTCCGTCAGAAAAAGCAAGCAGAAACGAAAAAACATGATTTTTCCGCTGAATGGATGAAGCCTTTAACACAGCCGCGTCCAATAGCGGCGAGAAGCAGAATTTTTCGCTGGATCCGTGACTTTTTGCGGGGCAGCACGAATTTCGAATGCAAGGCGTTTTTACCGCAATCATTCAAAGGCAACTACTATCAAATTTGGTGTATCGTAACAGGCGGCGCGTACCAAAGCGCCCGTGAGGTGACTTGGTGTGTTCGTAACGACTATAAAACAGGTTCCTGCCTGAACTGTACCCGCAGGACGCACCAAACGCGTCCCAGCGCCCCTTTTCTCCCCCATCTTTTCCGGCAAGGCGGAAAAGATGGGGCCGCCGGAGGCGCGTCGGAAACGCTTTGCTGGTTTGCGGCTTGGGTTTGGCCTCGACGGATACATAAAACAGCCCCATTCCGGTCGAATGGGGCTGTTCATGCACATATGGGTGGGAGAAGTTATTCTGCGGAAATGAGGTAATAATAGATCGGCTGGCCGCCGGAGACGAGGTTGACCTCCGCGTCGGGGGCGTGCTGCCGGAACAGTTCCAGCGCCGCTTCCGCGTCGGATTCCTGAATGTCCGCGCCGTAGAAGATGT
Organism: Firmicutes bacterium CAG:124; assembly: GCA_000432135.1. Taxonomy (GTDB): domain Bacteria; phylum Bacillota; class Clostridia; order Oscillospirales; family Oscillospiraceae; genus CAG-170. The sequence goes on from HF990623.1 coordinate 2,218, forward strand.
TGATGAATTCCTTGCCGGCCTCCGCAGCCTTGTCCGCGAGAGACGCGAGAAGCGTGGTGATCTCGCGCGTCGTACCGGCCAGCGCACCGTCGCACAATCCGAGATAGTCGCCCGCGTGGATATCGAAGCCGTCAAAGTCCGAGTCGCGCGCGGCATAGGTGATTTGCATGGTCATGACGCCGGAGAGGCAGTCGGTCATGGCCGCTTCGTTTTCGCTCGGCTCCATTGCTGCGTCGAACGCGAGCATGGCGCTGATGCCCTGCGGGACGGTCTTGGTCGGGATAACCACGACTTCGCGCGAAGCCAGTTCCGCCGCCGCCTGCGCAGCCATGATGATGTTCTTGTTGTTGGGCAGGACGAAGACGATCTCCGCAGGCGTTTTTTCGATCGCGTGCAGAATATCCTCCGTCGAGGGGTTCATCGTCTGGCCGCCCTCAATGATCTCGTCAACGCCGAGATCGCGGAACACGCCTGCCAGACCCGCACCCGCGCACACGGCGACGCTGCCGTAGCGCTTTTCAGGCTCCGCCGGAGCTTCCTGCTTCGCAGGCTGGTTTTCCAGCTCCTTTTCCACGGCCTCCAGATCGTCGGTCGACCGGGCCTTGCGGCCTGCCGTCAGATCGTCGTGCTGCAGGCGCATATTCTCGATCTTCGCAAGCTCCAGCGTGCCGTACTTCTGGGCCTCGCTCAGCGCGTCGCCCGGAATGTTCGTATGTACGTGGACCTTGAACGCCTCGTCGTCCTCGCCGATGACGAGACTGTCGCCGATGCTGCCGAGATATTCGCGCAGCGGGTCGAGCGAGGTGATATCCTCGCGCTTGCGCACGATGAAGACCGTGTCGAAGGCGAAGGAGATATCCTCGGAGTCGAAAATGCCGAAATCGGCCTCTTCGTTTACCGCGCCGGTATCCTCGCAGACGATGTCGTTGCCGCGCAGGCTTTCGAGCATCCCGCGCAGAATGAGGCAGAAGCCCATGCCGCCCGCGTCGACGACGCCGGCCTTTTTGAGAACCGGATTCTGGTTGACGGTGTTGTCCAGCGCGGCATGCGCCGTGTCGAGGCAGTGCTGCAGCACATACTCGATCTCGTTGTTTTCCGCGGCCAGATCGCGCGCGGCGTCTGCCGTGAGGCGGGAGACGGTCAGGATCGTGCCCTCGGCGGGCTTCATGACCGCCTTATACGCGGCCTCCACGCCCGCAGTGAGTGCGGCGGCAAAATCCTTGCCGTCGGCCTCGAGCTTGCCCTTGAGAGACTTGGAAAAGCCGCGGAACAGCAGGGACAGGATCACGCCCGAGTTGCCTCTTGCGCCGCGCAGGAGCGCGGAGGCCGTCTTGTCGGCGGCCTTGGTGAGTGTAATGCCGTCCGCCTTGCGCAGCTCTGTGCTGGCGGCAGAGAGCGTCATGCTCATATTCGTGCCGGTGTCTCCGTCCGGGACGGGGAAGACGTTCAGCTCGTTGACCTTCTGCTTGTTCAGGTCGATCTCGGCAGCGGCGGAGAGCATCATCCGGCTGAACGCCGCGCCGTCAATGGTTTTGATCATGGTTTACCTCCGTGAGCGCCCTTGTATGCGCGCGTGAATTGAAATCGATATCAGTCGACGGAAATGGAGTCGACGAATACGTTCACGGCACGCACCTCGGTGCCCGTGGACTTGGTGACGAAATAGCGGACCTCGCTGATGATGGAGGACGCGATTGCGCTGAGATTGACGCTTTTGTCGACCATGATGTGCAGGTCGATGGATATGGAATTATCGGGGCTGAACGTGACCTTGACACCCTTGCCCATTGCCTCCTTGCGCAGCAGATGGACCAGCCCGTCCGTCATGGATCGCACGGCCATGCCCTTGACGCCAAAGCAGTTGGTCGCCGCAAAGCCCGCGATGTTGGTATAGACAGCGCTGTCGACCGTGATCTGGCCGGCGTCTGTATTCATACGGATCATCAAGATTCCTCCTTCTGGGATATTCAATTCATTCTAACCGATTTGCCGGGAAAGTACAAGTGAAAAAACGGGTTTCAGCCTTTTTCATAACCGGTCACGCCGGTATTCTGCATCCATTGGAGCTTTTCACCCATCAGATACGTCAGCGTCTCAAGCTCCGGCCGCTCTGAGCTGCTCAGATACTTGCGCAGGTCATACAGATCGTTGTACGTCAGGTACGGATAATCGCCCTCGACATACGTGCCGTCGGGCTTGATGCTGTAATAGAGATTGTGGTTCGGCATGACCCAGCCGGAGCCGGTGTCCACAATGGCCAGCAGCATCCGGTCGGCCAGCGTGCGCAGATCCTTCCGGTTCAGCAGAT
>HF990623.1:4559-6129 GCA_000432135.1 Firmicutes bacterium CAG:124
CCGCGTGTTACAGCGCCAGACACTCCGATGCCTGATGGTTGAGCGAGGTATGCGGGGCGGTAATTTCGTCCGGGTGCCAGTAGTCGGGGATCAGCCAGCCGCCGGTTTCCGTGGGGATGTGGCTCGTGTCGGCAACCTGAGCGAAGAAGGCAAGATAGCGGTTCATCGTCTCCTCGAACATCCCCTTGCCGAGCCTGCGGGTGGCCGAGATGTAAAGCTCAAGCAGGTCGGTATTGAACCGGGTGTCATAAAAGCCCGGCCCGATGCCGTAATCGCCCTGGAGCCATTCGCTGCCGGGCGTGGTGGGCACATAGCCATACTGGTTCTGCCGCTGCGACATGGTATCGAGCGAGAGGATGACGAGCGCGGGCGCTGCCTTGCAGCGCGGCATCAGGCCAAGATAGCCGCGGATGCAGTAGGACGCGGCGCAGCAGTAATAATAATTCGTGCCGGACGGGATATAGTTGGAGGGCGATTTGCGGAAATAGCCGTCGAAGCACCAGTGCGAATCGCCGTTTTTCACATAGTTGACCCACGCTGTTGCGCAGTTGTCCGCGCTCCAGTCCAGCCCGGACGGCGCGGTCAGGATCAGTGCGTCCGTTACGCAGTCGGGCGCAAGGCCGTAGCCGTCCATCGTGATGCGGACGCCGCCGTCACGCAGCTTCGTGGTGCGCAGAATGCCGTCCTGCTCCGGAAAATACTCCCGTGAGCCGTTTTCGCGCAGGGCAAACGTGCGCGGCAGCGCAAGAAAATACGTCTGCCCGGAGGCCAGCTCCACGACGACGACCGGCGAGGCATACAGCCCGTCTCCCAGCGCCTGCGAGCGCCAGTCCCCGGCGCTCTTGTCATAATACCAGACCGTGCCTGCCTCCGTGACAGTCTGGTCGAAAAAGCGGATATAGCTGCCCCTGCCCGCGGCGCGAAGACCGGCCGCGCTGACGCCGTCGGAGACGGCGTATTCCCGGCTCTCGATCTGATACTGCCCGTACTGGGTGGTTTCAATATAGACCTCGGCGGTATACTTTGTGGAGGTCAGCACCCGATCCGGCGTGCGGCCCGCTGGCTCGTCCGGTTCGTCCGGAGCCTCTTCCTCCGGAAGCTCTGCCGGAGCTGCTGCTTCGGATTCTGCTGCCGGCGAGGGTTCTGCCTGCGGCTTGCCGCAGGCGCACAGCTGCGCCAGTACCAGAATCAAAATCAGGATCAGCGTGAGTTTCTTTTGCATGGACACCTCCGAGGAAGGGTTTGGGCAGAACAATGGCAGCCATTTTTACAAAGCAGTCCGGGATACGCGCAGTCTCTGTAGGGGCCGATGCCCACATCGGCCCGCTGGGAAGTTACGAATTCGCCGAAGATTCCCGTAAAATCGGTACATCCTGCGGGTGGACAAGAGGCATCCGCCCCTACAGGGGGAGAGCGAGGGTCGTTGTAGGGGCCGACGACTCTGTCGGCCCATTGGGAAGTCGCAAATTTGCCGGAGTTTTTCATAAAAAAACGGTGCGACCTGCTGGGCCGATGTGTACCGGCAAGCGGCAGACCCACATCCGTAACGCTCCTTCATCGCGAACGGCTG
>HF990623.1:6159-8978 GCA_000432135.1 Firmicutes bacterium CAG:124
GAACGGGTGTGACCGCCATCGGCCCCAACAGCTGGCGCGGGAGCGCCCGGGGCTCCCGCGCCAGTGCGAAAATCAGATCATGCTCGGCTGCCAGCAGTCGGGGGTCTCGAGGCCCATCATGGTCACGATGGTCGGCGCGACGTTGGCAAGGCCGTAATGGCCGTCCTTGATCTCATACTTGTTGTCGGGATCGTAGATGATGAAGGGAACAGGGTTCAGGGAGTGCGCGGTGCGCACGCTGGTCTTGCCCTTCTTCGTTTCGAGCATCTGATCGGCGTTGCCGTGGTCGGCGGTGACGAGCAGGGTGTAGCCGTACTTGTCGGCGGCTTCCTTCACGCGGGCCAGACCTGCGTCGACGGCCTCCATGGCGGTGATGACGGCGCTCAGAACGCCGGTGTGGCCGACCATGTCGCCGTTCGGGTAGTTGCAGCGCAGGAACTGGTACTTATGCGAGGCCATGGCCTCGACCAGAAGATCGGTGATCTCCACGGACTTCATCGCGGGCGCCTGCTCGAACGGGATCACGTCGGACGGGACCTCGGCGTAGTCCTCAAGGCTCTCGTCAACCTTGCCGGAGCGGTTGCCGTTCCAGAAGTAGGTGACGTGGCCGTATTTCTGCGTCTCGGACACGGCGTATTCATGGACGCCCGCCTTGCACAGAACCTCGGTCAGCGTGTTGCGGATGACGGGCGGCTCGACCAGATAGTGCATCGGGATCTTGAGATCGCCGTCGTACTCCAACATACCGGCAAACTTCACGCCGGTATAATTGCCGCGGTCAAACTTGTCAAAGTCCCTGCGGTCGAAGGCGAGGGAGATTTCCTGCGCGCGGTCGCCGCGGAAGTTGAAGAGGATGACGCTGTCGCCGTTTTCGATCTTTGCAACGGGCTTGCCGTCGTGCGCAACGACGAACGGCAGCAGATCCTGATCGATCATGCCGGGATTTTCGGCGCGGTAGGTTTCAATGGCTTCCCGCGCGGAGGCGAACTGACGGCCCTCGGCCTGCACGTGCGTGCGCCAGCCCTTTTCGACCATCGGCCAGTTGGCCTCGTAGCGGTCCATGGTGATGACCATGCGGCCGCCGCCGGAGGCGATCTTGTATGCATGCTCCGCGTCGTTCAGTTCCGCCAGAACGGACTCCAGTTGATCAACATAGTCCAGCGCACTTGTCGCGGGGACATCGCGGCCGTCGAGCAGGATGTGGCAGTAGACCTTTTTGAGTCCCATCTCGCGCGCCTTTTTCAGCATCGCGATCAGGTGCGAGATATTGGAATGGACGTTGCCGTCGGACAGCAGGCCGATGAAATGCAGCGCCCTGCCGTTTTGCAGGCAGTTGTCCGTCAGGTCGACCCACGTTTTGGACTGGTACAGGGAGCCGGTCTCAATGGACTCCTGCACGAGCTTTGCGCCCTGCGAATAGATCTGGCCGCAGCCGAGGGCGTTGTGGCCGACCTCGGAGTTGCCCATATCGTCGTCCGTGGGCAGGCCGACGGCGGTGCCATGGGCCTTGAGCCACGTCATGGGGCAGGTGGCCATCAGCTTGTCGAGCGTCGGGGTGTTGGCCTGCTTGACTGCGTCGCCGGGGCCGCCGTCGCCGCGTCCAACGCCGTCCATGATCACAAGTACGATCGGTTTTTTCATTGGTATTCCCTCCTGAGTAGGATATTCTCGAATTTCACTATATTTTACTACAATTTCCCCGCAGATACAACTTAATTTTCTTTGAACAATCGCAGCGCGTGGGAATTAGCCAGCGCGTAAACACGTGCGAAATCCACGTGCGGGTTATAGATGGCCTCCAGCTCGTCGTGCAGGGCCTTCGCCTGCGCGAGAAGCGCGGTCACGTCCGACAGATCGGGCAGCGGGGCATCCGGTCCACGGTAATAGCGCTTCTCGTCCGGCAGATAGACGGCCTCCGTCTCGTCCGGGAACAGAGGGTTCTGATATAGAACCGCAGTTTCCCGCGCGCGAAGCGCCTCCAGCTCCTCCCCGGACACCAGCTGCACCGCGCCTGCGGGCGGCTCGGCGGAATAAAGGCCCCGGCAGGTGACGGCCCGCAGGAAGCGCTTTTTCCGTTCCTCCTGCGCCGGGAGCGGGCAGGACGGACGCGCAAACACTGCAAGACGCGCATACGCCTCGCGGTAGAGCGCGCGGTAGCGCGTCTGTAAAAGCTCGATGGCGCGGCGCTCTTTCTGCAAAGCAATGCGGTCATAGAACTGCCCCAGATCGAGATACAGTCCCGCCGCGCCAGGCGTGACGGCCTCGAGCACGTGCGGAGCCGTGCCGTCGGCGTAGCCGGTGTGCAGGGCCGGGAGATACACGCCGTCCACCGAATCCGGGTCGCCGGAGCACAGGACGTATTCGACATCCAGTCCGGCGTTCTCCGCCGCCCTGCCGATGGTCTTCATAAAGCTCGATTTGCCGCACCCCGGCCCGCCCTTGATCACCCACAGAAAATCCTCCGGCCCCCGGCAGAACTGTCCGTAAAACGAGACAAAGCCGGAGACCGTATTGCCGCCCAGAAAATACCGTGTCACCGCCATGAAATGCCCCTCCTGTATAGCAAGAATACAGGTAGTGTATGCAGCCGCGCGGCGGGATGTGCGTGCATTTCGGCGCGCTGCGAAATTCGCGGCGCGCCAGTTGTAGGGGCCGATGCCCATCTTCGGCGCTAAGAGCCGCGCTATGCGCGGTTGCGCCTCGAAACTAGCCTGCGGGCATCGCATCGGACCGGCAGAGTGCACTGTTTTTACGGAAATCTTCGACAAATCCGCAGCTTCCCAGTGGGCCGACAGAGTCGTCGGCCCCTACAACGGCAC
>HF990624.1:0-1437 GCA_000432135.1 Firmicutes bacterium CAG:124
CCCAGCTCGTGCGTCAGCACCTGCATATCAAAGATCGTGTGGTTGAAGCAGGAGAACACAAACGGCGCTTTCAGGCTCGGCAGACTCGTCATGTAGCCCGTGGAGGCCTTGCCCGGCTTGTTCTGCAAATCCATCAGCTCATGGTCGATCATGAAGTCGATAAATTCGCCGGTTTCCGGGCTGATCTCGTGGTACATCTTCTGCGCGGTCTTGACCATGAACGCGTCGTCACCCGCAGGCTCAGCGTTGCCATCCGGAAATACCATCTTTTCGTCGTACCACATGACGTGATCAACGCCAAGGCGCTTGGCCTGCGCGTCATAGAGCTTCTTGCACAGCGGAACAAGAACGGTGCGTACCTGCTCGCGGAAAGACGCGACCTCTTTTTCGCCGTAATCCGTGCGTCCCTGCTCCAGATAACCGACAGGAATGTAATTTTCGTAGCCAAGATTTTTGCCCATCTGGTTGCGGATACGAATCAGCTCATCCCAAATCTGTTCCAGACGCGGCTCATTGTCCTCATAAAATTTGGAGTATGCCTTGACGGCAGCGGCGCGCATCGCGCGGTCAGGGTGTTCAAAGTATTTCTGCACGCCGTAAAGGTTCAGCTTCTTGCCGTCAAACGGAATCTCTGCCGTGGCCATGATTTTCTGATATTCATTGGTCAGGCGGCTCTCCTGCTGGCGCAGCGGAACGTTGGCCTCGCAATACAGCTTTTTCTGTAAGTCCATGGAGACAAAGTACTGCTTGCCAAGATCCCGCTCAATGTCCGCACGGAACGGGCTGGCCGCAATAGCCTCGCTGAGCGCAACCTCGTCGCCGCTGAGCGTGGGCAGCGTAGCCGCGCAGGCGGGCGGCAAAAACAGACTCTGTTTCTACTCTGTAATCGGAATCCTGTACACATTGCCGGCCATGCGTTTGTGGGGGCAGACGACTCTGTTCGTCCCTGCGCGCAGCAAAAAAGCGTCCCTCCCCCGGCCAGGAAAGGACGCTTTCTCTTTTTTACAGCGACTTCAGCAGCTTGACGCCCTCGTCGATGAGCAGCTCGGCAATGCCAGCCTTAAAGTTGGAGCTTCTGGCCTCATAGCCGCCCTCGTCGTACGCCTCTTTCATTGGGTAATAGCCCTCCGCGCCGTTCGTCAGGCAGCACGGCAGCGTCATGGCAAACGGCGAACCGTCTTTCAGCCCCCGGCCGATGCCCGTAAACGGTTCACCGGGGATGCCAAGGAACGCAACCGGTCCTACGCGTACGCCGCTCAGCGGCAGCGGGAACGTCTCCGGGCCGTCTTTCAGATGCTTCATCCGCAGCGCCTCGGCTACCGCCGTCGTCAGCTCCATGCCCGCAAACGGCAGCTCTGCATCGCGTCCGGCGTTGTGCAGCTCCACAATTTTCTCCGCGCGCGCGGCCTCCTCGGCTGTCGGCATATTCGACGGCGC
>HF990624.1:1449-2360 GCA_000432135.1 Firmicutes bacterium CAG:124
CTGTCGGCATATTCGACGGCGCGTTTACAATCCGCTCGGCAGCGCGGACGCAGTCCACATCGCAGAACTGCACCTTTTCATATACCTGCAAAACCGCACCCGCAATCACGCGCCCCATGTGCTTTGCGTGCGCATAGCCGCGGTCTGCGTCGTCAAAGCACGGATGCAGACCGTTTGCATCGCCGCCCACAGGGTGCACATTCACATGGTTCACGTCGCCCTGCGCGCCGTTAAAGAACATGCACCGCACGTTGTCCAGCGCCGCCTCGGTCGTCTCGCGCACAAAGCGCGGGAAGTCCGCCGAAATCTCGTCGCCGCCCACCACGTCCGGGTGTACGCCAAAGTTGGCAATTACAATATCCGGCGCGCACTTGCGCACAAAGCGCAGCACGTTCACCCGCTCGTCTACATCGCCGATCGGCGCAACGATATCGGGGTTATTCACGCCGGGATTTGTGCGGATTGAGCCATCCTTCATCCGGAAGCGGCGCACAAATGCGATATGCGGCGCACAGCCCACGGCGTAGCCCATCTTCGCATCCGTCATGTCGCGCACTGCCATCACCGCACAGTCGCACAGCTTGCGTCCCAGATAGTCGCCATATTCCTTTTCGCCGTACTTGTTTTCGTCCAGCTCGCTCTTGCCAACCAGCGGCCCTGTGTGCGTGTGCGAGCAGGCGATAAACACTGCCTCCGCCTTGACGCCGGTTCGTTCGGCGATGGCCGCGCGATAGGCGTGCATCGTCTCCTTGTCGATCATCAGATTGTCCAGCGCAATCAAAATCGCCTGATCGTCGCCGCAGCGAAGCGCCAGCGCCGAAGCCTCCAGCGCGTCAAGAATGCCGGACGCAAAGCGCTCGACAAAATAACCCGAAATTTCAATGCCAAGCGGCGGGGTAACGTCTACGCGT
>HF990624.1:2465-7674 GCA_000432135.1 Firmicutes bacterium CAG:124
GTTGGCTGCGGCAGCTTGCCGGTTTTATACAGCTTCTGCTGTTTTACTTTTTCAGATGCGCGTTGTGCACTGTGGTGAACGCGTCGATGACTCTCTGGATGTGCTCCTTTTCCCACGTGGGATGCAGGAACAGGTTCACCGTGCGGGCACGCAGGCTCTTTGCCACCGGGCATACAACGCCCTCATACGTCAGACCCTCGCGGGTGTACTCCTTGGAGCAGAACGGGAACTTATGCGAGCCAAAGCCGCCGAGCTCCTTATATGCCTTTTCCTCGTATGCTTCCGGCCATTGAATGCCGTAGCAGGGAATGCCCATGCCAGCCATTTCCTTAAGGAACGCGGGCGCGTCGATGTCCAGCTTGTCCAGATCCAGAATGATCGGGAACCACCAGTAAGCGCACTGACGCTCCTCGGTGTCAACCGGCAGCGACTTGACGCCCTCGAGCTTGCCCAGCGCCTCGCGGTACATCTTGGCGTACTCAAAGCGGCGCGGCAGATTCCACGTTTCCAGACGCGCCAGCTCGTTGATGCCGACGATGGACTGCATCTCGGTCATACGGAAGTTGAAACCCACACGGTTGTGGATATAGGGCAGCTTCTCCTCCAGCGCCAGCATATTCATTCTGGCCTTGACGTCATAGCCGTGGTCACGGAACGAACGTGCCTCCCAGCCGCGATCCTCGTCGTTGGTGACGACCATGCCGCCCTCGCCGCCGGTGGTGAAGTGCTTGGACTGTGCAAACGAGAAGCAGCCCACGTCGCCGATCGTGCCGACGGACTTGCCCTTATACTTGCCGCCGATGGCCTGCGCGCAGTCCTCGATAACGTACAGGTTATGCTTGCGGGCAATGGCCATGATGCGATCCATGTCACACACAACGCCATACAGATGGACAATGACAATGCCCTTGGTGCGCTCGGTGATCTTGCTTTCGATGTCATCAGGGTCGATGGTGTGGCTCTCATCCACGTCGCAGAAGATGGGCACCGCACCCGCCTGCACCACCGCGAACGAGGACGCGATGAACGAGTAGGACGGCACGATCACCTCATCGCCAGGGCCGATGCCCAGCGTTGCGATGCCGATGTGCAGCGCAGCCGTGCCGTTGGTGCAGGAAATTGCCATCTTTGCGCCGCACCACTTGGCGAACTTGTCCTCAAATTCCATGCCCTTATGGCCGGTCCAGTAGCAGACCGCGCCGGTGTCGAGTGCTTCGGCGATTTCCGCCTTGCTCTTCGGGTCAAACTGCGGCCAGCCGGGGAAGCCCAGCTCGGCAACGCCAGCGCCATTCATGACAATTTCTTTTTTCTCGCTCATGTTAAAACCTCATTTCTTCAAGTGTAAAACAGTTGCAAATTTACGAACGTTGGCCGCTTACACGCCTCTTTGCATCTCGTCAACAGACTCGAGAATCGCGTCGGCCATATAGTCCAGCTGCTCCGGCGTCAGGCCGTAGACCGGGAAGTGCGTAAAGCGGTGGTTGAATACCTCCTCGCACACCGGGCAGCTCTCAGCGATTGCCTTTTCGTCATAGCCATACTCACGCAGGATTTCGAACTTATACAGCGGGCCAAAGTGAGGAATCTGCGTGACGCCCTTTGCGTCCATCTTTTTCTTGAACAGCTGAATATCGCCGCCCGCCTTTTCGGGGATGATCTGAAGCTGATACAGATGGAACGTGGGTTTGATTTCGTCATTGCCCAGATCCTGCGGGATCAGAGCGTCGCAGGCGGAAAGGCGCTTTGTCAGATATTCGGACGCGCGGCGGCGCGCTTCGATAATCTGGTCGATTCGGGCAATCTGGAGCTGCAAGCCCAGACCCTGAATCTCGGTGGTGGAGAAGTTGGTTGCGACGAACGGGCCGTTCTTGCCGCGGATGGCGGTGACGTCATACAGCCAGTTCGGGATATGCTTGCTGAAATCCGTGCCAAGGAAGCGCGCGCGGCGCATCTCGGGCAGGAATTCTGTCACGTTGGAACACAGGATGCCGCCCTCGCCAAAGGAGGTGATGTTCTTGACCTCGTGGAACGAGAACGAGCCAAAATCGCCGATTGTGCCGAGCTTGCGGTGCTTATACTCGCCGCCAAAGGCGTGCGCCGCGTCCTCAAGGACGACAATATCGTGCTGCTTGGCCAGCGCCATGATCGGATCCATATCGACTGGATAGCCGCCAATGTGGACGGGGATGATCATCTTCGTCTTGTCGGTGATCTTTTTCTCCACGTCCTTGGGATCCATATTCAGCGTCAGCGGATCGACATCCGCAAACACCAGCTTGCAGCCGATGGAAAGCGGATACGCCATGGTTGCGGCAAACGTGATGGCCGGAACGATAACCTCGTCTCCTGGCTTCAGTCCAGTATACTTGCAGGCAATCTCAAAGCCCGCTGTGCAGTTGGTCAAAAATGTAGAGCCAGTGGTGTGCAGATATTCGTCGCACATATTCTCGGCCTTGCCAACCTCCACGTCCAGCGACAGCTTTGCCGGGGGCGCGGAAACCTTGTCCAGCGCGAGAACGTCCTTCTCAACCGTTTTCAGCGCCTCGTCGTAGGCCTCGCCCTTGCCTTTCATCATAAACCGGATGATGGTCATCAAATCCTGCGCGTTATAGTTTTCGCCGACCGCAGCCCACGGGACTTTGGTTTCGCCGGTGTTATACCGGAAATCCGATGCTTTCTTCTCCATTTAAAATTGACTCCTTTCAGAATATCAGTTTGTTGACAGACGGACATTCTGAAGCAGTTACGGATCGCGGCAGCAATTGAACAAGCCGACCGCAACATCGAGTGGTCTGTTCATAGTTTACCTCTTCGCGTCATTGACGCTACCGTTATGGAATCAGTTTCTTTTTATCTTCCCGCGCCGCAGGCGGCGCGGGAAGCATGATTGTGGAATTTTCTTTGAATTACAGATCAACAACGCACTTGTTGTCGTTGGAACGGTAGGCCGCCTCCATAACGCGCTGCACCTGCACCGCATCAGACGCCGGAACCTCCAGCGGAAGATTGTTCAGGATCGAATTGCCGAACGACTCAATCTCGCGCGTGTACATATTGCCGAACTCCACGTCCAGCTGCTCGCCCTTGACGTCCTTGGTGTCCTGCTGTGCGTCATAGCCGCCAACCTCGCCGCAGAACATCGCGTCCAGCGTACCGCCGTCGATCTGGCCGATGATGTTTTCGCCAACCAGATGACCCTGATCGCCGAAGAACTCAAGACGCCACTTGGAGGCTTCGTCGGGGATATTGAAGTTGGACTGCACCACGCATTCGCAGCCGTTTTCCAGCCGCATCAGAACCGTAGACGTGTCCTCCACCTCATAGTGGAACGTCAGCGTGTCGTGGAACGCCGCAACCTGCTTGACCTTTGAGCCGGTGACATACTGCATCAGGTCGATGCAGTGCACGCCCATGTCCATCATTGCGCCGCCGCCGCCGTTTTTCTTGCTCTGACGCCAGTTGCCGGGCATATCGGGATACCAGCAGGTGAACTGCGAGAAGCCCGAAACCGGACGGCCGATCTTGCCGTCGGCAATGGCCTGTTTCATAGCCATGACGTATGCGCCAAAGCGCATCATCAGACCTGCCGCAATCTTGACGCCCTTGCTCTCACAGTAGTCAACGACCTTCTGCCCCTCTTCCGAGGTCATGGCCAGCGGCTTTTCAATCAGAATATGCTTGCCAGCGTCGGCGGCCATCATGGCCTGCTTGGCGTGCAGCACAACGGGGGACGCGATATAAACCGCGTCAATCTCGGGATCGGCCAGCAGCGCAGCCTCGCTGTCATACGCACGCTTGCAGCCCCACTTGGCGCGGGACTTTTCCGCCAGCTCCATATTGATCTCCATTACAGCAATCAGCTCGGCGTTATTCGCCAGCATCATTCCGGGAATCGTTCTGCGGTCTGCAATGCCGCCCGCGCCGATAACGCCCCAACGAAGCTTTTTCATAGCAATTGTCTCCTTTTATGATTCTAAAACGCAGAATTTTTGCGATTATTTCCAAGCTTACACGTTTTTTGCCGGCTGTGCCGGCGGGATATGCCTTGTCCGGCTGTGCCGGAGCATCGCCGCTGCTGCCAGACGGCGGTTCGTTTTGTCCTGCTCCTATCTTACGACGGATGCTTTCAATTTTCTATGTGATTTTGTGTAACGATTTACGTCTAATAATTTTTCCGCAGAAAGGAACACGAATTTCAAAAACGCGGTTTTCTCTCTGCGGGCATCGGCGCAATGCGCCTGCGGATGCAGGGGGCTTGCGCCCCCTGCGATTACGCGGTTTACGGAATTTGCCGGAGATTAGTCGAAGCTCCAGAATTTCTCAACGTTGGTGCCGTCAACAACGAACAGGTCGATGTTGGTCTTGGTGGGAACGTCCTTGCCCTCGAAGTAGCTGATTGCGCCTTCGTAGATGAACTGTGCCAGAACCCAAGCGTCAACGTTCAGGCAAGCCTGATAGTTCACGTCATTGTCATGCAGCTTGCCGAACGGCTCTGCACCGTAAGCGCCCATGGAGAAGACCTTGACGTCGGTGTTGCCAACAGCCTGCAGCGCTGCAACTGCGCCCATCGCGCCGTTGTCAACGTCGGAGATGATGTAGTCATACGGCTCGACGATGGCGGAGATTGCGTTGTATGCAGTCTCGCGGTTGCCCTGAGAGTCGTACTTGTTCAGGATTTCGATTTCGCAGCCGTCTGCATTGGCAGCGTCGATAACCTCATGCAGGCCAACAAAGCGCTCCTGGCAGTGCGTGGAAACAGCGTTGGTCAGCTCAACCACACGGCACTTGCCGCCGTTGTTTTCCTTAACATAGTTGACGAAGTACTCGCCAACCAGCGTGCCGGTTGCTTTCTGATCCCAGGTGACGGTGGTGACAGCCTTTTCCTCGCCGTCGGTCCAGTAGCCGTCGTAGATGATGACGGGAATGCCGGCCTCAACCGCATTCGTCAACGCAATGCCGGAGCCGTCGGGGGTGATGGGGTCAACCATGATGATGTCAACGTTGTTGGAAATCATGTTCTCGATCTGCTTGGTCTGGGTCTCGTCGTTCAGGTCGCCGTCCTCGCAGACGATGTCAGCGCCGTAGTATGCGCCGAGTGCTTCCAGAGCCTGTGCCAGAGCTGCGCACCATTCGTCGCCCTTGTAGCAGATGGAGCAGCCGATCTTCTTGCCTTCCAGCGCGGTGGTGTCCTGCAGGACAACAGCGGCGG
>HF990624.1:7726-16264 GCA_000432135.1 Firmicutes bacterium CAG:124
GGCGTCGGTTGCGATTACGTCGGTCTTGACAGCGCCTTCAGCAGCGGGCGTTTCTTCAGCCGGGGTCTCTTCAGCGGGTGTTTCTGCTGCGGGCGTCTCCGCAGCGGGCGTCTCGGTCTTGGTGTCGGCCGCAGGGGGCTCCGTCTTGGCTGCGCAGGCAACCAGGCCCAGAACCATGACCATTGCAAGAAGCATCGCGATCAGTTTCTTCATTTTGTAATTCCTCCTTAAATTTTATCTAACAGGCTGCGCCTGATTAGACCGTTGTTTGGATCATCAGCTGCAAAGCGCCATGATCTTTGCCTGTGTAGCTTCGGCCGCGTTCAGCTCGCCCATCTTGTGACCCTCATGCATAACCATGATGCGGTCGCACATGCCGAGCAGCTCAGGCATTTCGGACGAGATCATGATGATGGTCTTGCCCTCCTTTGCCATCCGGTTGATCAGACGGTAAATTTCTGCCTTTGCGCCAACGTCGATGCCGCGCGTGGGCTCGTCAAGGAACAGGATCTCCGAGTTCTGGAACAGCCACTTTGCGATAACCACTTTCTGCTGGTTGCCGCCGGAGAGATACTGTACCTCGGTCTCCATGCTCGGCGTGACAACGTGCAGCTTGTCGGCGTATTCCTTGCTCAGCTTTTCCTCAAGCGAGCTGCTGATCACACCGGCGCGCAGTACGCGCTTCATGTTGACCAGCGTGGTGTTCCGCTTGACCGACATAATCTGGACAAGACCCTGGAGCTTGCGATCCTCTGGGATCAGGCCAAGACCGTCACGGATGGCGTCGGCAAACGTACGATAGTGAACTTTCTTTCCGCGGACATAGACCTCGCCGGATTCCGGCTTGTCAATGCCGAGGATGGCGCGGGCAAGCTCGGTGCGGCCAGCGCCGACCAGACCCGAAATGCCAAATACCTCGCCGGACTTGACCTCAAAGCTGATGTCCTGCAAAATGCCGCGGCTGAGATTTTTGACCTCCAGAATCGTTCCGCCGACGTTGCCAACCTCTTTCGGATACTCCTGACCCATCTCACGGCCGACCATCATGTTGATCAGGCCCTGACGGTCAACGGAAGCGACCGGAATCGTGTCGATGTGACAGCCGTCGCGCAGGACGCTGACGTTGCTGCACAGGCCGAAGATTTCGTCCAGACGGTGCGAGATATAGATGATGGTGATGCCCTCGTCGCGCAGCTGCTTGACAATGCGGAACATAACCTCCAGCTCGCGGTCGGTCAAAACGGCCGACGGCTCATCCATGATCAGGATGCGGGAATTATTGTTAATGGCGTGCATGATCTCGACGATCTGCTTTTTCGCGACGGTCAGAGACGAGACCTGCGCGTTGATGTCGATGTCCATGCCGAGATCTTCAACGATCTCCCGCGCGCGGCGGCGCATGCCCTTCCAGTCAACCAGACCGTTTTTCAGCTGGACGTTGCCAAGGAACATATTTTCCGCAACGCTCAGCGGCTCGGCCAGCTTGATTTCCTGATGGACAACGCTGATGCCGGCACGGCGTGCCTCGATGGGGCTGTTAAAGCGGCAGGGCTTGCCGTCCAGAATGATTTCGCCCTTATTCGGCTGGTAGATACCGGCCAGAACCTTAATCAGGGTGGACTTGCCTGCGCCGTTCTCGCCGACCAGACCGTGGATGGTGCCGCGCTCAATGTTGATGGTGACGTCATCCAGCGCCTTGACGCCGGGGAACTCTTTTGTGATATTCTTTAATGTTAAGATGTAGTTGTTATCCATTGTTCACCCAACCTTTCTGTGATACTTCGGTCAGGTCAATCAGGACTTCTTCTTGTTGCTGGCAACGTCAAGCGTGACGGCAAGCACAAGGACAACGCCCTTCAGAACGTCCTGCACGAACGGATCGACGCCCATCTGGGAGAAGCCGTTGAACAGCGTGTTCAGGAAGATGCAGCCGAACATCGTGCCGATGACGCGGCCCTTGCCGCCGGCCAGCGAAACGCCGCCGATGATCGAGCCGATAACGGCGTCAAATTCATAGTTCTGTCCGTTGGTGACGGCGACAGAGTTGAGTCGGGACATCAGGACGAGACCGCCGAACGTAGCCAGAACGCTGCCCAGCAGGAACGTGCCGAACTGATAGGCCTTGACGTTGATGCCGGAGAAGAATGCCGCTTCACGCGAGCCGCCGACGGCGTAGAGGTTACGGCCGACGCGGGTCTTGGAAGTGACAAACTGCGCAATTGCGTAGACGATGATCATCAGCAGCACGCAGACCGGGAATACGCCGCCGAAGATATAGCCGCGGCCAAGGAACGAGATACTATCGGGCATGTTGGCAATCGGCACAGCCTGCGTCAGCAGCTTTGCAAGGCCGTAGCAGATGTACTGCGTGCCAAGCGTTGCGATCATCGCGGGAACGCCGACATAAGAGACCATGAAGCCGTTGACTGCGCCGACGGCAAGGCCGATGGCGAACATGATCAGGATGGCAAGGCCGGTGGACA
The DNA here is from genome assembly GCA_000432135.1 of Firmicutes bacterium CAG:124. GTDB lineage: Bacteria > Bacillota > Clostridia > Oscillospirales > Oscillospiraceae > CAG-170. The sequence goes on from HF990624.1 coordinate 10,210, forward strand.
TACCGACGTTTTTCATCAGGATGGCACCCACGCAGCTGGTGAGACAGACCATACGGCCAAGGGAAAGGTCAAAATTGCCGGTCAGCAGCATGATCGACTGGCCAAGGGCAACGATGGCGACGGTAGAGCTTTGCAGAAGAATGTTTTTCCAGTTGCTCCAGGTCAGGAAGTACTGTGCGCCAAACTTTACATACGAAATGATAGAGAATACGACAATCAGGATGGCGATGCCGACAAGGCTCATCCAGTCCTTAACCAGTGCGCCGACGCTCTTTTTGCTGTTTAACGTGGTTGCTTTTGTGCTCATTTGATTCATTCCTCCTAGTTTTTTCGCTCTTACGAGCTACGGCGCTCACGCAGCCGGTTACGGAAGCAGGTGCTTGGTGCTGTGACGGGGGTAGACGTTATAGGGTCGGAAGCCCTCGGCGTAGGCAACGCCGCACTGATATCCGCGATATCTTGAGCAGGTACGGATCATATCCACAAAGTCGATGCCGTCATGGTCAAGCATCCACTTGATCTGCGACTCATGCATCTCAAGCGCTTTCAGCTTCATCTCAATCTGGCCGGTAATATCGACATAGTGGGTGGGGTTGAAGTCCACGCCTGCCAGGCTATCCATAAAGAACGTTGGAATCATGCTCTCAAAGGCCGGGTAGTTGACCGAGCGGTGCGGCAGACCCGACATAAATGCGCCATTGGTGGCCAGATGGCTGGTCTCCACATGATCCTGCATATAATCCACGTCGTTGTGCGTGATGATAACGTCGGGACGCGCATAGCGAACCACGTCGGCCACGGCGTCAATCTGCGCCTGATCGTGGCGGTTCACCTGCATATCCGAAACGTTAATGTTGAAAACTTCTTTGGCACCGATAAACTTGCCGGCATTTTCCGCTTCCTTTTCACGGATCTTGCCCAAAGGGCCGGGTTCAATAATGACATGACCCTGATCACCGTTTGCAACATGGCACATATACACATCTGCGCCCTGCTCTACATATTTGCGGAGTGTACCCGAGCAGGCGATCTCCAGATCGTCGGGGTGGCAGCCAATCGCCAGAACTCTCATGTTTTTCACCTCTTGCTGAAATTAAGGGGGCGCGTGCGGCCGATTGTCTTGGCGGCACGGCCATGCGGCAGAATAAATACGCCGTGAGTCTTATTGCCTTGCATCCATAATAGACCGAAGTGCGGTCTTTTGTCAACACAATTTCTAAATAATCTTTACGAATGTTGTAATAATGGTGAATTATTCACAACTCAACCACCGTGATTTTGGTCGATGTTGCCACACGTTTCGCGGTTTTGCGCCCCATTCTTTCAACTCTTTTTAAAAATAATCGACGGTAAATTTAGACGCTTTTCCATAAAATTTGCCCGCGGGCATGCGTTTTTTGCGCATGCCCGCGGGCTTTTGTTCGTTTATGTTCGCTTTTGTCCGTCATTCGCGAACTTTGCCATCTCTCAGGCCAGCAGACCGCCTGCGGCCTCAATTTCTTTCTTGACCAGCCGCACCGAGGCAATGGCCTCCTCCAGCGGCGCAACCGACAGATCGTTTTTGCCCTGCAATCCCTCAACAAAGTATTTCAGCTCGTTATAATACCCGCCGAGCGACGAAATATTGCCGCCGATGCGGTTGTCGCCGGTATATTGCGCGGCAAGCTCCGGATGGAACGCATCGCCGTCGTTCGGATACACGGTCAGACCGTTTGCATCGTTTGTGATGGTCGCCTTTTCCAGCTTGACGCGGAACGTGGCCGAGAACGGGAACGACGCAGGATAGTCCCACGCGGCCTCGACGCTGACTGCCACGTCCCTGCCATAGTTGTAGATAGCAAAAATCTGCTCAATCAGTCCGTCGCTGTCACGATAGCCGCCCGCCTGAATGCGGTCTGGCTCGCCCAGCAGATAGCGTACAAAGTCCACGTCGTGCACGTGCATATCCACGGCCACGCCGCCCGACTGCGCCGGCGTGTGCAGCCAGTTGCAGCTTGCCCAGCCGGGGCGCGACGAAACGCGCTGGAATACACCCGAAAGCACGCGGCCATACGTTCCCGCGTCCACGGTCTTTTTCAGCCATGCGTACTCGTCCCACAGACGGATGACCTGACCGACCATCACCTTGCGGCCGGTACGCTTTTTCGTCTCCAGCAGCGCCTGCATATCCTCCTCCGTCAGACAGACGGGCTTTTCGCAGAACACATCGCGCCCCTTTTCCATCGCCGCGCACGCGTGCGCCGTGTGCAGATACGTTGGCAGGCAGATATCCACCACGTCAACGTCCGCCTGTTCAATCAGCGCCATACCCGATTCATACGTCTGCGCATCGGTCTGCTCTTTCATCTGTGCCAGAAATTCCGGCCGGTCATCGGCAATCGCCGTCACCTTGACGCCAAGCTCCGCCAGCGCCGCATAGCACGCCGCGTGCATCCCGCCCATAAAGCCGCAGCCAATCAGTCCTACTCGAATCATGTTCGTTCCTCCTGTCTGTCCGTTTTTAAAATTTCTTTTCCAGAATGCGCTCCATTGAGGCCGCCGTGTTGTAAATAATCTGGTCAGAGGCGTGGCCATAGGCCGGGATCATCTCGCCCGTCGCCCAGCCGTCATAGCCGATGTCTTCAAACGCCTGCATCACCGCCGGCCAGTCCACATCGCCCGCCAGAATGTCCACGAACGAATTGAGTCCGCCCGGATTGCGGCGGAAGTCCTTGAAGTGCACCTTTTTGATGCGCTTGCCCAAAATCCGAATCCACTGCTCGGGATAGCCCGCGTAGACCACGTTGCCCACGTCAAAGTACGAGCCGATCCACTCGCTTCCGATCTCGTCGATAAACGCGCGCATCTCCAGCGGAGAGAGCAGGAACTTGTTCCATACGTTCTCCACGCCGATGTGAATCTGGTGCTCCGCCGCCACCGGCGCAAGGCGCTTCATCTCGGCCACCGCGCGCTGCCAGCACACATCATACGCCACAACCGGCCGCTCCGGCACAAATTCCACCGAAACGCTGCCCGGCACGATCAAAACTGTGTCCGCGCCCAGCGCCTTTGCCGTTTTGATCTCGCAGACTGCCGCCTGATGCGCCTTTTCCCGCTCCTCCGGATCGTCCGAAGTAAACGAATACGCCCAGTACAGGCTGCTTGCCACACTCGGCAGCGCAATGCCGATTTCCTCCGCCGCGCGGCGGATCTCGGCCAGCTTTTCGGGCGCAGTCTCCATCGTCACGTCGCCCTCTGCATCCAGCGTCAGCTCAATGCCGTCGAAGCCCGCATCCTTTGCTAGCCTCATCGCCTCAAACACGTTTTTCCCGCTGAAAGACCAATAGCTGATTGATTTTTTCATCTGTGCATCTTCCTTTCCGTATTTACTTTCGTTCGGATTCCGCTTATAATTCCATTATAAGCTCGAATTTTGGCCTGACAATATAAAATCTGGTGCAAAATTTATAAAATCAGCTACAGAGGATGTCTGCCGCCATGAAAATGGAATACACACCCATCCCGCTTGTCACGGTTTTTGACGTGGATGCCATCGTGAATATCTCGTATTACAAGCTGGAAAACGGCTATGTTTTCTCCGGCGAGTCGCACTTTTTCTGGGAGTTTATCTATGTTGACCGCGGCAGCATCGTTGTCACTGCCGGGGCGGACAAGTATTTTCTAAAGGCCGGCGAGCTGGCGTTTCACTGCCCGTATGAGTTTCATTCGTTCCAGTCGGTCGGCGCAAGTGACGTGATGGTGGTGGCGTTCTGCTGCGAAAGCGAAGCCATGCACCGGCTGGAAAAAAAGGTTCTGCTGCTGCACCAGCGCGAGAAGCAGTGCCTCAAGCCGCTGATGGACGAGGCGCAGCAGGCGTATCAGTATTTTGAAAACGATCCCGCGCTGGTCAATCTGCGTAAAAAGCCCACCGCCCCGTGGGGCAGCGACCAGCTGATCAAGCTCTATCTGGAGCAGCTGTTCATCTGCATCTGCCGCCGCGACGACAATGTCCGCTTTTCCCAGCGCGCCATCACATCCACGCAGTTTCACCAGCATCTGCTGCTGGCGCAGCAGGCGCGCGACTATCTTGCCGCGCACTATTCCGAGTCCATCACGCTTCCATCGCTGGCCGCGGCGCTCGGCATAAGCGTCTCACAGCTCAAGCGCGTGTTCCACGAGCAGATCGGCCAGAGCATGGTGCGCTATCTCACGGCGCTGCGCATCGGCGAGGCAAAGCGTCTGATCCGCGAGGGAAACCTCACGTTCACACAGATCGCCGAGCGCATCGGCATTGAGAGCATCTACTATTTCTCCAATCTTTTTAAAAAGCAAACGGGCATGAGCCCCACGGAATACGAAAAAACACTCAAGGAATAAAGGAGTATCTAAAATGCGAAGCTATGTTCTGAAAAAGGTCACATCCGCCCCCGATTGGGACACAATTGACGCACTTCCGATTGACAACCTCCAGTGGACAAATCCCCCGGTCGATATCCGTGCACAGGGGCAGCTCTGCTGGGACGAAGCGGCGATCTATGTTCGCCTGCGCGCGTGGGAAACAGAAATCCGCGCCGAGCACAGCGGACTTTTGCAGTCGGTCTGCGAGGACAGCTGTCTGGAATTTTTCCTCCGTCCCACCGACGATCTGCGCTATTTCAACTTCGAATTTAACCCAAATTGTGCGTTATATCTCGGATATGGCACAAATGTGACGGAATTGACGCGTCTGATTGTTGCCGACGAGCCCGCGCTGTTCCAGCCAAAGGCCGCGCGCCTGTCCGATGGCTGGGAGATCACCTACCGTGTGCCGTTTGCGTTTATCCGCCGGTTTTTCCCGGACTTTACACCGTGCGAGGGGCTTGCCATGTACGGCAACTGCTATAAGTGCGGCGATCTGACCGTGCGACAGCACTACCTGTCGTGGAATCCCATGCGCTGTGACACGCCGCAGTTCCACCGGCCGCAGGATTTTGGCCGCCTGATTCTGGGCGATTGACCGGATTCTGTGAAAAATCCACAAATTTCATTTCTAAAATCTATTTAAAAATACCCCCTGTCCCGAATTGACACCCGAAAAGCCGCGTGGTATGATGAACTTACAGAATACCTGCGGCTTTCGCCGCGCAATTTAAGGAGGTTTTCTATTATGAACATGGTCGATACCCTCAAGGGTTCCTATTTTTCCGAAGTTCTGCCCGAGGGCTGGGACATTTCCAAGATTTATGACTGCGTCTCCAACGATCCATCTTCCGTCGGCGAGCGCCAGAGCTTCTGGAACGATGGCTTCCGTCCCGTCGAGTGCACGAACCTTGAAGAGTTCGGCGCATACATGGGTCACGAAATTGCCATGCAGATCAGGCTCACCAAGGAAGAGGGCAGAAAGCTGATTCTCATCCTGCCGGTTGGCCCGATGGGCATGTACAAGTGGGCGGTCTATTTCCTGAAAGAGTGGAATGTGGACTGCAAGCACGTCTACGGCTTCAACATGGACGAGTGGGCTGACGCCGAGGGCAATACGCTGCCCGCATCCGACCCCGCCGCGTTCCAGAACGCCATGACCGGCGCGTTCTACGGCCCGCTCGGCGAGCAGACTGTCCCCGAAAATCAGCGCAACTTTGCAACCAAGGAAAATCTGCCCACCTATCCGGAGAAAATCCGCAAGCTGAAGGCTGAGGGTGCAAAGCAGGTTCTGGTCTACGGCATCGGCCGTATGTGCCATATTGCATTCTGGGAGCCGCACTTTGCCAAGGACTACGCCTCCTATGAGGACTGGAAAGCAGCCGAGTACCGCGTCGGCGCGCGTCTGCATCCGTTCACCATCGAGCAGAACGCCATCACGTCGTTCCGCTCCAGCTGGCCGCTGATTCCGTGCTATGCCAACACCATCGGCCCGTGGATCATCTTCAACTCCGACTACGCCATCGGCGGCGCAGACGGCGTTCTGTCCCGCGGTATGCAGTGGCAGGGCATGAGCTTCTGGATGACGCTGCGCTATGGCCCGTGCCAGTACGTCACGTCCAGCAACATTCCCACCATGCCCGGTAAGCTGTTCTATATGAAAGAGCTGGCCGGCCCC
>HF990625.1 GCA_000432135.1 Firmicutes bacterium CAG:124
GCCGGTCACATTGGGAGTTTTCAGATACACCCTAAGAGCGAAGACCCGCCCGTCAGGGCGAGGCCGCTCTGGTTTACTGCTTTTTTGTCTGCATGACTATCAGAACGCCCTGTTCAACCGTGATCTCTGCCTCCGGCGCGTCGAATTCATTGCTGACGCCGAGCGGGAAGCGGTTGTCCAGCGCGGCGTTCTCCAATTCGTATTTTACCCCGCGCAGGCACACGCCTGTGCTGGCGTCCGAAAGCGAAAACACGGACAGGCCCCAGCCGGGCCGCTTTTTCAGGCGGAGCGTTCCGTGCGTCAGGAAGCTGATCTCCGAGCCTTCATCCAGAATGGTCACGGACGCGCCCTGTACGGCGGCGTTCGCCGCGTTCTGGAGATTGGCCAGCGTGTGATCCAGCCGCCCGCCCAGCGCGCAGGTCAGGACCAGCGTCCGGAAGCCGTGCGCCAGCGCGTATGTGATGGCGTGGCCGGTGTCCGTGTCGTCCTTCTCAGGGATCAGACGCTCCACGGCTACGCCCGGCGCGACTGCACCGGAATAGGAGTCGAAGTCGCCGATGAACAGATCCGGCGTCAGACCGAGCCGTTCACAGTAGGCGTAGCCCCGGTCGCAGGCAATGACAAAATCGCCCGGCTGCTGCTCCGGCGCGGGGCTGAAAACGCCGCCGGAGACGATGATACAGCGGTTTTCCATAAAAAATGCTCCTACCTTCTGTTTTGAATGCGTCTGCGCGCGTTCAGCAGCATATCAAGCAGGCTCAGCGTCAGGCTCACGCCCGCCGCAATGCCGAGCACGAACACGCTGACCCGGTAGCCGTAGAGCTGTGCCTGCCCCCAGTCCTGCCGGACGAGTGCGCTCATGGCGTAATAAAGTGTCCCGCCTGGCACGAGCGGAATGAGGCCGATGATGAGGTACTGCTGCGCAGGCGTTTTCTTCACGCGCGCGAGCACCTCCGACCAGACCGCCGTCACAGCGCTGGCCGTGAAGGACTGCAAAAAGACAGATTCCGTCGCGCATCCTGCCAGCAGATATGTACCCCAGCACAGCGCCCCGCCCAGCGCCGCCAGCGGCAGCAGCTGTTTGCGCACGTTGAAGATCAGCGCGAACCCGGCGGAGCCGAGCAGCGCCGTCAAAAGGCCAATAAATGTCTGCATCCGTCACACCCCCAGCAGCCAGCCGGACAGCGCAAAGCCCAGCGCCAGCGCTGCCGCCCACAAAATCGTCTCGATCAGGCGCATCACGCCCGAAATTGTATCGCCGATGAAAATATCCTTGACCGCGTTCGTAAACGCGAGGCCGGGGATCAGCAGCATGATATCGCCGATGATGATCTTGTCGCCGTGCAGCGCAGGAAGCGCGCGGCAGGCCAGGCTGATCAGGCTCCCGACGCAGAAGGCCGCAAGAAAATTGAACAGTACCTTGTTTTTGCAGATCAGCGGCAGATACATCTGCAGCAGGCACAGCGCCAGCGCAAAGACCGCCGCTGCCAGCCCGTCTGCTCCCGCGCCGCCAAAGAAGACCGTCAGCGCGCCCGCGCCCAGACAGCTGCCCGCGAACAGCTTCCACCGCGCAGGGCGGCAGCGCTTCGCCAGATGCAGCCGGTCGGCCAGCTCCTGCACCGGAAAGGGCTTTTCGCAGTAGCTGCGGCTGATGGCGTTGATGGCCTCCAGCTTTCTGAAGTCCGTCACGGCGGATTTCTCGATCCGCCGCGTCTGCGTAACGCTTGTCTCGTCCGGAAAGCACATTGTCAGTACGATGCTGGATGTGATGACAAACACGTCCATCCGCACCGCACCATAGGCCAGTCCCATCCGTGTGAGCGTCTGCTCGACGCGGCGCACGTCCGCGCCGTCGGCCAACATACTCTCGCCAAGCTCCAAAAGCGTGTGGAGCATCAGCGCCGTATCCTGCACATCCTCGCCTCCTCTGCCATTTTGTTTTTAGGGTGTATCTGAAAACTCATGATGTGACC
>HF990626.1 GCA_000432135.1 Firmicutes bacterium CAG:124
GACAAGTCCTTTGTCCAGACGGCGTCCGCATCCAGATAGTGCAAGTCAGCGTTCATGCCGCTGAAATAATCGACAAATGCAGAATAATAGCGCGGCCATTGGAAAATATCGCCGGGCAGGTCGCTCCGTTTTCTGTCCTCCCACTCAAATTCCCAGACCCCATCTTCGTATTCCGGCACCCAGTGTCCGCAATCCAGCCTTGCGTGAACTCTTGACCAGATGCTGTCATTCATCGGATAGGTATCTTCAACGCTGTCGGGGCGTGCATTCCAGCCGCGACCAATATTTTGTTTCGTATTCGTTTCGCTGCCGGAAAGTGTAATGTTCTGAACTTCTTTCAGCCTACCGGGGATCACATGCAGGAATGGCGTATTCGGCTCGATGGAAACAGTTTCTTCGCTTCCGTCGTCAAGCGTAAGCTCAAGCATATCGAATGCCGGATCGCTGCCTTTTGTAAAACCGTAGACAGCGGCAAATGTGTCTGTACGCATCGCGCAGACCATATCTTCAAGCGAGGAATCCCAGCCATACGATTCATTCCACGCATAGAGAACGTATGCGCCGTCATTCTGCTCCAAGGCGAATACCTGGTAGCCGGTAACTGAGGGATTTTCACTGCCAACGAGCAGCAGAATATTGTTGTTGCCGTCGAAATCAAAGGTCTGCGTGTCCAATACAGTGTACTGCGCAGAAAGATATGTGTTGACCCATGCGGCAGCTTCTTCCGGAAGATCAAGTGTATTGCTGTCGCTTGCCTGAATACTATCCCACGTCCAAGTCATGCCGCCGTCATGCGTTTGAAGTGTCGTGGTGCGGTCGTTTCCGTCCTTGCCAAGCAGTATGATCGGATAGCTGCCGTCATTGCCGGAAAACGTTGGATTCTGTGGCTGCATATTGTACTGCGCATATTCTGCCGGAATATCCAGTTCCAACCGCGTCCATGTTTTGCCGCCGTCCAGCGTCCGCGCAATTTCGGGGCCGTTGTCAAAAAAGTAGCGGTAGCTGATAAAGCCGACCGTTTCAGACGCAAAGCCAGCGCCGATGACCGTGCCGGTATAAAGCGCGTTTGGGTCAGAAATTTCCCACGTTTCGCCGCTGTCCGGGGAAGTGCAGACATTTGCTGCGCCTGTTCCGGCTGCGGGCGGCAGCGCGGCGACGCACCAACAGAACGCGCCGATCTCGCCATAGTAGAATGTGGTGGAATCAAGAGATCCAAAGGTAAAGGCTTCACTTTTCCTGTCACAGCCGGGGAGCGCCGCAATCAGATCATAAGGAATCTTTGCAAGCGGCTCCTTGCTGTCTGTGCTTTCGTACAGTTCAATCCACGGCGTTTGCGAATCGGCAACGAACCCAATCAGTTCAACCGTATCCATGACCGGCAGCGCAGAATCCGCCTCTTGCGGCGTTGCGTTTGCACTGGAATCGGCTGCATGATCCGGCATTGTGATTTCTCCCGCTTTCTGCTGCGTCAGCTCCGCAAACGAGCAGCCGGTCGCGGACACGACGAGCAGCAAAGCCAGAATGACACACAATACGCTGGTGCGCTGCTTTTTCGTCAGGAACAAAATGCGCTCCTTGACTGGAGGTCCAGCCAAACTCAGCGCTGCCGTTTTGCGCGGTGCTTGTGCCAGAATCGCGCGGGCGTAGGCAAGGCGCTTGCTCTCCGGCAGCTTGGCGGCGACTGCCTCATCACACGCCAGCTCCGCGTCGCGCTTAGAGCAAATCGCAGCAAGCCAGATGAACGGATTCCACCAGTAGACGGTCACGGCCGCTGTGCGGCAAAGCGACCACAGAAAATCCAGATGCCGCAAATGCGTCAGCTCATGACGCAGGATCAATTCCGCCTCGTCCGCTTGCAGCACGTCCTCTGTCAGATAGACCGCCGGAATCAGACCGGCAAGGCACGGCGATTTGACCGCGCCGGAAACATAGATGCACGTTCCGCCGCGCTTGCCGAGAAAACGCCGGTCGCGGTGCAGCCGAATCGTAAACACCGCCCACGCGCCGAACAGCCAGAGTCCGAGCAATGCGCTGCCGCTGAGCCAGGCAATTTGAAGAATCTGTGCCGTCGTCAACGGCTTTGCAGCCGGTTTCGCAGTTTCTTGTACCGGGGAAACCGGTTGCTGCGCAGGTGTTTGCGGTTTCGTCACGGTTTGTGCGGGTCGCTGAATCACCGGTGCAGTCTGCACGGGCCGCTCTGCGCTCTGCGCCGGAACTGCCGCGTCCTCTGCCGGAAGAACCGGCAGAGAAACCAGTGTTCCCGGCAAGCAGAGTTTCAAAAGCACGACCAGCCAAAGCGCATAGAGCATCCGCTTCGGCACGCGGTTTTTGAATATCGCCCGCACCAAAAGCACAACCGCTATCAGCGCGGAAACGGTCAAAACTTCTTTCAGCATGAGGATTCCTCCTGTTTTTCCGCTGCGTCCAAAATGGCTTTCAGTTCCTGAATCTCCTGTTCGGACAGCGCACCGCGTCCGACCAAATTCGATACCATCATTCCCACACTGCCGCCGTAGACCTTGGACAGGAACGATTCTGTTTCCTCCGGCTCGACATCCGAATACGTGATCGC
>HF990627.1:0-3242 GCA_000432135.1 Firmicutes bacterium CAG:124
AAAAGCTGGACAGGGTCAAAACAAAATACGGCCTGGTGGAGTAAGCTCCGCCGGGCCGTTCGGTCTGTCAAAGAACTGCTGTTTTCCTATTTTGCGCAGGCTTTCCAAAGCCAGTGTAGGGGCGGACGCGGTTTTTATTCATGTCCGGCAGCGCTTGGGATGTCCTGAAGCGCAAAGCGGTATTCCTGCTCTGCGTCCGGATACTTCTCCCGGTCGACCTTGCTCAAAAACATGGCAAGCGGACGGACCCACAGGCCGCCGTCGCCGTAGAGCTTCCGGTAAATCACGCAGGGCTCACCGCTCTCGGAGTCCTTTGCAAGCGCCTCCACGAGATAATAGTCGCCCTTGAAATGGCGGTAGACCCGCCCAATCTGAAGCTGCTGCATACTGCTTCTCCCCTTTTGCATAAATGTCCCGCAGACCGGTTTGACCGGCCTGCGGGCGTTCGTTTTTATTTTGCCAGCTTGTTTTTATCGAAGAAATACTCCTTCGTCAGCTTCGCCACAACGCCGGACAGGGCGAACAGGGCGATAAAGTTCGGGATCGCCATGAGGCCGTTGAACGTGTCCGCAATGTCCCACACCACGTCGAGCGACGCGACCGCGCCGACCACAACGACGATGATGAACAGGACCTGATAGGCCTTCGAAACCTTGAGGCCAAACAGATACTGGACGCAGCGGCTGCCGTAGAGCGACCAGCCGAGGATCGTTGTGAACGCGAAGAGCATCAGGGCCAGCGCAACGAAAACAGAGGCGAATTTCTGGCCGAACATGGTGGCAAATGCGGCTGTGATCAGCTCGGAGCCGACCTTGTGGCCGAAGGTGATATCCACGCCGCTGCAGATGATGGTCAGGGCCGTCAGGGTGCAGATGACGATGGTATCGGCAAAGACCTCAAAAATGCCGTACAGGCCCTGCTGGACGGGACTCTTGGTGTCAGCCGCCGCATGAGCGATGGCTGCGGAGCCAAGGCCCGCTTCGTTGGAGAAGGCGCTTCTGCGCAGGCCCCAGACAATGGTCTGCTTGAGCGCAATACCACTGGCCGCGCCGCCGAGCGCCTTGGGCGTAAAGGCTGTGGCAAAGATCTTGCCAAAGGCCGGGCCGATATTACCGGCGTGACCGAAAATCACGACAAGCGCAAAAATGATGTACAAAACGCTCATGACCGGGACGAGCTTTTCCGCCACGGCGCCGATGCGCTTGATGCCGCCGAAGAGGATCACGCCGATCAGCGCGGCGATCGCAACGCCGAACACGAAGTTCAGCAGCTTCCGCTCCCCTTCCGCAGCCGGGATGAAGGCGTCGATGGCGTCGTTCAGGGAGCCGACGATGGAGTTGACCTGCGACATATTGCCGATGCCGAAGGAAGCGATGGCTGCGAAAACGCAAAACAGAATGCCGACCCACTGCCAGTGCTTGCTGAGACCGTTTTTGACGTAGTACATCGGGCCGCCGACCCAGTCACCCTTTGCGTCGCGCTCGCGGTATTGGATGGACAGCGTGACCTCGGAATACTTGATCATCATGCCGAGCAGCGCCGCCAGCCACAGCCAGAACACTGCGCCGTAGCCGCCGAGGGCGATGGCCTGCGAGGTGCCGACGATATTGCCGGTGCCGACCGTCGCAGCCAGGGCCGTTGTGACAGCCTGCAGCGGCGTGACCGCGCCAGCGCCTGCCTCCTGCTTCTGGAACATCTTGCCGACCGTGTTTTTCATCGCATAGCCGAACCGCGTGAACTGGATCCCGCGATTGCGGATGGTCAGATACAGACCGCCGATGATGGTACATGGCAGAAATATATACAGCCATGCGACCGTGTTCAGGGTTCCCGTGAAGAAATTGATGATAGCTTCCATAGTTCTCCTTTCCGGACGCCTCGCGGACGTCCCTCTCCCTTCTCAGAATATAAAAAGTACGGTATGCATCATACCATAAAATAACTATTAAATCAATTTAAATCGCTACACAACATTATAGAATCTTTCCACGTACATTTGTGCATAATGCAAAGACATACGCAAAAACAGTGTTTCTGAGAAAAAAGGGATTGACGCGGTGGGAAAAACGTGCTATATTATTTAGGCAATCGAGGTGCTAGTGTGGCTCAGTCGGTAGAGCAGCTGATTCGTAATCAGCAGGTCGCCGGTTCAAGTCCGGCCACTAGCTCCAGAAACCGGTGAAAATCGTAAGATTTTCGCCGGTTTTCTCTTTTATTTGTTCGGATTTTCGGGCGGCGAATTTGCCTGACCCACACCGTGACCCACACGCGGAAATATTCAGAAAGCGCCGGAGAGGATGACTGTCCATCCCCTCCGGCGCTCGATTCATTTTTATGCGGCTCGTTTGTCTCCAATGCGGTTGCAGCTTACAGAAATACACGGTATATTTGGAATATCGAAAAAATTTTTTTCGGAAAGGATGTGCTGTTTTGCCTTTCTGAATTGTTATATCTATGAGGCCTCAAAGAAATGGAGAAACAGGCAGATGAAACAAGAACAGGTTCTGGCGCTCTATGACGCATATGCCGACAGCGTCTATCGCGTGGCGCTCGGGTATCTGCGTTCGCCGCATGACGCGGAGGACGCGGTACAGACGGTTTTCTGCAAGCTGATGGAGCAGAAACTAAGCGTCTACCCCGGTCGGGAGCGTGCATTTTTGACAAAGCTGACGGTAAACCACTGCAAAAACCAGCTTGCAGCAGCAAAAAGGTTTGTTCCCGATGCATTAGACGATCTGGTTTTGCCGGCAGAGCCGGAGGATCGCGCTCTCTACCGTGCCGTGATGGAGCTGCCGGAGAAATACCGACTCGTTGTGGTACTGCACTGCATGGAGGGGTATTCCTGTTCCGAGCTTGCAGGTTTTCTGCGCGTCTCTGTTTCCGCCGTTTCGATGCGCCTGCACAGGGCGCGAAAAATGTTGGACGAACAACTCGGGAGGGATTGACATGGAACAAAGCTTTAAGCGCATTGCAGATTCCGTTTGCCTGTCGGAAAGCAGCCGAACACGCATCCGCGCACAGATCGCCTTCCGGGCAGAAGAACAGGAGGCTTCTATGCAAAACAATTCCAAAAAACATCTACCGCGGCTGGCGGTGGCCGCGATCATCATTGCGGCGGCGCTGACGTTGACAGCGGCGGCTGCGGCGGTTGTCCACCGGTTCCGGAACGATATCATTGTCACCAGCGTCAACGAACTTCCGGAACCGACAGAGGATACACCGATGGCCGTGGCTGGTGTGGG
>HF990627.1:3255-4214 GCA_000432135.1 Firmicutes bacterium CAG:124
TCGCCGTGGCTGTTGTGACCGACAGTCAGAGTGCGGCACAGACACTGGAAGATGTTCTGGCGGAAGGCCCATATATCACTGCCGAAGAGTGGAAGTCCGGAGAGAAAATCGGCGGCACAACATCCGTCCAGTATGGCGGCTGGGACACCGCTGAGCTCATCAGCAGTGACCCGGCACTTTCTGTCCGCCGGATCACCCGCGAAGCAGACGGCGCAGAGAAAATGCAGTACATGGCGGAGAACCCTGCCAATCTTCTGCCGATGCTGTCCGGCATGGTTCGCTTCGATCTGGCATGGCTGGCGGAACACTACAGCGTCGTCATTCCGGACGATCAGGCCTATATCATCCGGGATGAGGACGGCGCGTTCGTCAGCGAATACTTTAGTGCTGCCTACGGCGCAAATGACGGGAAGGGATGGGTCAGCCTTGACATGGACTACGACACGACGCGCAAGGGACTGGGGCCGAGCTATATCGTAAACGGTACCCTTGACCAAGCATATTATTACACCACACAAGATGGGTATGAATTTCTCATCACAGCTAGTCACGACGAGGTCTGGGCGAGTTGCTATACTGTTCACGCGACCGTCAGCCTGTACAGCGCGTATCTGACAACCGCCGAGGTCGAGCAGATCGTAGAGCATCTGGCCCTTTCAATCACGGAATAAAGGTACAATGCGCCGGAGGGAGACTTGGAGCATCCCTCCGGCGCGCCTGTGTTTTTACATCACTTGTGCCATGAAATTCCCCATCTTTTCGGCTGCGCTTTCCTGCATCTGGCGTGTGACGTGAGTGTAGGTTCTCAGTGTGAAGCCTGCGTCGAAGTGACCAAGCATACTGGACACTGTTTTCACGTCCACGCCATTTTGGAGCGCCAACGTTGCGAATGTGTGTCTCAGGTCGTGAAATCTCAGGTGTTCCAGTCCTGCGTCCTTCAGGATTTTCTTGTGGATGTT
>HF990628.1 GCA_000432135.1 Firmicutes bacterium CAG:124
TCGGGGGTTCAAATCCCTCTCCCGCAACCATAAAACCACCGTATTTCGCTTGAAATACGGTGGTTTTTCTAACTTTTTGCATCATTTTGCAGTTCCGCAAAACCTGCTTTGACCCCATTTTGACCCCAATTGGTGCCGCTGCCCATAGGTTTAACTCAATTATCTGGAGTGGGTTCAGCCTGTTTCAGCGTGATCAGCAGACGGATGATATTTCCCGTTTGGTACATCAGGTATTCCAGTACATTCAATTCGGTCTTATCGTGGTGCTTTGCATAGCCGTTCATGAAACTACAGTATGTCTGCAGCAGTGTTTCAAAATTTGAGGCAATTTCTTTCGGGACTCCAGCTTTGGATAAGTAGTTTCCGTAGATGCTTTTATTGCGTTCAAGGGCTTTATCATTTTTGAAGAATTCCTGAAAGAATGTTTCGAGTGCCTTGCGAAACTAATCTGCAATATCACTGGAATTTTCTGTTGTTGCATCTGCATATTCTCTTAAAGCCTTTACAAAAGCTGTATGTGCCTTTGGATACTGGTTTAACCATGCTAATGGCTGTGACACAAGAGCGGAATCTAGTTCAACGGCTCCCTTAGGGAATACAAAATATTCTCCGTCCGCATTGATTAGATTATAGCCAATGTGTGATTCTGCAAGCATTGCCGTAAGCAACTTAATCAGACCTTTTCGTTCAAAAAAGCGTCCGCTTTCATCTGGCTCTCGGTCTTCTGGCACAATATTCACAAGTGAAATGTAATACGCAAAAAACTCTCTAGGATCTTCGCACACTCTCCTTAGTATACTTAGCCAATGTCTATACCCAGCAGGCCCAATAAACTCAGATAGAAGTTTGTAATCCACTTCCGTACCCGTAATCCTGCAAAATTCGCGGTATTCACTCGCATTAATACCGCAAAAGCGAGTATCTAATGCGATTTCGCCAAGAATACTGAATATTTTCACGAGAAAAAATTTATACTTCTCGTTATCGCAAAACCCTATGCCAAGCTTTTCTCTATAATCCAAAAAATCCATCTTTATCTCCCTTCGTATTCTGGCATGTTGTATGCTGGGCGTTGAAATTCACAAGACCATCATAACTGTTCTTCCTGAAAAATACAAGAGCACTCTCTTTCCGGCAGAAAACATAAAAAATACTGTACTACAATCACGCGCCCCTGCTGCAGGATTTCTGCAGCAGGGGTCGTTTGTTATACGTCGATTTGCACGATAAACTGATTTGCAGTTAACAGAATATGCTCGACAGGTGTAGGGACCGGCGGGACCGGGAGCGTCAGAATGGCTTCCTGTGCCTGCTCTTTGATGCTGGCGATTCCCTCGGCTATGTTGAACGCTTCTGCGTTTATATCCGGGAAATCGATCAGGTCAAACAGGAGCAAGCCGTCGTCCTCCGTTGTAACGACCAACGGATACACTGCGCTCTGCGGCTGCGCGGTAAAAAGATC
>HF990629.1 GCA_000432135.1 Firmicutes bacterium CAG:124
GCAGAACCGGCCTGCGCACGCGCGGCAGTCTCCTGCGTGAGGACGAAGCCCTCGGCATAGCGCGCGGGGATGCCGTAATAACGAAGCGCCAGCACGGTCAGGGTCGCGGTCTGGTAGGTTGTATCCTTTACAAGCTCGTCCAGCGGCAACGGCGTTCCGGCTTCGCGGAGCGCGTCCAGCTGTTCGAGAAAGCGCGCCGTGCAGAGCTGCGCCTGCTCCGGCGTCAGAGAACCGGCGGAGCCGTATTCCCGGCAGAGTTCATCCAGAATCGGAGCAAGCTGTGCGCGTATCTGCGCAGGCAGCGTCACGTCCTGCTCCTGCACGAACGCACGGTAGCTTCCCTCTGCGCTGAGATAGGCGTCTGCCTTCTCCGGCTGCTCCCGCAGCGCGTCCAATAACTCCGCTGCGGTCTGCTCCGGGGCAAGGGGCATGGTGAAGCGATACTGCCGCGCTCCACGCAGGCCGCTGGCCGGGAGTTGGGTGCTTTCCAGACTGTCTGTGCGCAGTGCGCTTTCCTGCGGGAGCGCGGAGAGCGCGTAGGGCGCGTATACATAGGCACTGCAAGCGCTGGTATTTTCAATCAGGACTGTCTGCGTCTGCTCCTGCCGGTGCAGGCCGCGCGACGCGGCGGCAAGCTGCGTCTGCGGGTAGAAGCCCTCCTTATGCAGCCAGTACAGAAGATCGGTCTGTTCGGCAAGCGTCTGCGCATCAAGCGCCTGCCATGCCGTGCCGGTGAAGGTATCGCCGGTAAAGCCGCGCAGATAGAGCGCCGTCGGCTGCTCCATCGTGACGGTCAGGCATGATGTCTGCTCCGGTGCGGCGGAATAGTTGGAAAACTCCCCTTCCGGCAGCACAGCCTGCCCGGATTCGTACCGGAGCCGGTGCAATGCGGTGCGGGAAGCCGTTCCCCACTC
>HF990630.1:0-6882 GCA_000432135.1 Firmicutes bacterium CAG:124
ATTCTTTTCCGGCAAGACGGAAAAGAATGGGCCGTCGGAGACATCCCGCAGTATCATATTCCCACAAAAGTACCAAACCAGACAGGAGAACTCCCATGAACAACGACCACAGCACCGAGCGGCTGGACTACCAGAGCGGACAGCGGAACGAAAAAGAGCAGCGGGGGGAGTATACGCCCCGGCCGAAGCACCAGATCGTGCTGGCGTGGGTGCTGATCGCCATTGTGGTGCTCGGCGTCCTCGGTATGTGCTACTGGGAGATCTTCGGGAAGTTCTGATATGCGCATTCTTGGCATCGACCCCGGCTACGCCACGACCGGGTTTGGCATTTTGGAGGCCGGACGCGGCAGCGTCCAGCTGCTCAACTACGGCACCATCACGACACCCACAGCGCTTACATTCCCGGAACGGCTCGTGGTGCTCTATGACGATATGGTGCAGCTCATCGAGACGGTCAAGCCGGACGCCGTGGCGGTCGAGGAGCTGTTCTGGGGGCATAACGTCACGACCGGCATCGGCGTGAGCCATGGCCGGGGCGTCATTCTGCTGGCGATCTGCAAATCAGGCGCGCCGCTTTTCGAGTATACGCCCAATCAGGTCAAGCAGGCCGTCGTCGGCTACGGCGGCGCGGATAAGCATCAGGTCATGGAAATGACGCGCCGTATTCTGAAAATGGAAAAGGTCGCGCGGCCGGACGACGCGGCGGACGCCATCGCCATCGCACTCTGCCATGCGCGAAGCTCCACCTCGCTTCTGGCGCAGAAAGGATACCGGTAATGTTTTATTATCTGAACGGGACAATTACGCTGCTCGACGCCAATCTCGCGGTCGTGGACTGCGGCGGCGTGGGCTACGCGTGCCATACGACAAATTATACGCTTGCCCGACTCCAGCTGGGAAAGCCTGCAAAACTTTTCACCTACTGCAACATCAAGGAGGATGCCTTCGACATCTTCGGCTTTTCCACGCGCGAGGAACTGAACTGCTTCGAGCGGCTTCTGGGTGTCACGGGCGTCGGCCCGAAGGCGGCGCTGGCGATCTTGTCCGTCGTCTCGCCGGAGCAGCTGACGCTGGCCGTCATGACGCAGGACGACAAAACCATCACCATGGCGCAGGGTGTGGGCAAAAAGCTGGCCCAGCGCATCATTCTGGAACTCAAGGACAAGCTCGGTGCAAGCCAGCTGGAGCTGAACACGGCGGAATTCTCCGGCTCCGGCGCACCGGTGCGCGGCAGCAGGGCCGCGGAGGCGACCGCCGCGCTCGTCGGCCTCGGCTATTCGCAGACGGAGGCCGCAGCGGCGCTCAAGGGCATTGATCTTGAGAATCTTTCCATCGAAGACGTGATCCGCCGGGCGCTGCGCGCTGCGGCGCAGCAGTAAGGAGGGCCCGGCATGAGCCTGGATTTTTCGCAGAAATACGACGCGCCCATCGTCACCACAAGCCTGATCCCGCAGGACGACGGCGAGGTCAGCCTGCGCCCGAAGCTGCTGGCCGACTATACCGGACAGGAAAAGGCCAAGGGCAACCTTGCCATTTATATTGAGGCTGCCAGGCGGCGCAATGAGCCGCTTGACCATGTCCTGCTCTACGGCCCGCCGGGTCTCGGCAAGACGACGCTCGCAGGCGTCATCGCCAACGAAATGGGCGCGGGCATCCGTGTGACCTCCGGCCCGGCGATCGAAAAGGCCGGAGATCTGGCCGCGCTGCTGACGAATCTCGCGCCGGGCGATATTCTGTTCATTGACGAAATTCACCGGCTGAATCGAGCAGTTGAGGAAATTTTATATCCGGCCATGGAGGACTTTGCCATCGATATCATCGTCGGCAAGGGCCCGTCGGCCAACTCCATCCGGCTCGATCTGCCGCGCTTTACCCTCATCGGCGCAACGACCAGAGCCGGGCAGCTTTCCAGCCCCCTGCGCGACCGTTTCGGCGTGCAGCTGCGTCTGGAGCTGTACACCACAGAAGAATTGCAGCGCATTGTCATGCGTTCGGCCGCGCTGCTGGGCATTGAGATCGAGCCCTCCGGCGCGCGGGAGATCGCGTCCCGTTCGCGCGGGACACCGCGTATCGCGAACCGCCTGCTGCGCCGCGTGCGCGATTTCGCGCAGGTCTGCCACGACGGCGTGATCACCTCCGAGGCTGCCGATCACGCGCTCGGCAAGCTCGAGGTCGACCGTCTGGGCCTTGACGCCATCGACCGCCGCATGCTCCCCGACCCCCGCCACCCCCCGCATCCCCCCCGCCATTGTGAAAAACTACGGCGGCGGCCCTGTGGGCCTTGAGACATTGGCCGCGACCATCGGCGAGGAGGCCGTCACGCTGGAAGACGTTTACGAGCCGTATCTGCTGCAAATCGGGTTTTTGACACGCACGCCGCGCGGCCGCTGCGTCACGCAGCTGGCCTATGAGCACCTGCATCTGCCGTCTCCCGTGCAGCCTGCCGGGACGCAGCTTTCATTCTGAGTTTTGAGGAGCAATACATACTATGGGTAAATTATTTGGGACTGACGGCATCCGGGGCGTTGCCAATGAAACGCTGGACGCGAAGCTTGCCTACCGCGTGGGACAGGCGGCAGCGATCTCGCTGTGCGACGATCCCGGCACGAAGCCGACCGTCGTCATCGGCAAGGACACGCGCATTTCCTCGGATATGCTGGAGGGCGCGCTCGTCGCGGGTCTGACGGCCTGCGGCTGCAACGCGATTTTGCTCGGCGTGGTTCCGACACCTGCCGTCGCATATCTGACAATCTATCTGCACGCGGACGCAGGCGTCGTCATTTCCGCCTCGCACAACCCGTATGAGCACAACGGCATCAAAATGTTCTCGTCAGAGGGCTTCAAGCTGAACGACGCGCTCGAAGCGCGCATCGAGGATCTGATTTTGCAGGACGGGGAGCTGCCCGTCAAAACGCACGGGGAGATCGGGCAGGTCATGTCCGGCAGCTTTGCGGCGGAATATTATCTCGACCATCTGGCCTCGACCGTCGATGGGCTTGAGCCGCTGCGCGTGCTCATCGACTGCGCCAACGGCGCGGCTTCGACCACGGCACGGTACTTATTCGGCCGCTTCCCGCTGGAAGCGGAGTATCTGAACGACAAGCCGAACGGCGTCAACATCAATAGCGGCTGCGGCTCAACGCATCTGGAAGCGCTCTGTGACGCGGTCAAAGCCGGCGGCTATGACCTCGGCATCGCGTTCGACGGCGACGCCGACCGCTGCCTGACCGTCGACGAGCAGGGCTGCGTCATTGACGGCGACAAGATGATGGCCATCTGCGCCGCAGAGATGGAGAAAAAGGGCCGCCTGCACGGCGGCGGCTTCGTCGCGACGGTCATGTCGAACATCGGCCTGCACAAATACTGCGCAGAGCACGGCCTGCGGCTTTTGTGCGCGTCGGTCGGCGACCGGAACGTATTGGAGCTCATGCAGAAGGAGGGGATGCGCCTCGGCGGCGAGCAGTCGGGCCATATCATCTTCCTGGACTACATGCCAACCGGCGACGGCCAGCTGGCCGCGCTGCAATTCCTCGATATCCTTTCCCACAGCGGCAAAAAGGCCAGCGAACTGTCCGCCTCCGTGCGGCAGTACCCGCAGCTGCTGCAAAATGTCCGCGTGACCTCCAACGAGCAGAAGACGGCCATCATGCAGTCGGATTCCCTTCGCGAAGCGATTCAAAAGGCAGAGGCCGAGCTTGGGGAAAACGGCCGCGTGCTTATCCGCCCGTCCGGCACGGAGCCGCTCATCCGCGTGATGGTCGAGGCCGGGACGGAGCAGCAGGCGCAGGCGGTCACGCAGGCGCTTGTGCAGCACGTCGAAAATCTACAAAAATTATCAGAGAAATAAAATAAGTTTTATTTACTATTGACAACCGGAAAAATATCGCATATAATCGCTAGTGTTGGGTAATAAAAATTTCCAACCAGAGCCACGCAGATCTTTCATCACTCCGTTGCACCCTCTCTTCGTGTATGGACCCTGGCAAGATTGACTGGCGCTTTTCCCGGCGAAATCAGGCACGGCCTGATCGCATATACAGCCCGATCGCATACGAGCGCAAGCCGCAATTGCAGGGCAAATCCATTTTTTATCGCAAAAGAGAGGTAACAAAAATGTTCGAAGACAAGACGTTGGTCTGCAAAGAGTGTGGCAAGGAGTTCGTTTTCACCGCCGGTGAGCAGGAATTCTACGCAGAGCGTGGCTTCCAGAATGAGCCGCAGCGCTGCAAGGCCTGCCGTGATGCCCGCAAGAACGCAACCCGCGGCCCCAGAGAGTACTACACTGCTACCTGTGCTGCCTGCGGCGGCGAGGCACGCGTCCCGTTCGAGCCGAAGTCCGATCGCCCGGTTTACTGCAGCGATTGCTTCGCCCGCATGAAGGCTCAGGGCTAAGTTCTATCTGCCAACCAGAGATCCGCACCTGACCGGGTGCGGATCTTTTATGCGCTTATAACGGCCATTCGCGCTTTCTATGGCCGTTTCGCTTGCAGATGCGGACGGCGGTATGATATAATGCACCGGCGGGCGACCCGCAAGGGCGGACGACTCTGTCCGCCCGCAGAATGCGGTGGTTTCTCGGAAATCTCCGATAAATTCGCAACATTTTAAGGGCCGACAGAGTCGTCGGCCCCTACAGAAATACTGCGCAGATTTACAGCTGCCTGCCGGGATCGTGCGTGTTTTGGAATGCGGATAAGCGGATTCAGGATATCCCCTACAGAAAGGATGATTTTTCATGCAGTATGATGTCATTATCATCGGCGCAGGCCCCGGAGGAATTTTCTCGGCGTATGAGCTGTCGAAGCTCTGTCCGGAGAAGAGGATCGCCGTATTTGAAGAGGGCCAGCCGCTCGAAAAGCGCAGATGTCCCATTGACGGGAAGACTGTCAAGCACTGCGTCGGCTGTCCGACGTGCGCGATCATGAACGGCTTCGGCGGCGCGGGCGCGTTTTCCGACGGAAAATATAACCTGACGAATGACTTCGGCGGCACGCTCTATGAATATATCGGCAAGAAGCAGGCCATGGAGCTGATGCACTACGTCGACGAGATCAACGTCAGCCACGGCGGCGAGAACACGAAGCTGTATTCCACGGCCAACAGCGCGTTCAAGACCCGCTGTCTGCAGTGCAATCTGCACCTGCTCGACGCGTCCGTCCGGCACCTCGGGACGGATATCAATTTTGTCGTGCTGAAAAATCTCTTTGCCGAGCTGGAGCCGAAGGTCGACTTTTACTTCCGCACGCCCGTGCGGCAGGTGCTGGCAACGGACGGCGGATATGAGATCGTGACCGATAACGGAAGCTTCTCCTGCAAGCAGTGCATCGTCTCCGTCGGCCGCAGCGGCAGCAAATGGATGGAGAGCGTGTGCCGCGAGCTGAACATCGAGACGAAGTCCAACCGCGTCGACATCGGCGTGCGCGTCGAGCTGCCCGCCGAGATCTTCAAGCACCTGACCGACGAGCTTTATGAGAGCAAGATCGTCTACAAGACCGAAAAATATCAGGATCTCGTGCGCACGTTCTGCATGAACCCGAAGGGCGCGGTCGTGACAGAGAACACGAACGGCATCGTGACCGTCAACGGCCACAGCTATGAGGACCCGGCCAAGCAGACCGAGAACACGAACTTCGCCCTGCTCGTCTCCAAGCACTTTACCGAGCCGTTCAAGGATTCCAACGGCTACGGCGAGTCCATTGCACGGCTTTCGAATATGCTGGGCGGCGGCGTGATGGTGCAGCGCTTCGGCGATCTCATCCGCGGCCAGCGCTCGACGCAGAAGCGCATCGACAAATCCTTCGTCACCCCCACGCTGACGGCTACGCCGGGCGATCTGTCGCTGGTCATCCCGAAGCGCATTCTCGACGGCATCATCGAGATGATCTACGCGCTTGACAAGATCGCCCCCGGTACGGCGAACGACGATACGCTGCTTTACGGCGTTGAGGTCAAATTCTACAACATGGAGGTCTCCGTCGACGAGAATCTGGAGACGGCGCACAAGGGCCTGTTCATCATCGGCGACGGCAGCGGCATCACGCATTCCCTGTCCCACGCCTCCGCCAGCGGCGTCTATGTCGCGCGGCACCTCGCGGCGCAGAGCACGGAGGCTCCGACCGCGCCATAGACCATCAGCCGCTTCGCCGCCCGGTAAGCCCCATCGTAATTCTCGCCGCCAAGACGCTTTCCGACGATCACGCCCGCAGCCTGCGACAGGCCGCACAGCGCGCCGATCGCCAGTCCCTGTATGGGCGCGGCCAGCGTCATGGCGGCGCTTTGCTCCGTGCCCATGCGGCCATAGATGGCCGCGTAGACGTTCTCGCCCAGACTCCAGCTCGCCTCACAGACGAACAGCGGCAGCAGCACGGACGCGAGAAAGCCGTCGCGCAGCGTATGTCCCGCGTACTTCGGATGGTCGTTGACGAACACGCCGATGATCCCGGAGCTGTTGCGGGCCAGCAGGATGCCCGCCATGCTGGGGATGTACCGCCGCTTTTCGAGCAGCGCCGTCACGCGCTGCACCGTCTCGTCCGAGACCTTGTTCGTCTTCCCGTGTATCACGTTGGAGACGGTCGCCGTGCTCAGGCCCAGCTCCTCCGCGATATCACAGATGCGTACACGCTCCTGCATGTGATCTCCCCCGTTTCTGCTGTTATTTTATCCGTCCTGCGCAGAGAAGTCAAAGGCAGCATAGGCAAAATCACCGGATTTCGGAAAAAGATACTTGTGTTCTGCGGCGGTTTCGCATATGATATGTATGCTGACCGCTTTTTGATCTGCGGCGGCGGAAAAGAGGAGCCTGTTTTGAAAAAACTGAGCGTTTGTGTGCTCTTCGGCGGCGTTTCGTCGGAGCATGAAGTCTCGCTGCGGTCAGCAGAATCT
>HF990630.1:6978-23950 GCA_000432135.1 Firmicutes bacterium CAG:124
TCACGAAGGATGGCGACTGGATCCTGTTCGGCGGCAAGGATTACGGGATGCTTCCCGCCGGAACGTGGCAGAACTGCGAGGAGAACCGCCGCGCGGCGCTTTCCCCCGTGCGCGGACAGGGGCTTTTGAGCTTTGAAAACGACTGCGTCGTGCGCGAGCGCATCGACGTGGTCTTCCCCGTGATGCACGGTGAAAACTGCGAGGACGGCGCGATCCAGGGTTTACTCCAGATCGCGGGCATTCCCTATGTCGGCCCGCGCGTCGCGGCCTCCGCCGCCTGTATGGATAAGACCATCACAAAGCTGATCGCCGACGCCGCAGGCGTCCGGCAGGCAGCGTGGCAGCTCGTCACGCGCGAGGGCTTTGCCCGCAGCCGGGAAGCGGCGCTGAGCGCCGTTGAGGCGCGCTTCGCCTATCCCGTCTTCGTCAAGCCCGCCGGAACCGGCTCGTCCGTCGGCGTTGCAAAGGCGAAGGACCGCGCCGAGCTGGAAACGGCAATTGAGGCGGCACTGAAATACGACCGCAAGGTTCTGGTCGAGGAATTCATCCGCGGGCAGGAGGTCGAGGTCGCCGTGCTCGGCAACGACAATCCGTTTGCCTCCGTCTGCGGCGAGATCGACTCCGGCGCGGAATTCTATGACTACGACGCAAAATATATCTCCGACTGCGCACACCTGTACATCCCGGCCCGCATTTCCGAGCAGACCGCCGAGCAGGTGCGCGAGCTTGCCGTCCGCGTCTACAGGGCCATGGGCTGCCGCGGCCTGTCCCGTGTCGACTTCTTTGTAAAGGCAGACGGCGAGGTCGTCTTCAACGAGATCAACACCATTCCGGGCTTCACGTCCATTTCCATGTACCCCAAGCTCTTCGAGGCCAGCGGCATCCCCTACGGTGAGCTCTTGGACGATCTGATCGCGCTTGCGCTGGAGGCGTGATGGTACAGGCCGCAAGAATTTCCATCACCGGCACGCAGACCATGGAGGACGGCGGACCGCAGACGCTCGAGCTGGTGACAGACGGCTCGTACTGCTATGAGCCGGGCTTTGCGCTTTTGTCCTATGTCGAGTCGGAAATGACCGGGCTTGAGGGCGTTGTGACCTCCTTTCAGATCGAGGACGGGAAGACCGTCACGCTGCGGCGCAGCGGAAAGGTCAACGCCGAGATGGTCTTCGACCGCAGACAGGCGCATGAATCGCTGTACGACGTCGGCTTCGGCGCGATGATGATCAGCGTCGTGACGGAGGATATGACCGTTCTGCTCAACGAACACGGGGGCGTTCTCGATCTGGACTACCGCGTGGAGGTCGAGCACGCGCTTTGCAGCCGGAACCGTTACCATATTGAAATTCAGACGATATAACTATAAAAGGAGCATATGCAGATGAAACAGGCGCATATTTGTCTGGACGAAACGCTTGGCGTGCGTTATGCGATCCTGCCCGGCGACCCGGCCCGGCTTGACCGCGTGGCCGCACAGCTGGAATCCGTGCGGGAGCTTGCGTACAACCGCGAGTTCCGCAGTCTGACCGGCACCTATAAGGGCGTGCCCGTTCTGGCCGTCTCCACGGGCATCGGCGGCTCGTCCGCCGGGATCTGCGTGGAAGAGCTGCACAACATCGGCGTGGAGGCCGCCATCCGCATCGGCTCCTGCGGAGCCTTGCAGACCGGCATTGCGCTGGGCGATCTGATCCTCGGCTGCGGCGCCATCCGCGACGATGGGGCTTCAAAGGCCTATGTCCATCCGGAATATCCGGCGGTCGCCGACTATCAGCTGCTGGGACTGTGCGTGGAGGCCGCGAAGGCGCTCGGCTGCCCGTATCATGTCGGCATCATCCACAGCCACGAAAGCTTTTATCACGAGGAAAACGACGCGGAGAGCGCCTACTGGTCGCGCAAGGGCGCGCTGGGCGCGGATATGGAATCCGCAGCGCTGTTTACCATCGGCCGTCTGCGCGGGATGAAGACGGCTTCCATTCTCAATAACGTCGTCGTATATGGCGAGGATACCGCGAACGCCATCGGCGGCTATGTAAACGGCGAAAGCCTGACCGCCATCGGCGAGCGCAATGAAATTCTGACCGCGCTCGAAGCCTTTTACCGGCTGGAACAGGAGCGGACGCGATGAAAAACGTTCTGTTTGTCGACTGCTGCATCCGGCGCGAAGCGTCGAACACGAAAAAGCTGGCCGAGGCGTTTTTGTCCGCGCTGCCGTCCGACTGCGCTGTGACGCGGCTGGATCTGATGGCGGAGGATATTTCCTACTTCAAGGACAGCTATTTTGACCAGCGCGAGGCGCTGCTGGCAGAAAACCGGCGCGACCATCCGCGCTTCCGGTACGCGCACCAGTTCGCGCAGGCCGACCGGATCGTGATCGCCGCGCCGTTCTGGGATCTGTCCTTCCCGGCGCTTTTGAAGGTCTATATCGAGCAGGTGTCTGTCGACGGGATCACGTTCGGCTCAACGGAGGATGGTCTGAAGGGCATCTGCCGGGCCTCTCATCTGGTCTTCCTCACCACGCGCGGCGGATTTTATACCGGCGACGCCATGGAGATGGGCAGCCGGTATCTGGAGGCGCTTCACACGTTCTTCGGCATCGGAGCATATACCTGCATCGCCGCAGACGGCATGAATGTCGCGGGCTTTGACGCGGAAGCGTCCCTGCGCCGCGCCATGCAGGAGGCCGCGCAGCTGGCCGCGTCGCTATAATTTCTGTTGCAAACTGTGACGCAGTTGGGTATAATACGACTATAAAATATACACAGGAGGTCATTTTTATGGCTGCAAAGATCGAAAAGACCACCATCATCGGCGATGTTCTGGATATCGCGCCCGAGACTGCTCCGCTGTTCATGGCCATCGGTATGCACTGCCTGGGCTGCCCGTCCTCGCGCGGCGAGACGGTCGAGGAGGCCTGCATGGTGCACGGCGTTGATGCCGACGCGTTCCTGGCGCAGGTCAACCGCTTTATCGAGGCTTCCGAGGAAGCCGAGAAGGCCAAGTAACAAACCGAAAGGAAAGGGCGGCCTGATGGCCGCCCTTTTGCGTGAAGCGATGAAGGTTCCGATCTCCAACCGGCTGCTGCTGTGCGCCGAATTTGTCCCGCGCGGTTCCCGCGCCGCCGATATCGGCACGGATCACGGGTATCTTTCCATATACCTGCTGCGCGAGGGTATCTGCCCGTTCGTCACGGCGGCAGACCTGCGCGAGCAGCCGCTGCAGAAGGCCCGCGAAAACGCCGCGCGCTTCGGCGTGTCCGAAAAAATGCGGTTTTTCCTGTCGGACGGCCTGCAGGGCATCCCGCCCGATGCGGCGGATACGATCATTATGGCCGGAATGGGCGGCGATCTGATGGTGCGCATTTTAGAGGCCGCGCCATGGGTCTGCGATGACCGCTATACGCTCATTTTGCAGCCGCAGAGCGCCGGGCAGGCGCTGCGGCAGTATCTGGCGGAGCACAGCTTTGCGATCGAGCGCGAAGCGCTTGCAAAAGACGGCCACTTCTTCTATACCGTCCTGCGCGCAAAAAAGGGACATATGCCCCCGCTTTCGCCGGGGCAGCAATACGCCTCGCCGCAGCTGCTGCGGGAGGGCGGGCCGCTTCTGGGGCCGTATCTGGCCCGGATCGAAACAGCCCTCGCGGGCACAGTCCTGGGCCTGCAAAGAGCCGACGAGCCGGAAAAGCTCCGCTATTACGAAACCGCGCTTGCGGAAATCAGAGAAATGAGGAAGCAGCATGACGACTGTTCGTGACATTTATAACGCCCTGTTTGCCTTTGCGCCCGCGTCCATGAAAATGGACTGGGACAACGTCGGTCTGCTCTGCGGGCGGTTCGACGCGCCGGTCGATACCGTCCTTGTTGCGCTCGACCCGATGCCGGATGTGATCGACGAGGCGAAGGAAACCGGCGCACAGTGCATCGTGACGCACCACCCGCTGTTTTTTGACGCGCCCAGAGCCGTCAACGATGCAAGCTACGAGGGGCGGTGCATTCTGGAACTGGCCGAAGCGAAAATCGCCGCGATCAATCTGCACACGAATCTCGACGTCTGCCCCGGCGGGGTCAACGACGTACTGGCAGAAACACTGGGGCTGACGGAGGTGTCGGTTCTGAACCCAACCGGAACAGATGCACGGGGCCGGCCTTACGGCCTCATCCGCACCGGCATGGTGCGGGAGCAGCGTCTTGCCGAATTTGCCGCGTTTGTAAAGTCGACACTCTCCTGCCCCGGACTTCGGTTCGCGGACGCGGGAAAGCCCGTGCGGCGCGTGGCTGTCGGCGGCGGGAGCTGCGGCAGCGCGATCGACGACGTGCTGGCCGCAGGCTGCGATACGCTCGTGACGGCAGATCTCGAATACAACCACTTTGAAGAGGCAAAATATCGCGGCCTCAATCTCATCGACGCGGGCCATTTTGAGACGGAGAACCCCGTCTGCGCCGTTCTGGAGCGCGTTGTGCGCGAGGCGCTGCCGGAGCTGACCGTTCTGCGGGCGAAGGCGCATAAAGATGAGACGCAATTTCTATGAAACAGTTGACCTCTGCCCGTTCTCTGTGATAAAATGACAAGAGATATTGTAACGAAGGGAAGAACACCTCATGTCCGGACATTCCAAGTGGCATAACATTCAGAAAACCAAGGGCGCGCAGGACGCAAAGCGCGCGGCTGCCTTTACGAAGATCTCCAAGGAAATGATCGTAGCCGTCAAGGAGGGCGGCGGCATCGCCGACCCCGCGTATAACTCCCGCCTCGCGACCGTCATCACCAAGGCCAAGGCCGCCAATATGCCGAACGACAACATCAAGCGCGTGCTGGAAAAAGCAGCGGCATCCGGCAGCGGCGACAACTACGAAACCATCACCTACGAGGGCCACGGCCCCTGCGGCGTTGCTGTCATCGTCGAGACGATGACCGACAACCGCAACCGCACCGCAGGCAGTGTCCGCCACCATTTTGACAAATACGGCGGCAGTCTCGGCACCACCGGCTGCGTCAGCTGGTCATTCGACCGCAAGGGCGTTATCGTCATCGACAACGAGGACGAGGAGCTGGACGAGGACACCGTCATGATGGACGCGCTCGACGCAGGCGCGGCCGATTTCCAGCCCGAGGAAGGCTGCTTCACCGTCTACACAAGCCCCGACGACATCAACACCGTCGCCAAGGCGCTCGAAGACAAGGGCTACAAGTTCGACTCCGCCCAGATCGAGATGGTCCCGCAGTCCTACCAGAAGCTCGACAAGCAGGAAGACCGCGACAACATGGAAAAAATGCTCGACCTGTTCGAAGAGGACGACGATGTCCAGAACGTCTGGCACAACTGGGATCAGGAATAATCTAAGAATTGTACACAAAAGAAGGCAGAGGGAATATCACCCTCTGCCGTTTTTCATTTTACTAGGGTGTATCTGAAAACTCCCAATGTGACCGGCAGCGAGAAATTTTTGCGCTGAGCAAGACATTTTTTCGCAGGAATACTGACGTATTTCAAGGAAAAATGGTGCAGCGCAGCGTGAAAAGATCCGCTGTCCGGGTGCGTTGGGAGTTTTCAGATACACCCTATGCACAAATCATGCGGCAGCAGGGGTTTGACAGTCAAACGCGGCACTCCCGGGCCGGGAGTGCCGCGTTTGTGCGCGTATATGCTTATGCCCAGACGAACCAGCAGTAGAGATAGCCGCTCAGGACGGCGAGGAGCGTAAACGGGACGCCGATCTTGAGGAAGTCGGAGGCCTTGACCTCGTAGCCCTCCTTCTGCAAAATGCCGATGGCCGCGATGTTGGCCGAGGCGCCGATGGGCGTCAGGTTGCCGCCGAGCGTCGCGCCGACGAGCAGGCCGAAGTACAGAACGTGCGCGTCGCAGCCCATCATGGCCGCAATGCCCTGCACGACCGGGAGCATCGTCGCGACATACGGGATGTTGTCGATAAAGGCCGAGATGATGACGGAGCCCCAGACGATGATGGAATACATGCCAAAGAGGCTCTTGCCGCCGAGCTTCACAAACAGGGCGCTGATATCCTCAATGACGCCCGTCTCGGTCAGCGTGCCGATGACGACGAACAGGCTCATGAGGAGCAGGAGCGTTTCAAAGTCGATTTCGCCCAGCGCGTACTTGATGGGGCCGAAGTGCTTTTTCTGGAGGATGGAGCGGACGAGGCCGATGAGGAACAGCGTCATGCAGATCAGGCCGTTCGTGATGGCGGGACGGCCGGGGATGAAGGACGCCGCAATAAGCAGCACGACCGTGCCGACCAGCAGATATGTCGGGAACAGATCCTCCACGACGGTCGGCGCACCGACCGTGACCTTGCCCTTTTCCTTGCGGAAGATGAACATGATGACGGGGACGGTCACGAGCGCGCCCAGCTCAACGGCAAAGAAGATGGAGCATTTGCCGTCCATGAAGATGAAGTCCAAAAAGTCCATGTTGGCGTAGCCGCCCAGCATGATGGACGTCGTATCGCCGACGAGGGTAGCCGCACCCTGCAAATTGGACGAGACGGCGATGCAGATGAGCAGTGCAACCGGGGACATTTTGAGCTTCTTCGCGATCGACAGCGCGACCGGCGCGATCATCAGAACCGTCGCGACGTTGTCGACGAACGCCGACACAACGCCCGCGAACACGGACAGCGCGACCGCGACCCACATGACGTTGGGCGTCTTCTGCAGCAGAAGATCGGCCATGCGCTCCGGCATTTTCGACTCAATGAACAGCGCGACCGTGCCCATCGTACCGGCAAGCATCAAAAGAACGTTCCAGTCGATGGCCGTAAAGACGGAGGCCAGCGGCATCGCGCCGGAGACGACGAAGATGACGGCGGAGATGAGCGCGACATAGGGCCGCTTTTTCGGCAGCGCAATCATCAGAATGTAGGTGACGGCGAAGAGGATGATGGTGAACAGCTTCATGACGGGACTCCTAAACGTTTTCTTATTTCTTTCTTTTCTCAGTCGGCAAAGAACGTGATCCTGCCGCTGGTGATGACGGTGATGATATCGGCGACCAGACACACGACGGTCACGATGCGCGAGACGGTCGCAAGCGTCGCGGGCAGCTCGACAAAGGACAGGATCGACAGCACGTAGGCCGCCGCCATGATCCAGCCAATGACCCGGGCCGCAGTGGTCTTTCCGGCGGCGCGGTACAGACCGCCCACCAGACCGTCGACAAAAATCACAAGCACGAGCAGCAGCCATTTCGGCAGCTGGTCGATTCCATTGCGCAGCTTTTCCAGAGTTTCCATATCTGATTCTCCCTGTTTATGTATTTGGGCGGAGCCTCCGCTGCTTTTCAGACGAGCAGGCTCCGGAAAAGGTTCCCGTGTCCGGGAACTTTTTATGCCATGCGCTGGCCGTTGATGACGAGCGCGAAATGCAGCCCCAGCTTCTCCGCCGCGCGGCGGCACAGGAGCATACGGTCCATGAAAATTTCAAAATACTCGATCACTGCGCATACCTCCGTGTCGATGGCAAGCGTCAGACAGATCTCCTTTTCCGTCAGCGTGACCTCGTGCTTTTTGACGGAGTAATTCACGCGGTCGTGAATGTCGAACGCCGCGCGGGCCTTTTCGCGCACGCGGTTCGCACGCACGTCCATTTTATCCGCCAGAATGAGCGCCGCTGCCACGGGGTTGACCGGGAAGGCGGTTTTTTCATCGTGGTTGCCGATGGCGGTGATGATGGTGGCCGTCTCTTCAGGGCTTGCGCCCATCTTGTCGAGGATTCGGAAGGCCATGACCGCGCCGGACTGCGCATGATCGATGCGGTTGATGACGTTTCCGATATCGTGCAGCCAGCCCGCGATGGCGGCCAGCTCGCACGTGCGGTCGTCGTAGCCCAGCGTCTTTAAAATGGCGCTGGCCTGCGCCGAGACAAGGCCCACATGGGCGAAGCTGTGCTCCGTAAAGCCCAGCGCGGACAGCGATTCGTCCGCCTTGCGGATATAGCTTGTGATCTCCTCGCTTTTCTTGACCTGTTCGAGCGTGATAGACATAGGCGCTCCTTTTCTTTCTTTACAGATTTGCCAGCGTCGTGCCGGTCAGCCAGTGCAGCAGCTCCTCGGGCGCGGCGGGCTTTCCGACGGTCAGAAATTCCGTCCGGCCGGGGATCATCTGCGTGTTGTCGTCGCTCTCGGCCCATGTGACCCGCTGCAGCACGCGCGTTTTGCAGGTTTTGAGATCGGTGATCTCCGGCGGTACCTGCCGGTGCTGGATAAGAATGCTGACATTGTAGTTATCCGACGTCCAGCGGCCGAAGTTCGTCGTCGGCTTGCGCCATTTCCAGCGGCAGCGCGCTCCGCCGTCCTCCATTCTGACCAGCTTCAGATAGCCGTCCTCCACGTCCTGCACGCAGCGCATGAGCCAGATGACGTGATAGCCCGCCTTCTGGAAAAACTCGCAGACATCAAAAAAATGCGCTTTCATCAGAAGTCCGTCCTGCAGCATGACGACGAACTGGTTGATCTGGATATAGGCGATGCGCGTCTGCCCGTCCACCGTGACGGGGACGCTCCGGTTCTCCTCCGGCACCAGCGACTGCCAGCGCTCGCGCCAATGCTGCTGATCGTCTGCCTTTTCCTGCCGCTTTTTCTTCAGAAAATCAAAAAGCATAGCCTGTCCCTCCGGCTGTGTGCGCACCGTTCGTCTGTGACTGCATAACAAATAAATTTTACCTGTCCGGGAAACCCTTGTCAAGAGAATCCTGCATTGACGAAGCTGCCGGAAACGATTAAAATAGAAAATCATTGAACAAAGCACCTTGGGAGGGCTTTTCATGGACGCCGATCTGCGCGTAAACGCGCTTTATCTTTCCTCACACCTGCGATCACGGCTTGCGGACGCCGCCCGCTGCCCTGTCACGACCATCATAGCCCCCACGGGCTACGGCAAGACGACTGCCGCGCAGTATCTGCAGCGGCGCATTGCCGCCGAAGTGCCGGACGCGTATCTGTTCCGGCAGTTTCTCTCCGGCGGCGGACGGCAGGAATTCTGGGCCGGACTCTGCCGGGCGCTGCACACCGCGCCGCAGCTGTCGGCGCAGCTGCGTGCGCTCGGCTACCCGGACAGCCCGCACACGCGGCAGCAGCTGCTGGAGCTGGTGCAGGATGCGCTGGCGGGCAAGCCGCCCGTCTGGTTCATTCTGGACGACGTGCACCTGCTTTCCGGCGGCGAGGCGGCGGGGCTCGTCTCGTTTTTTCGGCGAGGCGGCGGAGCTCGTCTCGTTTCTGGCCGAGCGCCTGCCGCCGCAGGCGCATCTGATCCTTCTTTCGCGCAACCAGATCTTTTCGGAGGCGCAGAAGCTGCGCCTCGGCAGCCGCCTGTTGGAGCTGGGCGCGGCGGATCTGCGGCTGACACAGGAGGAGCTGCTGCAATACGCCGGGCGCTGCAGCCTGCCGCTTCCCGAGCGGGAGGCGCAGGCGCTCCTGTCCGTCAGCGAGGGCTGGATCGCCATGATCTATCTCATGTTCCGCGCCTACGCGCAGACGGGCGTATGGCGCTTTGACGCGAAGGGCATGGACGCGCTCATGGAGCAGGTCATGTTTGAGCCGCTGGACGAGCGGAGGCGCTTCTTTCTGCTGGACATCTGCATGGCGGAGGCGTTCACCGCCGAACAGGCCGCCTTCGTCTGGCGGGAGCCGGACGCGGACGCGCTGCTGCACGATCTGACGCACAACAACGCGTTCATCATCGAAAGCAGCCCCGGCGTCTACCGCTGCCACCATATGCTGCGGCAGCTGCTGCGCCGGAAAATTGCCCCTCTGCCCCCAAACGCCCCCAGTACGCCCTTCTGCCGCAAAGCGCGCAGGCGGACGCCTGCGGGCGGCTCGGCAGCTGGTACGAGCGCACGGGGGAATATCTGACGGCTGCGGAGCTGTTCCGGCAGGCGGGAGACTGGGACGGGCTGCTGCGCGCGGCCGCGGCCGACTGCGGCAAATCCATCGGCGGCGAGCACCGGCAGATGCTGCTTTCCTGGTGCCGGGACTGCCCGGAGGATGTGCTGCGGCGGCACCCGGACGCGGTCTGCGTGCTGATGCGCAAGCTCTTTTCCTTCCGCGAAATTCCGGAGCTGCTGCGTCTGCGGGCGCTGCTGCTGGACGCGCTGCAGCCGGGCGGCGCGTTCTGCGAACAGGAACGGGAAAATTATCTCGGCGAATGCGACCTTGTGATGAGCTTTCTGCGCTATAACGACATCGCCGCCATGAGCGTGCTGCACCGCTCGGCCTGCGAACGCATGACACGCACGACACGCTGCATTGACCTCGGCGGCACGTGGACCTTCGGCTCCCCGTCCGTTCTCATGATGTTCCACCGCGCAGCCGGGCAGCTGGACGCGGAAAACGCGCAGATGCGCGACTGTATGCCGTTTTATTACAAGGTCACGGACGGCCACGGCAGCGGCGCGGAGCATTCCATGCAGTGCGAAACGGACCTGCTGCGCGGCGATTTTACCGAGGCGGAGATCGGCTGCCATCTGGCGCGGGACGCGGCGCTTGCACGCGGGCAGTACAGCATTCTGCTGACGGCGGAATTTACAGCCCTTCGGCTGGCGCAGCTTCGCGGCGGTGCGACGGACGCGGCGCTGGAGCGGCTCCGGCAGACGCTGAAGGAGAACCGGCAGTTTCTGCTGCTGCGCACGCTCGATCTGTGCATTGCCTGGCTGGATGCGCAGCGCGGGAGGGCCGGCGCGGACGCGTGGTTCATGGCCCCGGAGGCCGACGCGTCGTTTTTGGATCCTGTGCTTCCCATGCTGCGGACGGTGCAGAATAAGGTGCTGCTGGCTGCCGGTGCGTACACAAAGCTGCTTGCGCGCAGGGAGGCCTGCACAGCGCTGAACGCGTCGGCGCATACGGCGCTGGCCCAGCTGTATCTGCACATTCAGCTCGCCTGCGCGGAAAACCGCCTTGGCCGCGCAGACGCGGCCCGGCGGGAGCTGGACGCGGCGCTGGCCCTCGCTGTGCCGGACGGACTCTATCTGCCGTTTGCCGAGCACGCAGAAGCCCTCGGCCCACTTCTGCCGGAGGCATTCGCCGGGAACGAGGCTGCGCAGGCCGTTCTGCACTGCACAGCAAAGCCGGATGATCGCGGCCTCAGCCCACGCGAACTGGAAATTGCCCAGCTTGCCGCCGCACGGCGGACAAACGCGGAGATCGCCGCGCAGCTGCATCTGTCGGAGGCGACGGTCAAAAACCACCTCAAGCGCATTTTTGACAAGCTGGGGCTTGACGGCAGCGCACGCGGCAAGCGGAACCTGCTGGCGGACATACTTTCAGAAAAGATTAGCCCCTGAGGGGCCTATGCAAGCAAACCGCTCCACGGTAAACTGGTACCAGACCGTTTATCGTGGAGTTTTTTTCGCGTTTCGCAAATCAGATCAGGAGGACTATCATGAAAAAAATCAGGAAACTGCTTCTTGTGACGCTGGCGGCTGCGCTGTGTGCGCTGCTGCTGACCGGCTGCGGCGAGAAGGAAGTGTCGGTATCCGTTACGCTGGTCAACCACAGCGGACATGACATTTCCTCCATCAGCATCACCCCCTCGACCAGCACCGAATGGGACACGGAATTTGTAGACGGCACGTTTGCAGACGGCGAGAGCTTCAGCGCCGGTCTTGGCACGTATAAGGAATCCGAGGTTCCCGATACATATAACATCCTTGTCTACAACGATGAGAATTACATCCTGTACGACACCACCGTCGACGAGCTGGACTTTACGATCCGGGACGGCGACTACATCATCTTCCTGCCGCCCGAGGGCGAGGTTCCCATCGAGATCACGCACGACTATGACCCTTCAAGCTATGAGATGGAGTATGCGCCGACGGGCTACACCGAGGAGGAGCTGAGCGGCGGCGATCTGAGCGGCTACACCGGCTGCTGGAAGCTGGAAAACGAGCCGTTCTATTTTGTCATCAATGAGGAGTTTGAGTGGATCGCCATCAATCTCTACGGTGAACAGGTCGGGCCCGGCTACGTGGTCGACGAGGGCGGGTGCATCACGCTTTACATGGACGACGACACGCAGCTTGTCACCCTGTACCAGACCGCCTACGGCGAGTTAAGCGACGCAGACGGCAGCACGCTCACGCCCATGGAGTATATCATGCTCCTGCCGACGCCGGAGGACGAGCTGAACCAGACAGCGGCCTTCCCCGGCGGCTTTACGAACGTCACGGTCGATTACCCCATCCAGATGGAGGCGCACGAGCACCCGAACGTGTCCAATGCGCTGAGCTTCAACGCGGTCATGGAGGACGGCACGGACGATTATTATTCCAACATCACGCTTGCCTTCCAGCCCATCGAGGGCTTTGATCCCTACATGGAAAAAGGCGCGGCGACCGCGAAGACCTATATGATGAAGATGCTTGAGGACTTCATGCAGAGTATGTACGGCAGCTATCTGCTCAAATCCTTTGGCTCGGACTTTAAGGACAACGGCGATTATTACAGCCTGACCGGCTATATGTGGCTCGACGGCTCCGTCTTCTCCGACGGCCCCTCGCAGCCCGTGCGCGGCTGCATGGAGGTGCGCTATTACGGGCCGACGGGCTATGCCCTCGTCGCGACGACCATCGCGCTTGAGGGCCGCATCCGCAATTATTTCGATATCTGCAACAGGATGCTCGAAACCCTGTCCTACACCGCCGGCTGGAGCACCGCGCCCAAGGCCCGGCCCGCCTATTCCGGCGACACCGGCGATTACGGCACGCCGTATTACTGGTACGACGAGGACGGCGACATCTGGTACTGGAACGGCTATGAGAACGAGTTCATCGGCTACGGCAGCGACGGCTACATCGACGAGGATACCGGCGAATACATGGAGTCGAACGACGCGGGCTGGGACTATGACGACGAATATTACGACGATTACGATCCGTGGTCCGATCCCGGCGACGGCTGGGGCGACTACTCGGACGACGAAGACGGCTGGGGCGATTACTTCTGAACCATCCCCGGAGAAAGGAGGGCTTTGCGTATGCGTGCAGATCTGGCGCTGATTTTGTTCGTTCTGACGCTTGCGGGCGGCATTGCGCTGCTCGTGCTGCGGAAAAAGCGCGGCGGCGCGCCGCTGCTCATCGGCGGGATCGTCCTGCTCGTCTGCGCGGCAGCGCTGGGGCTGTATCTGGCGGCAGCGGTGCTGCTGGTGCTGGCCGTGCGCTGAAAAACGAAAAAATATCATAGGATTTCACAGATATTTAAAAACTGCCCCCTAAGATTTTTAATACCATCCTGATATTCTATACTTGCAAGAAGCAAACGTCTTTTTCATTTTTCTCCTTTCTCCATATTTTAAAAGAAACGCGCAGACAGGCCGGTCACTTGTCTGCGCGTATTCTTTTACGGCGCGATTCTTTCGGGAAACTGTTCACAGTTTCTTTACCGGTTCGTGAAATCCTGTTCAAATTCTTCCTCTATACTAAAAGTACAAAAGGAGAACAAACCGGCCGGCTCTCTTTTGTATGGTTTGACCATCCGGCGATGCGCCGTCTGATGCCGTGGAAAGCTCTGCGGATAAGCCGACAGACCCGCGCGTGACAATCGCCGTTCCACCCCTCCAAATTCTTCATTGTTTTCTCCCTT
This sequence comes from Firmicutes bacterium CAG:124, assembly GCA_000432135.1. GTDB lineage: Bacteria > Bacillota > Clostridia > Oscillospirales > Oscillospiraceae > CAG-170. The sequence goes on from HF990630.1 coordinate 20,567, forward strand.
GTAACACTTACGCGCAGCCCAAAGGCGGGCTGCGCGTAAGCCAATTTCAGGGGAAATCGCAGGCGGAGAAGGCGGAACTGCACCGGACTGCGGCTGTATTTCTATATGGATCAGATCGTTTACTGAACGATGAAGTTGACAGATTCGTCGCCCTGCTTGTCTTCGCCGTAGACATAGTCCTTGCCGGGCATGACGGCGTTCAGGACGATGCCGACGATGGAGCCGACAGCCAGACCCGAGAGGCTGATTGCGCCGAAATGGAGAGAGCCTGCCGAGGAGTAGCTGATGCCGATGGACAGAACCAGGATGAGGGCCGCGACCAGAACATTGCGGGACTTGGTGAAGTCGACCTTGTTCTCGACGACGTTGCGCACGCCGACTGCGGAGATCATGCCGTAGAGCACGAGGCTGACGCCGCCGATGGTGCCGCCGGGCATGGAGGAGATGACGGCCGCGAACTTCGGGCTGAAGGAGAAGAGCATGGCCAGAACTGCCGCGATGCGGATGACGCGCGGGTCATAGATGCGGCTGAGGGCCAGAACGCCGGTGTTTTCGCCGTAGGTCGTGTTGGCGGGCGCGCCGAAGAGGGCTGCCAGCGTGGTCGCAAGACCGTCGCCCATCAGGGTGCGGTGCAGGCCGGGATTTTCAATGTAGTTGCGGTTGCAGGTGGAGGAGATCGCGGATACGTCGCCGATGTGCTCGACCATGGTGGCAAGGGACAGCGGGACGATGGTGATGACGGCGGTCAGAAGCTTGTGTGCGTCGACATTGCCGGAGGCGAACAGGCCGAAGACGGTCTGCTCCATCTTGATGGGCAGCGCGAACCACTTCGCTTCGGAGACGTTGGCGACGAGATTTGCGCGGACGTCCGCGTCGAAGATGACGGCCAGCAGATACGAGCCGATGACGCCGAGGAGGATCGGGATGATCTTGATCATGCCCTTGCCCCAGATGTTGGCGGCGACGATGATGAGGATGGCGGCGATGGCGATCCACCAGCTGCCGGTGCAGTTATTGATGGCGGAGGAGGAGAGGTTCAGGCCGATGGCGATGATGATGGGGCCGGTGACGATGGGCGGGAAGAAGCGCATGACCTTCTTCGCGCCGAAGACCTTGAACAGACCGGCCAGAATGACATACACAAGACCTGCGCAGGCCACGCCGAAGCAGGCATAGGGCAGCATCTCAAGGTTGGGGATGTTCTGCTGCTCGCCGAGCATCGGCGCGATGGTCGCGTAGCCGCCGAGGAAGGCGAAGGACGAGCCGAGGAAGGCCGGGACCTTGCCTCCGGTGATGAGGTGGAACAGCAGCGTGCCGAGGCCCGCGAACAGGAGCGTGTTCGAAACGTCGAGGCCCGTCAGGATGGGGACGAGGATGGTCGCGCCGAACATGGCGAACATATGCTGGAAGCCGAGCAGCAGCATTCTGCCTCTGCCGAGCTGTCTGGCATCATAGATGCCGGTTTCCGGAATTTTGTTTTTTCCCATGGTGTTCTCCTTTCTTTTCGGCGTTTTTGCGGGCGGTCCGGGCTGTATGCGTGCATAAAAAAAGAATTGTGAAAACTGGAAACACCAGCTTCACAATTCCTTCTGCAAAAACAAATACGACGCCGGAACAACAGGTTCCCCAGCAAAAACAAAAACGGAAGCACATCGACAGACGGGCGTTTTGAAGATCGTCATGGCGCGCACTTCCTTTCGTAAGCTCACTGGAGGACATTATAGCGGCGTGTCCGCAAAAAAACAACTGTGAGTTTTGTGCGATTTTCGGCAATTCCGAACGCGAAAATTGACAGATCCGTCAAATTCACTCCAGCTCGTCGAGCGTAAGGCGGAAGCTGTCCAGGAAATGCGCTAGAAAATAATCGAGGCACGGCAGCTGCATTTCGACGAGCGCCTGCCGCGTCTGCTTCTCCGCCGCCGCAAATTCTGAGTTGCCGGCCTTCAGCTCCTCGACGCACTTGATATACGCCGAAAGCTTGTCCGCCGCCTTGACGATGCGGGCGATGTCCGGGTCGGATTCGAACAGCAGCGGGCGGTAGCTCTCCTGCACCTCCGGCGGCAGGAGAGCAAGGAGCTTTTCACAGCTGACGGCCTCGATCTGCTTGTAGGCCTTTTTGATCTCCGGGTTATAATACTTGATCGGCGTGGGCAGATCGCCCGTCAAAATTTCCGATGCGTCGTGAAACAGCGCTGCAGACGCGCAGCGGTCGGGGTCGGCGGGCTGGCCGAGGATGTCGCGCTGGATCACAGCCAGTCCGTGCGCCAGCACGGCGACCATATGGCTGTGCTCCTGAATGTTTTCCTCAAACGTATTGCGCATGAGGCCCCAGCGGCCAATGTAGCGCATACGGGAAATAAGCGCAAAAAAGCGGTGCTGCATATCGGTTCCTCCTCAGGAGATCAGAGATTTGGTTTTCCATTTGCCGCGGAACACGTGCGCATAGCAGACAAGGAGCGTCACGGTCCACGCCATGGCCTGGCTCCACCAGACGGCGGTATAGCCGAACAGAGCCGTGTTGTGCAGCGCATAGGCAAAGATCACGCGCAGCCCCAGCGCCAGCAGCGCGAAGAACGTGGCGTGGAAGCCCTCGCCCACGCCCTGGCACATCCCGTTGGCGGGAAAATAGACCGCGAAAATGGGTATCGCGACGGCGGAGCTGAACAGATGCAGGCGGCAGATGGCCGCAGCGGCCTCGTCCAGCTGGAACGCGCGGATGATGCGCGAAATGCCGAAGATCTGGCACAGGCAGAGCACAAGCGTCATGGAAAGCGACACCAGCACGCCCTGTCCAAGGCCCCTGGAGACGCGGTCGGGGCGCTGCGCGCCCATATTCTGGCCCGCGAAGGTCGCCATGGTGTTCTGCACGCCGAGAATCGGGATCATCAGAATGTTCTCCATCCGGGTGGCGACGGTATAGGACGCGATCATGCTCTCGCCGTAGAGATTGACCAGCCGCTGCAAAAACAGAAAGCCGCAGGAGACGATGGACTGCTGAATGGCCATCGGCGCGCCGACCTGCAGAATGCGGCCCGCCGTTTTCACGTCCAGCCGCAGCTCGCGGAGCGAGAAGCGCAGAAGGGCGTATTTCCGGTGCATATACGCAAAGCCGATGACGCAGGAGGCGATCTGCGAAATAACGGTGGCGACGGCCGCGCCTGCCACGCCCAGCCCAAGCCCCACGACAAACGCAAGGTCGAGCACGACGTTCAAAATCGACGAGACGAGCAGAAAATACAGCGTCGCCTTGCTGTCGCCCAGCGCCCGCAGAAGGGCCGCCGCGATGTTGTACCCGAACTGGAACACCAGTCCCGCCGCGTAGATGCGGAAATACAGAAGCGTCATCGGCAGCAGCGCCTCCGGCGTGCCCAGCACTCGTTCCAG
>HF990630.1:24019-29455 GCA_000432135.1 Firmicutes bacterium CAG:124
CAAGAATACCCCCATTGCCAGCATCAGCACAATGGCCGTCGCGGCATACTGCCGCAGCTCCCGCTCGCGCGAGGCGCCGAAATACTGCGAGATCAGCACGCCTGCGCCGATGGAAAAGCCGATGGCAAGCGCCGTGAACAGAACTGTCAGCGACGCGCAGGCCCCGACGGCGGAAAGCGCCTGCTGGCCGTTGAAATTGCCGACAATGATGGTGTCGGCGGTATTATAGAGCTGCTGCAAAAGGTTTCCCGCCATGATCGGCAGCGCAAACTGTAAAATAAGCTTCCAGGGCGTTCCCCGGGTCAGATCCTTCGTCATGCCGCGTTCTCTCCAAACCGATGCTTTGATTATTGTAGCACAAAAAGAATTGCTTGTAAATTGCGGCTTTCCGCTTGATAATCCTTTTACCCTATAGTATAGTGGGTTAAAAGAAAGCGAGGAACCAAACATGATGATTTCCACCAGGGGCCGCTATGCACTGCGCGTGATGATCGATCTGGCCGAGCATATAGACGAGGGCTATATCCCGCTGCAGACGATCGCGAAGCGGCAGGGCATTTCCGAAAAATATCTGGAGAGCATTCTGGCCGTGCTGAGCAAGGCGGGGCTGCTCGACGCCGTGCGCGGCAAGGGCGGCGGCTACCGCCTGTCCAAACCGGCGAAGGAGTATACCGCGTTTGAGGTATTGTCCCTGACCGAGGGGACGCTGGCCCCGGTCACGTGTCTGGAGCGCGGGCAGCAGTGCGAAAACGCGGTCAACTGCCGGACGCTCCCGCTGTGGCAGGGGCTTGATCAGGTCATCGCCGCGTATCTGTGCAGCTACACGCTTGCAGATCTGACGCGGGAAGAGAAGCCGCAGCCGAAGCGCAGGCGAACAAAGACATAACGTGAATTTCAGACAGGAAGCTTGAACATATGAATGAAGTTTATTTCCCCGCGCTGTTTCCGGGCTTCCCGCTGCCGGAGGAGCTGGCGGAGGCGCTCGGACGCCTTGTCGTCGTCCACGCGGAGCTTGACCGGGAAACGCGCACCATCCGTCTGGACGCGCAGGCGGAGCAGTATCTGGCAGAAAAGCAGCTGCAGGCGCTCTGCCGGGACATTGAAAAGGAATATGGCCTGCGGGAACTGAAGCTTTCGGTGCGCTATCCCGCCTCGGAGCTTCCGAATATGGATTTCCGCGATCTGGCGCAGGTGTTTATCCGCGCCTTTTCGCCGTCTGCCGCCATTCTGGCAGGAGCAGGCTACGAGGTCACGGACGAGGCCGTCGTCATCCGGCTCAAGGCCAACGGCAAGGACAGCATTTTGCAGAACGCAAAAAAGGCCGAACAGTTCCTGCGCGACCGCTTCGGCGTTTCCAAAAAGATCGAGGTCGAGGCGCACAGCAATTTAGAGGGCCGTGCGCTGTTTGAAGAGACGGCGCGTATCCGCGCCGAGGCGCTTAAAAACGCGCCTGCCATCACGGCCAGCGTGCCGCAGGGCGGCGCAAAAGCCTCCGGCGGAGCTGCCTCCACACCGGCAGAGCCTACGGGTGCGCTGTTCTACGGCAGGCCGTTTTCGGGCAGGCCCGTGCGGATGGAGGAGCTGAACCTCGATATGTTCCGCGTGATCGTCGAGGGCAAGGTCTTCGCCGTGCAGCACCGGGAGCTGAAAAAGCGCGGGGCGTGGGTCATCTGCTTCGATATGACAGACTATACCAGCTCCGTCCGCGTGAACCAGTTCATGGAGGCCGCAAAGGCCAAGCCCATCATTGACAACGTCCAGCCAGGTATGTGGCTGCGCGTACAGGGCAAGATGAGCTTTGACCGCTATGACAACGAAATGGTGCTGCAGCCGAACGCCATGGAAAAGATCGAAGCGCCCAAGCGCCGCGATACGTATCCCGAAAAGCGCGTCGAGCTGCACCTGCATACGACCATGTCCTCCATGGATGCGCTGACCGATACCGGCGCTGCCGTCAAGCGGGCAGCCAGCTGGGGCCACCGCGCCATCGCCATCACCGACCACGGCGGCGCGCAGTCGTTCCCGGACGCGATGAAGGCCGCGTCCAAGGCCAAGGTCGCGGGGACGGACCAGAACATCAAAATCCTCTACGGCTGCGAGGGCTACTACGTCAACGACGTCGACGACCGCATCGCCGTCCACGGAGACGGAGACTTCTCCTTTGACGGGGAATACGTCGCGTTCGATCTGGAAACGACCGGTCTGTCCTCGCTCCACGATACGATCATCGAGATCGGCGCAGCCATCATGAAGGGCAATGAAGTTCTCAGCACGTTCCAGACCTTCGTCGACCCGCACCGGCCCCTACAGCCGAAGATCGTCGATCTGACGGGCATCAACGACCAGATGCTTGCCGGGCAGCCGGATATTTCCGAGGCAATGCCGAAATTCCTGGAATACGTCGGCAGCCGCCCCCTGTGCGCGCACAACGCGGATTTTGACATCGGCTTCGTGACGGCGGCGTGCGAAAAGCTCGGCCTGCCGTTCCACCCGACGTATGTCGACACGCTCATTTTGGCGCAGAACCTGATGCCGGAGCTTGGCAAGTACAAGCTCAACATTGTTGCCGACGCGCTGAGCCTGCCGGATTTCAACCACCACCGCGCCTCCGACGACGCGATCACCTGCGGGTATCTGCTCATGCGCTTTTTCAAGATGATGCAGGAGCAGGGATTGGACTCGCTGCAAAAGATCAACCCGCGCATGGAGCAGCTGCGCTCCGGCAGCAAGATCCTTGACCGCCGTGCGCGGCACATCATCGTCTTTGCGAAAAACTCCATCGGCCTGCGCAATCTGTACCGGCTGATCTCCTACGGCAATCTCAAGTATTTCAAGCGCGTGCCCATCATGCCGAAGTCCGAGCTGCTGCAATGGCGCGAGGGACTTATCATCGGCTCGGCCTGCGAGGCGGGCGAGCTGTTCCAGGCGATTCTAAACCACAAAAGCTGGGCAGAACTCAAGCGTATCGCTAGCTTCTATGACTTCCTGGAGATCCAGCCCATCTGCAACAACCGCTTCATGCTCGACAAGGGCCTTGCCGAGGACGAGGAAGAACTGCGCGGCTTCAACCGCACCATCGTCAAGCTCGGCGAGGAGCTGGGAAAGCCCGTCGTCGCGACCGGCGACGTGCACTTTCTCGACCCGGAGGATGAGATTTTCCGCCACATCCTGCTTGCCACCAAGCAGATGCCCGATGCCGACCGGCCGCTGCCGCTGTATCTGCGCACGACAGATGAGATGATGGAGGAATTCTCCTATCTCGGCCCGGAAAAGGCGCATGAGGTTGTCATCGAGAACCCGAACCGCATCGTTGACTGGTGTGAGACGCTGCGGCCCGTGCCGCACAATCTGTTCGCGCCGAAGATCGAAAATTCCGTCGAGGACCTGAAAGCCCTCGTCTACGGCAAGCTCCACCGGCTCTACGGCGAAAACCCGCCGGAGCTTGTGCAGAAGCGCGTCGACACGGAAATGCACGACATTATTTCCTGCCACTACGACGTCATTTATATGTCGGCACAGAAGCTGGTGCAGAACTCGCTGGAGCACGGCTATCTTGTCGGCTCGCGAGGCTCGGTCGGCTCGTCCATCGTGGCGTTCATGTCTGGCATCACGGAGGTCAATTCCTATCCGCCGCACTACCGCTGTCCGCAGTGCAAGTTCACGACGTTTGAGGTTCCGGCCGACTGCGCCTGCGGCGCGGATCTGCCGGACGCGGTGTGCCCGAAGTGCGGCGCGAAGCTCGACAAGGACGGGTTCAATATCCCGTTTGAGACGTTTCTCGGCTTCGGCGGCGACAAGGTCCCGGATATCGACCTCAACTTCTCCGGCGAATATCAGGCCAAGGCGCACGCCTACTGTGTGCAGATGTTCGGCAAGACCCATGTCTTCCGCGCGGGCACCATCGGCACCGTCGCGGAAAAAACGGCCTACGGCTACGCGAAAAAATACCTGTCGGAGCGCAATAAGACCGTCCCCAAGGCGGAGGAGAACCGGCTGGCGCTCGGCTGCGTCAACGTCAAGCGCACGACCGGCCAGCACCCCGGCGGCCTCGTCGTCATTCCGCAGGAGAACGAGATCTGGGACTTCTGCCCCGTGCAGCACCCGGCGGACGACAAGGACTCCGAATGGATCACGACGCATTTTGAATATCACTCCATGGAGGAAAACCTCCTGAAGCTCGATATGCTGGGCCACGATGACCCGACCATGATCCGTATGCTGGAGGACATGACCGGCGTCGACGCGCAGAAGATCCCGCTCGACGATCAGGATACCATGTCGATCTTCACGTCCAGCAAGGTGCTGGGCTATGAAAACGACCCCATTCTGGGGCCGGTCGGCTCCGTCGCCATCCCGGAATTCGGCACGGGCTTCACGCGCGGAATGCTGCAGGAGACGCAGCCGACAAAATTCGACACGCTCATCCGCCTGTCCGGCTTCTCCCACGGCACGGACGTGTGGCTGGGCAACGCGCGCGATCTGATTTTGTCCAAGACTGCCTCCGTCAACGACGCCATTGGCTGCCGCGACGATATCATGCTGTACCTCATCAAATGCGGGATGCCCGAAAAGCGATCGTTCAAGATCATGGAGGCCGTCCGAAAGGGCCGCGGTCTGCCCGACGGCGCGGAGGAGGAAATGAAGGCCGCAGGCGTGCCGGAATGGTACATCGGCTCCTGCAAGAAGATCAAGTACCTTTTCCCGAAGGCCCACGCGACGGCGTATGTCATGATGGCCTTCCGCATCGCGTGGTTCAAAGTGCACGAGCCGCTTGCGTTCTACGCGGCCTATTTCTACCGCCGCAGCCAGAAGGGCGGCTTCGACGAGGGCATGATGTGCCACGGCATCGAGCTTGTCAAGAAAAAGCTGCAGGAGATCAAGGAGGACGAGGATTCCAGCGCCAAGGACGACGATCTGTTCACGACGCTTGAGGTCTGCTATGAATTCTATCTGCGCGGCTTTACCTTCGCGCCGATCGATATCTACCACTCCCACGCGACGAAGTTCCAGATCGAGGATGGGCAGCTGCGCCCGCCGTTCGTGGCCGTGGCCGGTCTCGGCGAGACGGCGGCCTGGGACCTTATGAACGCCCGCGAGGGACGGGAGTTTTTGTCCGTCGAGGAATTCGCCGATGCCTGCCCGAAGGTGTCCAAGACGCTCATCGACCAGCTCCAATCCGCCGGTGCCTTCGGCGACCTCCCCCTCACCAGCCAGCTGACGCTGTTCTGACCCCGCCCCAAGGCTCCCCTTGGGTAACCGATGATTCAATCGGCAAGCCCGGGGGGATTTCGATTTCCCCCCGGAGCCCCTTTGACGCGGCCAGAAAACCCCTTTGGTTTTTCTGGACTTTTCCCGCGAAGCTTGAGGCAGCTCAGAAATTCTGACGCTGTACGTCCAGCGCATCCTGTAGGGGCGGACGACTCTGTCCGCCCGCAG
>HF990631.1:0-256 GCA_000432135.1 Firmicutes bacterium CAG:124
CCGAAGACGAACGGCGGGAGACGGCGTTTTTGACGCGATCAGACGCCGCGCTTGCCGCGCGATCGGACGCGGAGGCATTTGACGCGGTGCGGCTTCTGGCCGAAAGCGCCGGAACAGCGGCGGAGCAGAACAGGAAGAACACACTCTGCGCGCTTGAAAACAGCCTGCGCTTCGTCTGCGCGGCCTTCGGCGACGAGCAGGAGCTGTGGATCCTGCTGCACGGTCTGCAGGATTGCGGCGCGGCGGCATTCCTGCA
>HF990631.1:273-5984 GCA_000432135.1 Firmicutes bacterium CAG:124
AGTCCTGCAAAAAGAAAACAGCTCCGTCTATCAGGAGCTGCTGTCCCGCGCAACGCCGGAAGCAAAGGCCGCGGCGCTGCGGGAGGAATTGAGCAGGGGAGCGGGACTGTGACAGATTAAGGCCGAAATGCGTCAGGCTTACGCAGAGAGCGACAGAAATTCGAATGGAATTGGTAGAGGCGGACGACTTGTCCGCACGGCGGAACGCAGTGAATTTCTTCGAAAAGTTGCGGCGAATTCGCACACACCCAACGGCTTCCCCGGTGGGGAAGCCTTGGGCGCTCCCGCGCCGGTGCTTTACCGAAAAGAAAAGTTCTTAATGCTGCAGCGTACCACAGAAGCTATGAAACATCGCCATTGTGTTTAAGGGAAGCTGTTTTGGGCGCGGTTAAAACAGATCCAGCATGGCGTCCAGATAGATGGCCTCGCGCACGTGCAGCTGATGCTCCGGCTTTGTCAGATAGTAGAGCAGAAATTCCAGAAGTATGGCGCTGCCGAGGCCGCGGCCTTCGAGCTTGAAATTGGTGAAGCCCATGGGCAGATAGACTGTCCGGATGTCCTGCGCGCTGATAAAGCCGAGGTTTTCCATGGCGCGGGAAAACCGGTAGCCGTCCGCTGCGCCGGGAGCGGTGCAGCGGTGCGGAGCGTCCTCGCCGAGCGTTTTCCGGCTGACGGCCTCGTAGCAGGCTTTGCGGTCTTTGCAGCCGAACCAGCAGCATTCGTTGCACAGAAATTCTGTCTTGTCCTTTAGCGACTGCGGCAGTGTGCGCAGCTGTTCAAAGGCCCTGTTCAGCCGGAAATCCGGCACGACGAAGCAGAACGCTTCGCGCTCCAGCTCCTTCCGGAGCTGGGGAAAGCCGGTCAGCACCTTTGTCGTAGAAGAGACAAAGTAGAATCGCGGATAGGCAGTGCGCAGATAGTCCAGCAGCAGGTCGGAATGGACGATCACGCCGTTCTGCGGCCCGCCGGGTTCCGAGAACAGGCGGCAGAGCGCATTGCAGGCTGGATCGGACAGATGGGCCTCCGTCAGAAGGGAATTGCTGAACGTCAGCCGGGCGGAAAGGCCGTATTCCTGCGTCAGCGCCAGAACCGCGCGCGGGTCCTGCTTGCCGCAGCCCACGCGTCCGCCGCCCCAAATGCAGCCCTCCGGCGCGCCATAAATCGAGGCGATCTCGCACCAATCATAAAAATATTCCCGGTGCGCCCGGTAGAGCGGCAGAAAGACGCGGTAAAACTCATAAAATTCAAACAGGCCGGGCAGATGCAGCTGCGCACGTTTCGGTTCGGTCATGTGGTTGTCCTCTGATACGAAGCCCCGGTTTCCAGACGGAAACCGGGGCATTGTGTGTGATGGGGCAGGGGAGATTAGGCCTCTTCCTCTTCCTTCTTTGCGTCTTCGATGATCTTGGCCTGGTTCATCTGCGGGACTTCCTCGTAGCGGACGAACTTGAGCGTGTAGCTGCCGCGGCCCTGGCTCATGGCGCGCAGGTCGATGGAATAGGTGGTCATTTCGCCGATGGGGACTTCCGCCTCAACGATCTGATAGCCGGGGTTTTCGGGATCGGGGTTCATGCCCATGACGCGGCCGCGGCGTTTGTTGAGGTCGCCGATGACGTCGCCCATGTTGTTGTCGGGGATGAGAACCTTGAGTTCGCCGATCGGCTCGAGCAGGGTCGGGCCGGCGGTGGGCAGACCTTCCTTGTAGGCGATGCCGGCAGCGGTCTGGAACGCCATATCGGAGGAGTCGACGGGATGGTAGGAGCCGAAGTACAGCGTGGACTTCAGGAACACGACCGGATAACCGGCCAGAACGCCCTTGCCGACGCAGTTGCGCAGGCCCTTTTCAACGGACGGGATGAAGTTCTTCGGCACGCAGCCGCCGACCGTCTCGTCCGCGAAGATCATCTCTTCGGACTCGGACTGCGGCTCGAAGCGGATGTAAACATCGCCGAACTGGCCGTGACCGCCGGACTGCTTCTTGTGACGGCCGTGGATCTCGACCTTCTTCTTGATCGTCTCGCGGTACGCGATCTTGGCGGGCTTGAGAACAGCCTCGACCTTATACTTGCTCTGGAGCTTTGCCATGAGGACGGACAGCTGCATATCGCCGACGCCCGCAATGATGAGCTCCTTGGTCTCGGGATCGTTGCCGTAGGTGAAGGACTCGTCCTCTTCTTTCAGCTTGACAAGGCCGTTGGCGATCTTGTCTTCGGTGCCCTTGACCTTGGCGTAGACAGCCATCTTGTACATCGGCTCGTCGTAGGTCATGCCCTTGATGCGAACGGTCTTGCCCGGCAGGCCGAGGGTGTCGCCGGTCTTGACGGAGGCAAGCTTCGTGAAGACGCCGATGTCGCCGCAGCAGACCTTGGAAGTCTTGGTGTTGTCCTTGCCCTTCGGGAAGAACATATTGCCGAGCTTTTCAGAATCGCCGGTGCGGACGTTGGTGACGGTGAGGGTGTCCTCCATGTCGCCGGAGATGACCTTGAAGTAGGAGTTCTTGCCGTACTGGTCAGCCAGCGTGTTGAAAACGAACGCCATCGGGCTGCCGTTCGGGTTGAGCTTGAACTCGGACTCGCCGCCCTCGTCGTCGACCTTGGTCATGGGCTTGCCCTCGAGGGGGTTCGGCGCATACTTGACGATGTTGGCCATCAGGTTGGTGGTGCCGAGGCCGGTGTAGGCGCAGCCGCAGAAAACGGGGGTCACGCTGCGGTCCCGGATACCGGCCTTGATGCCGGTCTGAAGCTCTTCGGCGGTAAACGGCTCTTCCATGAAGAACTTCTCCATGAGGGCCTCGTCAGTCTCCGCGACCTGCTCGTTGAGCTCGGCCATGTATTCTTCGATCCTGTCGTTGGCGTCTGCGGGCAGAGCGATCTCCTTGCCGTTTGCGTCATAGGCCTTCTTCTCAATCAGGTCGACCAGGCCGACAGCCGTTTCGCCCTGCATGATGGGGAAGGTGAACGGAATGACGGAAGCGCCGAACATTTCGCGCAGGGAATCGAGAACGTTGAAGAAGTTGGCGTGCTCCTCGTCGAGCTTGGAGACGTAGAACATGGCGGGAAGACCGGCCTTGGCGAGATACTTCCAGCCCTTTTCGGTGCCGACACCGATGCCGCTCTTGGCGGTCAGGCAGATGAGACCCGCGTCAACCACGCGCAGGGACTGCACGATCTGACCGGCAAAGTCAAAATAGCCCGGATTGTCGATCACGTTGAGCTTGCACTTGTTATATTCAACGGGAATGACGGAAGAAGAAATGGAATACTGTCTCTTCTTCTCTTCGTCGTCAAAGTCAGAAACAGTGGTGCCATCAGCACGCTTGCCCAGACGGGTGATCGCCTTGGTGGTGAACAGCATACTCTCGCACAGAGCGGATTTGCCGTCGCCGCCGTGGCCAAGCAGGCAGATGTTGCGAATGTCATTGGCAGTATAGCCCATAGTAAAAATTACTCCTTTCTCCAGACGGGGCGCAAGACGGCGCGCTCCGTCCCTCGGCAGTTCTCATTTCGCCGACTCTTAAATTCCATTATATACGAATCCTCATAGGATTGCAATTAGAATCTTGTCAAATCCCATGAAAATCTGCGATTTTTCACGCGCGGCTATGCGCGGCCCGCCAAAAGTCCGGCCAGAAGCCCCGGAAGGAGCCACAAAGCCGTGTACAAAAACAGGTTCCAGCACGACGCGGCGAGGTCTGCGCCGAGGAATGTCAGCACAAACATCAGCCCCGCGCCGAGGATGCTTCCCACAAGGGCAATGCAGATGCACAAAATCGCCGTGCTCCGCAGTCCCCGCGCCGCGACAACGCTCCCGGCGAAGCTTGCAAAGCTGCTGCGGGCCATGAGCGCGCCCTGCGTTCCGCTGCGTACAGTCTCCGGCTCGGAAAGGGCCGCGCGCTCCTCCACAATGGGGAATTCAATGTGCTCGGGCGGGATCTTGTAGCGCTGCTTTAAAAACTGCGGCGTGATCATAAAATCGCGCGTGGCCAGCACCGGCACGAGCGCGCCTGCGCGCAGAACGGAGGCAAGACCGGCCCGGACGGATTCCGCCGGAGCGTAGTTGAGGGCGAAGACGGCGGTAAGCTCGCCGTTGACGGACAGATAGACCGCCTGCTTCAGCCGCGTCCCCTCCGGCACGCGCACACGCATGAGCTTCATGAACGCGATGGAGCCCATGAGCACGACGTCGCCCCGGATCGTCGCGCCGAGGCCGCCGCTTTCGTACCGGCGGAAGCTGTCGACGGTATAGCGCCTGCCGTTCTGGTCGTGCATCATCTGCTCGAACAGCGGGACAAGACCGCTGCCCGCCGTCTGTACGACGGCGTTGGCATAGCCGATGACCATGGGCGCGGGGCGGCTGCCGTAGAGCTTCATGCCGCCCTGCGTTACGTTCTGCGGCGGGAACAGGTCGGCGTCCTCAATGATCAGTCCGGCCTCACCGGACAAGATCCGTGCGCCCTGCCAGCCAGCGACGGCTGCGCCGACGCGGTACAGCTTTTTCGCAAACGTGGAAAACGGTTTGGCGTAGGCAATGAGCACGCCTGCGGGGAAGCCCGCCAGCAGCATGGCTGTCCACGACCAGAGAAAGCTCTTTCCGCCGCGCATCGCGGTCAGAATGGACAGCACGAGCGTCACCGCCGTCATGACAGGGGCATAGACGCGCATGATGCGGCTGCCCGCGTCCGGCATTTCCAGCTGGATGGCGAACTGTGCCGCGTCGCCCGGCGCACGGAAGATGCAGTCGTAGCCGTGCCACGCCTTTTCCTCCCGCACGGCGGCGACAGGCTCTTCCATGTTGCCTGCCGCGCGCAGCGACCTGCGCCGCGCCTCATATAATAAGCTCCGGCCCCAGAGGGCAAGCAGCAGCAGGACCGACGCGACCGTGCAGAACGGCGTTCTGCCCTGCATGACAGCAAAAAAAGCATCGACGATCACGGCACAGAGCACCACAAACAGCATACTGGTCTGATCGAACCGCAGGCGCAGCGCCTGCATTACGCCGGACAGGCAGATATCATAGCTCAGAAGCGCCTGCGCAAGCAGAAGCCCCAGCATGATCGCGGAAAACACGCGAGAATAGCCGCTGAAATCCCCGATCACAGAGGATGCCGACAGAACCAGCAGCAGAATCGACGCCAGACACGTCAGTACGCTCAGCAGCAGCCGCAGCCGGACGCTGGAGGCGGCGGAATAGAACTGGTACGCGGCCTCCAGGGAAGAAAAGACGTGCTCAGGCTGCTCGGCGGCACGCTTTTTGCGGGCCTCCTTCTTCTGGAAGCGTTCGAGCTGACGGCGGCGCTTCTCGGCCTGCCGCCTTTCCCGGCGCTCGGCACGGGCGCGTTCACGCGCTTCTCTGGGGTCAGCTGCGGCTGGCTCCGGATCCGGTTCGCCCTGATAGGTCCAGACGGCGGGGCGCTCCGGCTCAGACTCTGTCTTTGTGTGGACGGGCGCAAAGCGGATGGTGTCGGCAGGCTCCTCGTCCTCCTCGGACGCAGGAGCATCGGGCGCACGTCCGGCTGGCGAAGCAAGCCGGACAGTCTCGCCGGGCTCTGCGGCCTGCTCCTCGCGCTTCGTCCAGCCGCCGAACTCGTTCATGATCTCCTCAAGCGAGTATTCCGGCTCCTCCTGCTCCGCAGGCGTCTTGTTCAGTTGTACTTCGTCCTCAGGACGCCTGGTTGGTTCCATAGTGTGCTCCATGTTTTGTGAATCTACCAT
>HF990631.1:6112-23416 GCA_000432135.1 Firmicutes bacterium CAG:124
GCATCGGCCCTACAAACCGCCGTACCCGGCCCGCAGAGATCCAGGAACGGGAAATTACCCCCGCTGCCGGACGGCCTCATACAATAAAATTGCGGCGGCGTTCGATGCGTTGAGGGATGAAATGCGGCCGCGCATGGGAATACTGACTTTAAAGTCGCACGCTTCGGCGACAAGGCGGCTCATGCCGTCGCCCTCGTTTCCGATGACGATGGCTGCCGGACCCTTGAGATCGGCCTGATAGAGCGCCGTATTGCCGTCTGCCGCCGTGCCAAAGACCCAAACGCCGGCTTTCTGCAACTCGTGGATGGCACTGACCAGATTGGCCACGCGCGCCACCGGCAGATATTCCAGCGCGCCCGCAGAGGCTTTGCCCACAACGGCGGGGGGACCCCAGCTTCGGGGCTTTTGTTTTTTTCACCCAGCTGCGGCGCTTTGGGATGATCACGCCATGCGCGCCCGCGCACTCTGCCGTGCGGATGATCGCGCCCAGATTGTGCGGGTCGGAAAGCTCGTCGCAGATGACGATCAGCGGGGCTTCGCCCCGGCTTTTCGCGTTTTCGAGAATTTCATCGACCGTTGCATAGGCGTGCGCCGCGACCATGGCAATGACGCCCTGATGCGCGCCCGTGGCCGAAAGCTGGTCGAGCTTGCGCCGGTCGGTTTCCACGACGGCGGCTCCTGCTTCCCTTGCCATGGAGGCCAGCCGTGCAAGGGCACGGTCGGTTTCTCCGGCGGCGATGTAAAGCTTGTCGATGGGACGGCCTGCGGCAAGCGCCTCCTGTACGGCGTTGCGGCCCTCCAGCATATTTTCGGCGGCCTCCGCAGGCTCCTGCGCACGGCGGGCAGGCGGGCGGCGGTCGTTCCGGTTCCAATTTTTCTGTTCCATAGTTTCTCCAGCTTATCATAATAATTCACAATATAGTATAACAGCTTCTTTCGGAAACCTCAATCCCAATCTCACAATTCACAGAAAATTTACCTGCCGGTGCAGGTTCTTCCTTGTAAATGCGAGGCGAGTGTGATAAGATTTGTAACAGAAAATTCCCTACTAAAACTTCCCACGTTTTCACAGAAGGAAGGTGCGTTTCTTGAATAACGACCCCAAAAACAAAAAACCGCAGGACAATAAGCCGCAGAACGGCGACGATGGACGGCAGGGCAGACGGATCATATTCCTGATGGTCGCGGCGCTGATCGCGACGCTGCTTATCAATTCGCTCTATACGACCATTGCCAACGCGTATCTGTCGGAGATTACCTATAACGAGTTCCAGACGTATCTCGACAAGGACGAGATCGCCGAGCTGGAGTTCCAGTCCGACCGCATGGTCATCCTGACGCGCGACGAGGCCAAGAAGCCGTCGTCGCAGCAGCGGCTGTACTACACCGGCTATATCCCCAACGTTTCGAATGACGATCTGAAAGACCGGCTCGACGCGCAGGGCGTGGAATACAACACCGAGATCGTCGAGCAGGCCAGCCCCATCGTGACCTTTGTCGTCACATGGCTGCTGCCGGTCATCATCATGTACGCCCTGTTCAGCCTTCTCATGCGCGGCATGACGAAGCGCATGGGCGGCGGCATCGGCGGTATCGGCGAGAGCAAGGCCAAGGTCTATATGGAAAAGTCCACCGGCATCACGTTTGCCGATGTGGCCGGACAGGACGAGGCCAAGGAATCGCTTGTCGAGATCATCGATTTCCTGCATAACCCGCAGAAATACGCCGCCATCGGCGCGAAGCTCCCGAAGGGCGCGCTGCTGGTCGGCCCTCCGGGCACCGGCAAGACGCTTCTGGCCAAGGCCGTCGCGGGCGAGGCAAGCGTTCCGTTCTTCTCCATTTCCGGCTCCGATTTCGTGGAAATGTTCGTCGGCGTCGGCGCAAGCCGCGTGCGCGATCTGTTCCAGCAGGCGGCGAAGGTCGCCCCGGCTATCATCTTTATTGATGAGATCGACGCCATCGGCCGCACGCGAGACTCCAAATTCGGCGGCAACGACGAGCGTGAGCAGACGCTCAACCAGCTGCTGGCCGAGATCGACGGCTTTGATTCGAGCAAGGGCGTCGTGATTCTTGCTGCGACGAACCGGCCTGAGATCCTCGATAAGGCGCTGCTGCGTGCGGGCCGCTTTGACCGCCGCATCATCGTCGACCGGCCCAATCTCGCCGGACGCTACCAGACGCTGCGCGTCCACACAAAAAATATCAAGCTGGCCGAGGATGTCGACCTGCACAAGATCGCGCAGGCGACTGCGGGCGCGGTCGGTGCAGACCTTGCCAACCTCGTCAACGAGGCGGCGCTGCGCGCCGTGCGTATGGGGCGCAAGGCTGTCAACCAGCAGGATCTGCTGACGTCCTTTGAGCTTGTCATCGCGGGCACGGAGAAGAAGGGCACCGTCCTGACCGACACCGAAAAGCGCATCGTGTCCTACCACGAGGTTGGCCACGCGCTGGTCGCGGCGCTGCAGAAACACTCACAGCCCGTCTCCAAGATCACCATCGTCCCGCACACCTCCGGCGCGCTGGGCTATACCATGCAGATGCCGGAAGAAGAAAAATTCCTGTCCAGTAAGGAAGAACTCATCGTCGAACTCCAGACCATGCTGGGCGGCCGCGCTGCCGAGCAGGTCGTCTTCGGCATCGCCACGACCGGCGCGTCGAACGACATTGAGCGTGCGACGGAGCTGGCCCGCAAGATGGTGACACAGTACGGCATGAGCGACAAGCTCGGCCTCATGGCGCTGTCCACCGTCTCGAACCCGTATCTCGACGGCAGCACGATGATGAACTGCGCCGACTCCACCTCCTCTGCGGCGGACGAAGAGATCCACAAGCTGCTCATGGACTGCTACGCGGACGCGAAAAAGCTTCTTGTCGAGCACCGTTCGCTTCTTGACGAGATCGCAATGTACCTGCTGAGCAAGGAGACCATCACGGGCGACGAGTTCATGGCCTACGTCAACGCCGACAGCAAAAGGCTGACGGACGGCAGCGAGGCGGAAGAACCGCCCGAGCAGACCGAGGCCCCGTCCGAATCCGAATAAAACCACTCGTGCCCCTGCTGGAAAGCGGGGGCACAGTTCGTTTGCCCCAAACTCCCGGCCTTCTCCTGCCGTGGAGAGGTGCATTTTCAGGGAAAATGACGCAGAGGAGTCCGGGAAGCTCCCGTGCCGGTGCGGCACAGAAAAAATAGCGCGATCCCGCTTGACGCGCAGGGGGAAAGCCTCTATAATAGGGAAGCTTTTGCGGCAAATGATGCGAAAAAGAGGAACTGTCGTTATGGCAAGATCGCGTCCCGCCCGTGCGGGCGGTATTCAGATGACCGAAGGGTCACTATACAAAAATATCCTGCTGTTCAGTGTCCCGCTGATCTTCTCACAGCTTCTGCAGGTGCTGTTCAACATGGCGGACGTGGCCGTCGTCGGAAAATTCTCCAGCGCGACGGCGCTCGGCTCCGTCGGCTCTACGTCAACGCTTGTCACGCTGTTTACGGGCTTTCTCATCGGCCTGTCCAACGGCGTCAATGTCCGCGTGGCGCAGTATCTAGGCGCACGTCAGGAAGAAGACACGCGAAATTGCGTCCACACGGCGCTGATTTTGTGTACGCTGTCCGGCGTCGTGATCGCGGTTCTTTGCTTTTTCCTGGCCGCGCCGATGCTGGAGCTGCTGAAGACGAAGGACGATCTGCTGCCCGGCGCGGTGCTCTATTTCCGCATTTACGCGCTCGGTATGCCGGCGCTCGGCATTTTCAACTTCGGCAACGCCGTCCTGAGCGCCAGCGGCGACACGAAGCGGCCCCTGGCCTATCTGACGGCGGCAGGCATCCTGAATGTGATCCTGAACCTGTTCTTCGTCATCGTCTGCAAAATGGCCGCCGACGGCGTGGCGCTGGCAAGCATCATCTCACAGTATCTGTCGGCGGTTTTGGTGCTTCTGCACATGACGCGGCTGACAGACAGCTGCCGCGTGGAGTGGAAGCTTCTGCGCCTGCATGGCAGCGAGGTCGGGCGCATTCTCGGCCTCGGCGTCCCGGCGGGGATCCAGCATATGATCTTTGCGGTCGCGAATCTGTTCATTCAGGTCGGCATCAACTCGTTTGATTCGACCGTCGTTTCCGGCAACTCCGCCGCGGTCAACGTGGACAACGTGATTTATAATGTCATGGCCGCGTTCTATACCGCCTGCTCGACCTTCATGGGCCAGAACTGGGGCGCAGGGAAAAAGGAGCGGATGATGAAGAGCTATTACATCAGCCTCGGCTATTCGTTCGCGATCGCGGCGGTTCTCGGCGCGGCGTTTCTTCTGTGCGGCGAACCGTTTCTGTACATCTTCACAAACGACGCGGACGTCGTCGCCGCAGGCATGGAGCGGATGCGGATCATGTGCTTCTCCTACTGCGTCAGCGCCTTCATGGACTGCACCATCGCTGCCTGCCGCGGCCTTGGCCGCAGCTTTGTGCCGACGGTGATCGTGATCATGGGCTCATGCGTGTTCCGCGTGATCTGGGTCTATACGATCTTCGCGCATTTCCACACCATTCCGTCTTTGTATCTGCTCTACATCTTCTCGTGGACGATCACTGCCGCGGCGGAGATCCTCTATTTCATTCGCTGCTGCCGCCGTCTGCGCACGGCGCAGACAGCCTGACGAAGACGCGCACGATTCTGGTCATATCTCCGCGTGATGGTTCGGATCTCACGCGGATATAAGCTGCTATGATGTGCCCCCGGCCCTGTCCAGACGCGGACAGGGCCGGGGATTTTCCATTCGTGCGCATATTCGCCGATTTTTGACTTGAGAAGTGCGGGAAAGCGTGATAAAATAAATCAAATTGGACCCTTCACGAAAAGGAGCAGAGAATACTATGGCACTGAGAAAGATCGTGACGGTGGGCGACCCCATTCTGACGAAGGTCTGCCGTCCTGTCACAAGGTTTGACCAGAAGCTTGCGATTTTAATCGAGGACATGATCGAGACGATGCACAACGCGAACGGCGTGGGCCTTGCCGGGCCGCAGGTCGGCGTGATGCGCAGGCTCTGCGTCGTCGATACCGGCGAGGAAGACGTAGAGCTTGTGAACCCCGAGGTCGTCGAGGTCAGCGAGGAAACGCAGACCGGCGTGGAGGGCTGTCTGAGCCTGCCCGGCAAATACGGCATCGTCACCCGTCCCGAGCACGTTGTCGTCCGCGCACAGGACCGGAACGGTGACTGGTACGAATATGAGGGCGAGGATATCGTCGCCCGCTGCTTCCTGCACGAGATCGACCATCTTGACGGCCATATGTACACCGAGATCGCTGAACGGATGCTCACGCCGGAGGAGCTGGAGGAGATGACCCGGCAGGAGGAAGAGGAGGACGGGGAATGAGACTCGTCTTCATGGGCACGCCCGAGTTTGCAAGGGCGTGTCTGGAAAAGCTGCATTCGGACGGCTTTGACATTGCTGCCGTCTATACCAAGATCGATACGCCGAAAAACCGCGGCATGAAGCTCATCCCGTCGCCCGTCAAGGAATATGCCCAGTCTGTGAGCCTGCCGGTGCATCAGCCGCAGTCCTTCCGGGACGAGGAGACGGTGCAGCAGCTGCGGGAGCTGAAGCCCGATCTGCTGGTCGTCGTCGCCTACGGCAAAATTCTGCCGCAGGCCGTGCTGGATATCCCGAAATACGGCGCGATCAATATGCACGGCAGCATCCTGCCGCAGCTTCGCGGCTCCGCGCCCGTGCAGCGCTCCATCCTGAACCACTGCGATGAGGCCGGCGTCACCGCCATGTACCTCTCCGCAGGCATGGACGAGGGCGATATCATTGAGATCCGCAAAACGGCAATCCAGCCGCTGGAAACCTCCGAGGAGCTGATGGCGCGCCTTGCGCAGCTCGCCGCGCCCCTCTGCGCCGATACCGTCCGCTCAATCGAGGCAGGGACGGCTCCGCGCATCCCGCAGGATAACGCCCGCGCGACCTACGCGCCCATGCTGTCCAAGGAGGAAAGCCCCATCGACTGGAACCAGCCCGCGAGATTCATTGTCGACCACGTGCGGGGCCTTGTCCCGTGGCCCGTCGCCACGGCGGAGCTTGGCGGCACGGAATTTAAAATTTACCGCGTGGAATATGCCGATCAAAAAACGGAGAAAGCCCCAGGTTCGCTCGTCGCGCTGACGAAAAAGGGCCTGCTCGTCGCCTGTCAGGACGGCAATACCGTTCTTGTCCGTGAGCTGCAGGCCAAGGGCGGCAAGCGTATGCCCGCCCCCGATTATTTCCGGGGACATCCGATCACCATTGAATAAGAGGTAGCTATGAACGCAAGAACGACGGCGCTGTCCGTGCTGATTGCCATGCGGCGGCAGAACGCCTGGGCCGACGGTGCGCTGAAGGACTATACGGCCCGCGACCGGCTCGACCGCCGCGACGCGGCGCTGGCTGCAAGGCTGTTATATGGCGTGGTGCAGAACCGGATGCTGCTGGACTATTATCTTGCGCAGGCCGTAGCGTCCCCGCTGACAAAATTACAGCCGGTCGTGCTTGATATCCTGCGTCTCGGCGCGTATCAGATCTTATTTTTGGATAAGATCCCCGTCTCTGCCGCCGTCAATGAAGCGGTCGAGCAGACGAAGACCTATGCGAACAAACGCGCCGCCGGTCTGGTCAACGGTTCGCTGCGCACCCTTGCCCGCAGAAAGGACGAGCTGGAAAAGCCGCACGATCTGGCCACGAAATACTCTCACCCGCAGCCGCTCGTCGACTGCCTGCGTGCGTCCATGGACGAGGAAACGCTCGAAGCCTTCCTCGCCGCCGACAACGACATTCCCAAAACGGCGCTTCAGGCAAATCCCCTGAAGGCATCTGCAGAGCAGGTGGCTGCCGCGCTGGACGAAGCGGGGATCGCCTGTGAGCCGCACCCGTGGCTGCCCGGCTGCTTCCTCGTCTCCGGCACGGGCAATCTCGAATCGCTGCCGCTGTTCCAGTCCGGCGCGGTCTATGTGCAGGACGCCGCCGCGAAGCTGGCCGTGCTGGCCTCCGGCGCAGCGCCCGGCATGCGCGTGCTCGACTGCTGCGCGGCCCCCGGCGGCAAGAGCTTCGCCGCCGCCATGCAGATGGAAAATACGGGCAGCATCCTGTCCTGCGACCTGCACGCGCATAAGATTTCCCTGATCGAAAAAAATGCCGCCCGGCTCGGCATTTCCATCCTGAAGGCCGAACAGCGCAGTGCGTCGGAGTTTGACCCCGCGCTCGAAGCGCAGTTTGACCTCGTCATCGCCGACGTGCCGTGCTCCGGCCTCGGCGTCATCCGCAAAAAGCCGGACATCCGCTATAAGCCGCTGGACGCCATCGAGCGCCTGCCGGAGGTGCAGCGCGCCATTCTGGAAACCGTCAGCCGCTATGTAAAGCCCGGCGGCGCACTCCTTTACAGCACCTGTACCGTCCGAAAAGAGGAAAACGAGGCTGTCGCCCTGCCGTTTTTGCAGGCACACCCGGAATTTTCACTGGAACCGTTCCCAGTCCCGGACGGACTTGACCTTCCCAACGAGGGCTATGCCGCGCTCCTGCCGCACAAACACGCGGCGGACGGCTTTTTCATCTGTAAGCTGAGGAAACACGCATGAAACAGGATATCAAATCCATGACGCTGGCCGAGCTGCAAGACGCGTTCGCGGCGCTTGGTGAACCGAAATTCCGCGCAAAGCAGGTCTTCGCGTGGCTGCACCGCGGCGCGGTCAGCTTCGAGGCCATGACGAACCTCTCCAAGCCCCTGCGCGAAACGCTTGACAGCCTCTATTTCATCAATAAGCCCACCGTCGCCCGCAAGCAGATCTCCAGGCTTGACGGGACGATCAAATATCTCTGGAGGCTGCGTGACGGCAACTGCGTCGAATCCGTCGTCATGCAGTACCACCACGGCAACACCGTCTGCATCTCCTCGGAGGTCGGCTGCCCGATGGGCTGCAAGTTCTGCGCGTCGACCATCGGCGGCCTTGTCCGCAGGCTTGAGCCGTCGGAGCTTCTTGATCAGGTGCTTTTTTCCCAGCTGGATTCCGGCCTGCCGATCTCCAACATTGTCCTGATGGGCATCGGCGAACCATTGGATAACTTCGACAACGTCATGCGTTTTCTGGAGCTTGTCAACAGCCCGGACGGCATGAACATCGGGATGCGCCACATCAGCCTTTCCACCTGCGGCCTCGTCGACAAGATCGAACAGCTTGCCGAACGCGATCTGCAGCTGACGCTTTCCGTGTCCCTGCACTCGCCGGACGACGAATCGCGCAGTAAGATCATGCCCGTCAACCGCCGCTGGCCGGTCGACACGCTGCTATCTGCCTGCCGCGACTACTTCGCGAAGACCGGGCGGCGCATTTCCTTTGAATATACCATGATCGACGGCGTGAGCGACAGCCCGGAGCAGGCGCAGCTGCTGGCAAAGAAGCTGGCCGGAATGGGCGCGCACGTCAATATGATCCCACTCAACAACGTCACCGAAAGCGGCCTGCATACCTCATCCAGACAGGCCATCCGCCGCTTCCAGACCATTCTGGAGGAAAACGGTGTCACCGCGACGCTCCGCCGGACGCTCGGCAGCGATATCGACGCTTCCTGCGGCCAGCTGCGCCGCAAATATGAATCAAACTGACTGAAGGAGGAATCTCCATGCAGACCTGGGGTTTGACCGATCCGGGCAATATCCGGCAGCAGAATCAGGATTCCTACGCGATCGTGCCGTTTGGCCGCGACCGTGTGCTCATGATCGTCTGCGACGGCATGGGCGGCGCGAAATCCGGAAACGTTGCCAGCAGCCTCGCCGTCGAGGTCTTCACGGACGAGGTGCGCCGCACGCAGCGCCCCGGCATGACACCGGAAAAGGCCGCCGCCATGCTCCGCAGCGCACTGGAGCTGTCCAACAGCGCCGTCTATGAGCAGTCGCAGCTGAGCGATGATTTTACCGGCATGGGCACGACGCTCGTCGCCGCCTGGATCAGCCGCGATCTGGCCGTCGTTATCAACGTCGGCGACAGCCGTGCCTATCACTTTACCCGCGAGGACGTGCGCCTCATTACGCGCGACCATTCCATGGTCGCCTATATGGTCGAGCGCGGCGAGCTCACGCAGGAGCAGGCCAAGCTCCACCCCGGCAAAAACGTCATCACCCGCGCCGTCGGCACCGAGCCGGAGGTCGAAGGAGACGTCTTTACCTGCCGCCTGCGCCGCGACGAATGCATTCTGCTCTGCTCCGACGGCCTGTCCAACGAAATGGCCGATCAGGAGATGCTCTTTGAGGTCGTCCACGGTCTGAGCAAAAGCGACTGCTGCCAGCGGCTGCTGCACATCGCCAAGAACCGCGGCGCACCCGACAACGTGACCGTCACGCTGGCGGCTGTCTGACGGGAGGGCGCATAGGATGAAATTTTTCGGAAAGGAGCGAGCCTGATGGACCGATACATCGGAAAGCTGTTGGATAACCGCTACGAGATCCTTGAAAAAATCGGCTCCGGCGGCATGGCGGACGTCTACAAGGCCCGCTGTCACCGCCTCAACCGGCTCGTGGCCATTAAAATATTAAAGGAAGACCTCTCGCAGGATGCAGAGTTCCGCCGCCGCTTCCACGCCGAATCGCAGGCCGTCGCCATGCTCTCGCACCCGAATATCGTGAGCGTCTACGACGTGTCGCGTTCAGACAACATCGACTACATCGTCATGGAGCTGATCGAGGGCATTACCCTCAAGCAGTATATGGAGCAGAAGGGCACGCTCAACTGGCGCGAGGCCCTGCACTTCTCCACGCAGATCTGCAAGGCACTTGAGCACGCGCACAGCCGCGGCATCGTCCACCGTGACATCAAGCCCCATAATATCATGATTTTGAAGGACGGCAGCGTCAAGGTCGCGGACTTCGGCATTGCCCGCGTCTCCTCCGCACAGAACACCCTCACGCGCGAGGCGCTCGGCTCCGTCCACTATATCTCGCCCGAGCAGGCCAAGGGCGCGCAGGTCGACTGCCGCGCCGACCTCTATTCTCTCGGCGTCGTCATGTACGAAATGCTGACGGGCCGCCCGCCGTATGACGGCGATACGCCCGTTTCTGTCGCCATTCAACACATTAACGGCCATCCCACCATGCCGCGTGAGCTGAACCCCTCCATTCCGCTCGGCCTTGAGCAGATCACCATGCACGCCATGACGGCGGAGCTGTCGCACCGCTATCCCTCGGCGACCCGTATGCTCCACGATCTGGAGGAATTCCGCAAGGAGCCGAACATCGTCTTTGACTTTACCGCCGAGGCCGACAGCATCGACGTGCAGCGCCTGCTGAACGCATCGACGTGCAGCGCCTGATGAACGACCCCGATTATATGCCCAAGACGCTGGGCCGCACGAACGCGGTCAAGGGCGCGCTTGCCGACGCGGTCGCGAAGAAAAAGCAGCTCGAGCAGGACAAAAAGGCCCAGCAGGACGCCTCCCGGCGCGGCAGCCGCATCGCGGTCATCGCCGGCGTCGTCTGCATCGCGCTGGCAGTGATCGTCATCTGTTATTTCCTGTACAATTATTTCTTCTCCGGCCTGTTTGGAAAGACGGAGGAAACAGCTGTCCCGCGGCTCATTGGCCTGACCGCCGACCAGATCCGGGCCGAGGATTACCCGGACTTCGTCATTCAAATCGACGGCTATGTTGAAAGCAGCCAGTATGCGGCGGGCGTCGTCGTCGACCAGTCCCCGCTGCCTGAAAAGCAGGCGAAGGTCGGCAGCACCATCAAGCTGACCGTCTCCGCGGGCGTCAGCGAGACGAAAATGCCGCCGCTCGTCAATCTCACGCGGCAGAACGCCGAGCAGCAGCTGAACGCCCTCGGCCTGAACCTGAACATTCAGATCGAGGAGCGCAAGGACGATATCTATACCGAGGGCTATGTCATCCAGACAGACCCGGTCAGCGATACGCCGCTCACCAGCGGCCAGACCGTTACCCTCGTCGTCTCGCTCGGCCCGGATATCGAGCTGACCGAGGTTCCGACGCTCGTTGGCGAGGACGTGGACAAGGCGCTGCAGATGATCGCGGACGCCGGACTGCAAAACGGCAGCATCCGCAGCGACGACAGCGACCTGCCCGCGGGCACGGTCACGTTCCAGTCCATCGACGGCGGCCAGATGGTCAAAAAGGATACCGTCATCAACCTGCGCGTGTCCAAAGGCCCGGAGGAGGCCGCGACTCCGGTCGTGACCAATCTGACGCAGGATCAGGCTGTTCTGCAGGACGAGTCGGTCACGCTCTCCATCTCCGCCTATGCCTCCGACGACGGGACGCTCCGCTACGCCTGGTACATGAGCACCGACGGCGGCTATGAAAACGCCGCGCTCGTCTCCCGCAGCCGGGAAGGGAACACCACCTGCGCTGCCGATACCTCCGTCCCCGGCACGTATTACTATTTCTGCGTCGTGGAAAACTCCCTCGGCGACGACACGAAGACCACCAAGTCCAACATGATCGAGGTCGTTGTGCAGGAGAAGACTGTCGAGAAGACCATCGAGGTCAATCTTCCGAGCAAAAGCGGCCTGTATGAGATCACTGTCTATGTCGACGGCGTGCTGCAATACGGCCCGGCCTCCGTGTCGATCACAGACGACCGCTCTGTGATTGTCGAGGTCACGGTCAGGGGCAAGGGTACGCTCCCGGTCGACGTCTACCTCGACGGCGCGATCTACGATTCGCAGCTGATCCTGTTTGAGTAAGCGCATGGAAGAGTATCGCATCATCAAAGCCCTGAGCGGCTTCTATTATGTACAGACGGAGGACGGCGTTGTCGAGTGCCGCGCCAGAGGCCGCTTCCGGCGGCAGGACCAGTCGCCCCTCGTCGGCGATTTCGTCCGTATCACCCGGCAGGGGGACAAGGGTGTTCTGGAGGCGCTTCTGCCTCGGAAAAACGCGTTTATCCGCCCGGCGGTCGCCAATATCGACCAGCTCGTCGTGCTGGCCTCCTGCGCCATCCCGGTGACGGAGCCGTTTCTCATCGACCGCGTCCTCGCCATCGCCCAGCTGCAAAACGTCCCGGCCCTCGTCGTCGTCAACAAGGACGATCTGGCTCCGGCGCAGCCCCTTGCGGAGATCTACCGCAGAGCGGGCGTCCCCGTGCTCGTCACGAGCGCGGAAACAGGCGAGGGCATCGAGGCCCTGCGCGAAGCGCTTGCAGGAAAGCTCTCCTGCCTGACCGGAAATTCCGGCGTCGGCAAATCCAGCCTTCTGAACCGCGCCTGCCCGCAGCTTCAGCTGCCCGTCGGCGAGGTTTCGGAAAAGCTCGGCCGCGGCCGCCATACCACGCGCCACATTGAGCTTTACAGCCTGGGAAGCAATACGTTCGTCGCCGATACCCCCGGCTTCTCCGCGTTCGACACCGAGCGCATGGAGCTGGTGCACAAGGAGCAGCTGCAATATGCCTTCCCGGAGTTCGCTCCGTATCTCGGCCATTGCCAGTTTCCAGACTGCGCCCACCGGAAAGAGCCCGGCTGCGCCGTCCGTAAGGCCCTTGCCGAAGGAAAAATCGGCCAGACCCGCTATAGCAGCTACGAGCGCCTGTACGAGCTGGCCAGCCAGCTCAAGGAATGGGAGCTCAAATGAAAAACCCGCGCCCGGACGCACAACAAGCCGTCCGGGTGCGGGTTTGTTCTATGATCAAGAGAGAAATGAGCTTGCCTGAGTGTATGTGGGCATCTACCCCTACAGCTGCATCCGGACAGGTGAGGATCACTCGTTCTGCGCGTTCTCTCCCGCCTTTGCTTTTTTAATGTACCGGTAAATGCTTGCCTGCGAACAGGACAGCTTTTTGACCGTGAACTGCACCGCGCCGCGCAGCTCGAACATCCCCTGCTCGTGCAGCTGGGCGATGATGCGGGTGCGCTCGGCCTGCGTCAGGCGGTCGAGCGGCACGTTGACGGACTTCGTGACCGTCTCGAACAGCTCCTCCATGAGGCTGTTCATGTCCGATTGGAAATGCTCCGCCGGGACGGCTGCCGCGTGCTGCGGCTGCATGGGCTGCTTGGCGGGCGCGTCGACAGGGAAGTAGTGGTGATGGACAAAATCGTCCGGGTGGATGAGCTTGAGAATGGCGTCGCTGATCTCGTGGAACCGGCTGTCGTCAAAATTGATGCACAGCAGGCCGACCAGCTTGCCGCCGTCCTTGATAAACATCGTGCTCGAACGGATGGTCTTTCCGTTTGCAAGCTGTCCGGTGTAGTTCAGATTATAGTCGCTCGTCTCGTACTGCTTCTGCATGATCATGCGCAGCGCCGCGTTTGTGATCGGCGCGCCGACGCTGCGGCCGCTGATGGTGCCGTTGGCAATGGCGGCCACGCGGCTGGTTTCCGGCAGGATCTCATGCAGTACGACCTCATAATCCGGCCCAAGCGTTGCGCCGAGGTATTCGACCAGCACGGTATACTGCCGAAGCATCTGTTCCGTCATAGGGCTTCCTCCTTATGATGTGTCCGTATTTCTCATACTAGCACAGTTTTTTCGCGAACGCAACGAAATCCGCCCGATTTTCTCACTGTATTTTCTCAAAACGAGAAATATTTTTTAACATACGAAAATTAACAGTAAAAATTGTGCGAAATGCACAATTTTGAGTTTTTTATCTGGTAGTTTACAGTAATTATATTGACAACTGAATCGCGGAGTGATAAACTCTTATCATAATGAGGAGGTGAGGACAGTTTATGAAAACCGTCATTTCTACTGAAAAGGCCCCCGCGGCCATCGGCCCGTATTCGCAGGGCATCCAGGCAGGCAGCCTGATCATCACATCCGGCCAGCTGCCCATCGACCCGGCAACCGGCGCGTTCCCCGCAACCATCGAGGAGCAGACCCGTCAGTCCCTCGAAAACTGCAAGGCAGTTCTCGCAGCGGCAGGCGCAGCCATGGAAAACGTCATCAAGACGACCGTTTTCCTCAGCGACATGAACAACTTCGCAGCCATGAACGGCGTGTACGCCACGTTCTTCGAGGGCGCTTGCCCCGCGCGCAGCGCAGTTGAGGTCGCACGTCTTCCGAAGGATGCGCTCGTCGAGATCGAGTGCATCGCCGTCCTGTAAGCAGGAAAAAACCGTGAATTGATACTGTCCGCCAGGCGCCGGCAGAAAACCTGTCTGCGACGACCGGGGTATCTCCAAAACAATCGGCGTAAAACGCCAATACTAATGGAGGTCAGTATTATTATGAGCAACGAATATCCGCTGAATGTCCCCGCGCCCCATCATTTTACCTTTGCCGTCCGCGATATTCCCGACGTTACCGTCGAGCAGCGCGAACGCGTCCTGAAAGCCACCCATTATAATGAGTTTGCATTCCCCGCCGGTATGCTGACGGTCGATATGCTCTCCGACTCCGGCACCACCGCCATGACCAACCACCAGTGGGCTTCCCTGTTCCTGGGCGACGAGGCATATGGCCGCAACACCGGCTACTATGTCCTGCTCGATACCTTCCGCGACATCTTTGAGCGCGGCGGCGAAAAGAACTGGAAAAAGATCCTCGATCTTGTCCGCACCGACTGCCGCGACGTCGAGACGATGATGGAAAAGGTCTACCTGCCCGAATACGAGGGCGGCCTCTTTAACGGCGGCGCAGCCCAGATGGAGCGCCCCAACACCTTCATCATCCAGCAGGGCCGCGCAGCGGAATCCGTTCTGATGGAGATCGTCAAGAAGATCCTCGCCGCCCGTCATCCGGGTAAGGTCTTCACCATCCCCTCCAACGGCCACTTCGACACCACCGAGGGCAACATCAAGCAGATGGGTTCCATTCCCAGAAACCTCTATCATAAGGAGCTTCTGTATCAGGTACCCGAAGGCGGCAAGTACGAGAAGAACCCGTTCAAGGGCAACATGGACATCGAAAAGCTCGAGCAGCTCATCACCACGGTCGGCCCCGAGAATGTCCCGCTGGTCTTCACCTGCATCACCAACAACCCCATCTGCGGCCAGCCGGTCTCCATGGGCAACATCCGTGAGATCAACCGCGTTGCGCATAAGTACAACATCCCCCTGATCTTCGACGTCGCTCGCTGGGCTGAAAACTGCTACTTCATCAAGATGAATGAAGAAGGCTATGCCGACAAGTCCATCGCCGAGATCGCCACCGAGATGTTCTCCTACTGCGACGGCTTCTGTATGTCCGCCAAGAAGGATGGCCACGCCAACATGGGCGGCATGGTTGCCTTCCGCGACAAGGGCCTGTTCTGGCAGAACTTCTCCGATTTCAACGAGGACGGCACCGTCAAGACCGACGTCGGCGTTCTGCTCAAGGTCAAGCAGATCTCCTGCTACGGCAACGACTCCTACGGCGGCATGTCCGGTCGTGACATTATGGCGCTGGCTGTCGGTATGTACGAAAGCTGCGACTTCAACTACATGGACGAGCGCATCAAGCAGTGTGAATATCTCGCACAGGGCTTCTACAAGGCAGGCGTCAAGGGCGTCGTTCTTCCCGCCGGCGGCCATGCTGTGTACATCAACATGGATGAGTTCTTCGACGGCAAGCGCGGCCACGAGACCTTCGCGGGCGAAGGCTTCTCGCTTGAACTGATCCGCCGCTACGGCATCCGCGTCTCCGAGCTGGGCGACTATTCCATGGAATACGACCTCAAGACCCCGGAGCAGCAGGCAGAGCTTGCAAACGTCGTGCGCTTCGCCATCGACCGCAGCCGCCTCACGCAGGAGCATCTCGACTACGTCATCGCAGCCGTCAAGGCTCTGTATGAAGACCGCGAATCCATCCCCAACATGCGTATCGTCTGGGGCCACAACCTCCCGATGCGCCACTTCCACGCGTTCCTCGAGCCGTATCCCAACGAGGAAAAGTAAGCAATTCACAACAGAAGAAAGTAAGTAAACCTGGACGGCGCTGCGCCGGAGACCCCGGCGCAGCGTGACAGTCGAATCCAACATTCTTATTGGAGGGAAAGAAATGGCTGACAAACAGGCAACCACACAGCGCGACGGCTTTAAATCCAAATGGGGCTTTATTCTGGCCTGCATCGGTTCCGCCGTCGGCATGGGCAACATCTGGCGCTTCCCCATCATGGTCTCCCTTTGGGGCGGCATGACATTCCTGATTCCGTATTTCATCTGCGTTATCCTCATCGGCTCCACCGGCGTTATCGGCGAGTTCGCACTCGGCCGTGCCACCGGCGCAGGCCCCATCGGCGCGTTCGGTAAGTGCACCGAGCTGCGCGGCAACCGCAAGATCGGCGAAGCCATCGGCTTCATCCCGGTTCTCGGCTCCATGGCGCTGGCCATCGGCTATACCGTCGTCATGGGCTGGATCTTCAAGTACACCGCGATCGCCATTACCGGCGATATGCACGCCATGGGCCAGGATATGGCGGCCATCGGCGGCCACTTCGACATCGTTGCGATCAGCAACCTGCCGTGGATCATCGTTGCAATCGTTGCCTCGTTCGCCATCATGGCGATGGGTGTCTCCGGCGGCATTGAGAAGGCCAACAAGGTCATGATGCCGGTTCTGTTCTTCCTGTTCGTGGGCCTCGGCATCTACATTGCGTTCCTGCCGGGTGCAAGTGCAGGCTACAAGTACATCTTCACGCTCGACCCCAAGGGCCTTGCAAATCCGATGGTCTGGATCTTCGCTTTCGGTCAGGCGTTCTTCTCCCTGTCCGTCGCGGGCAACGGCTCCGTCATCTATGGCTCTTATCTGCCCAAGAATGAAAACCTGCCTGGCTCCGCCAGAAACGTTGCGATTTTCGACACGCTGGCTGCTCTGCTCGCCGCGTTCGTTATCATCCCCGCCATGGCAGCGGGCGGCGCTCCGCTGGAGAAGGGCGGCCCCGGCCTCATGTTCGTCTGGCTGGTCAATGTTCTCAACGGTATGCCCGGCGGCCGGATCATCGGCGTCATCTTCTTCGTCTGTGTTCTGTTCGCCGGCCTCAGCTCCATCATCAACCTGTATGAAGCACCCGTTGCGACCCTGCAGGATAACCTGAAGCTGAAGCGCGTTCCGGCTACTGCCATCATCCTTGTCATTGGCTGCGTGATCGCGATCCTCATCCAGAAGATCACCTCCGAGTGGATGGACGTCGTCTCGATCTACATCTGCCCGCTCGGCGCTCTGCTGGCTGGTATCATGTTCTTCTGGGTCGCCGGTAAGAAATTCGTCCTCGACGAAGTCAACGACGGCCTCCAGAAGCCCATCGGCGGCTGGTTCTATCCGCTTGCCAAGTATGTCTACTGCATCCTCTGCATCGTAGCGCTTGTTGCAGGCGCAGCCCTCGGCGGCATCGGCTGATATACCATTCCAATTTCCCAAAACGC